>JBBRYZ010000016.1:0-42876 GCA_038237165.1 Bacteroidales bacterium | reverse complement strand
ACTATATAAGCATACCCAGCGACTTCTGGCTCCCGAATCTCAAAAACTCCTAGACGGCTGGCAAAGTAAAGTCAGCCATCTTAAAAAAGATAACTATAGCTATCTCGTTCGTGGTAAGGAGGTTAAAGTACAGACTTTCACGGAGTCAATGTCGCACCTCCGCATCCCGAAAATTGCTATGCCGAAGTATAAGGATTGGGGTGATATTTTGTATTGGTGCCTGACTGAAAATGTTCCGGGAGAGTTTCCATTTGCAGGTGGATTATTCCCGTTTAAACGCGAAAACGAAGCTCCGACCCGCATGTTTGCCGGCGAAGGCGGTCCCGAACGCACCAACAAACGCTTTCATTATGTTTCGCTTGGCATGCCTGCAAAACGGCTTTCGACGGCTTTCGATTCAGTAACGCTTTACGGTGCCGACCCGGGAACACGTCCTGATATTTACGGCAAAATAGGCAATGCAGGAGTTTCGGTTGCGTGTCTCGACGATGCCAAAAAGCTTTATTCCGGATTTAACCTCTGCGATCCGGCCACTTCCGTTTCAATGACCATCAACGGTCCGGCACCGGCAATGCTGGCATTTTTTATGAATACCGCCATCGACCAGCAATGCGAATTGTATATTCATGAACATGGGCTGGAAGAAGAAACAGAAAAGAAAATAAACGCCGTTTATCAGCAACACGGCACCAAACGCCCGGCCTACCAGGGGAATTTGCCCGAAGGCAATAATGGGCTGGGGCTTAAGTTGCTTGGTATTACCGGCGAACAGGTCCTTCCGGCTGATGTTTATCAGAAAATAAAAGCGGATACTATCGCTATTGTTCGCGGTACGGTGCAGGCTGATATTTTAAAGGAAGACCAGGCTCAGAATACCTGCATTTTTAGCACCGATTTTGCGCTGAGGCTGATGGGCGATGTGCAACAGTATTTTATTGAAAACAATGTCCGGAATTTTTACTCTGTATCCATTTCGGGTTACCATATTGCCGAAGCCGGAGCAAATCCCATTACGCAACTTGCTTTTACACTTGCCAACGGCTTTACTTATGTTGAATATTTCGCTTCACGCGGAATGAATATCGACAAGTTTGCCCCTAACCTCTCGTTTTTCTTTTCCAACGGCATAGATCCCGAATATTCGGTGATGGGTCGTGTTGCGCGCCTTATCTGGGCCAAAGCCATGAAAGGACTTTACAAGGCAGGCAGCCGATCGCAGATGCTCAAATATCATATTCAAACTTCAGGACGCTCGCTGCATGCACAGGAAATTGATTTTAACGATATAAGAACTACACTACAAGCTTTGTACGCCATTTATGATAACTGCAACTCGTTGCATACCAATGCGTACGACGAAGCAATAACCACTCCTACCGAAGAATCCGTTCGCCGTGCCATTGCCATACAAATGATTATTAACAACGAACTGGGGCTTACCAAAAACCAGAATCCGTTGCAAGGCTCGTTTATTATCGAGGAACTTACCGAGCTTGTTGAGGAAGCCGTGCTGGCCGAATTCGACCGCATCAACGAACGCGGAGGCGTATTGGGAGCTATGGAAACCATGTACCAGCGGGGCAAAATACAGGAAGAATCATTGTATTATGAGCGCCTCAAGCATACCGGCGAACTTCCGATTATAGGTGTAAATACCTTCCTTTCGAGCAAAGGTTCACCAACCATTATTCCTAAAAAAGTAATACGAGCCACCAAAACCGAACAAGAATACCAGATCAGTATGCTCAATCAATTGCATCGTACCTGGCAGGCCGAAGCCGACAGACATATAAAACAGCTCCGCAGTGCTGCTCTGCATGGCGGCAATCTCTTCGAAAGTCTTATGGAAGCTACAAAGTACTGTTCGCTGGGGCAGATAACACAAGCGCTTTTTGAGGTGGGTGGACAGTATAGGAGGAATATGTAGGAGAATAAATTTGATTGACAAATGACGTATATTGATTTGTCCGACCGATCAGGTTTTGCTTATAAAATCGTTAATCCTTGTTCTTAATTCCTGATAAGTTTGTTTCAACTATAATATATCCAAACTTTAGTTCACAGTTTTCCTGAAAGCAAAAAATAACTACAAAACTAAAATTTCGTAAATTTGTAAAAAAGAATTTATGGGCACGGCACTGAAATTAGATTTAACTTATGATCAGATTCTTTCATTAGTAAAGCAACTGCCTAAACTGGAGAAACTAAAACTGTCGAAAGAATTGGAGAAAGAAGTTGTTGAAGCTAAACTATCAAAACTCCTTAAAACATTACGGGCTGATGAACTTAGCCTAGAGACAATTGATGAAGAAGTTGAAATTGTAAGGCAACAGATTTATGAAAGTCAAAAACATTAAAGTTATTTTTGATACCAATGTCTGGATTGGCTTTCTGATCGGGAAACGATTGTCTGGTATAAAAAAATATCTGTTTGATGGCCGAATACAAATTCTTGTAACTGATCCGCTTTTAACAGAAATAAAGGAAGTTACAAGAAGGGAAAAGCTTAGAAAATATTTCCCTCGGGAAAGTATTGATGAACTTATTGAACTTTTGGATATTATTGCTATAAAAATTGAAATCAGGCCAATACATTACCTGTGCAGGGATCCAAAGGACAATTTCCTGCTGGATCTAATTGACTTTTCGAAAGCTGATTTCCTGGTTACGGGCGACAAGGATTTGTTGGAGCACAATCCATTCAGAAATACTGCAATAGTTTCGCCTGCTGAGTTTGAACAATTTGCTCAAAATATTTAGCGGAATATTAGGGTAATATTTGATTGGCGATTGACAAATCAAGATCTTTCCAGCCGATCAGGTTTTTGAAATAGATCCTGGTTAGTGATCGACGAATGAATCTTATTCAACATGTAAAGCACTAACCTTTTTCCGATTTTTAATCTCAATCCTCATCATTAATAACAGTAAGGTTCCCGTACAAAGTAATGCTCTGATAGCATAAACCGAAGCCAGCCATCCTTTGTTTGCAAAAAGTGAAATACCCGCGGCAAACAGGAAAGCAATCCATGTAGAAAATGGTTCCGTGTTTTTCTTTTGGTTCATCATTCGGCCCAGAACCGGGAAATAAGAAATCACCATAATGCTTTGAACGGAATAATTGGTAACAACATGGTTATTCGAAATCACCCAAAAAGCGATAATCCCAATAACGGCAAGCAGGCAGCCCACATCAAAGCGGTTAAAGCGGGTTGATTTATCACCCCAAATCAATATAGCTATCGAAATACTGACTACTACAATCAAATCAGTAAAATTCAAAATATTATCGCTGATGTTGTGATGGCTTTCGGCAAAATAGGTGAACAGGCTAATACCAACGGCTAATGAGAAAAAAGTCCACATGGCAAGCGACGGACTGATTTTTTTATGATAAAGCAAATAGATATAACGAACTAAAATAAAAGCATTAATACCTGATACTATGATATTTATAATTATTTTATTGAAAAGCATACAGTATTTACAGCATTAAAAATTAACACGGTAAAAGTAGAATAAATACTATTAATGCTGGTGGTTCTTTGTGTTTATTATCAATTAAGTTAGGTAATTGAAGCATATTAAGTGCTGGTTTTAATTATTGTGGCTTGAGTTGAACCCTTCAAAGGTTTAAAAGCCTAGAAGGGTTTAACTTGAAACAAACAAATAACCTTTTTAAAGATACCCGGTAAATTTGCCAACATTATTAGGATGAAAAGGGGTTTATACTTTTTGGCAACCGTCAGCTTTGTGGAAGCCTCCCAACCGATTGCCGTTCGAGCATCCAACCAGGATATTCAGGTGACAGGGCGCTTATGATATCCAGCTGCTGTATTTCAAGGTCAGTAAGTTCCAGAGTAGTGGCAGCAATATTATCTATTAATTGATCATGCTTTTTAGCTCCGATAATTATGCTGGTAACGGCTGGCTTTTTAAGAATATAAGCCAGGGCAACCTGCGCAGCCGAAACATTATGATTGGCTCCTATCTGCAGAAGCACATCGATAACATCGTAAGCTTTAGCTTTATTCACCGGTGGAAAGTCGAACGAATCCCTGCGGCTGTCGCCAGCAATTTCGTTGTTGCGGGTATATTTCCCAGACATAAATCCACCGGCCAGCGGACTCCAGGGCATCAGGGCAAGACCTTCGCTGAGGGCCAACGGCACAAGTTCACGTTCCACATCGCGGGCGGCAATGCTGTAATAATTCTGCAGTGCTACAAATTTAGTCCAGCCCATTTTATCGGCAATACCATTGGCTTTGGCCACCATCCATGCCGGGTGATTGCTTATTCCCAGGTAACGGACCTTCCCTGCACGAACCACATCTTCGAGTCCGCGCATGGTTTCTTCAAGCGGAGTGAGCGTATCTACACCATGAATATACAGTAAGTCGATATGCGAAAGGCCAAGCCGCTTCAGACTATCATCCACCGAATCGGCAATATGAAGTCGCGAAAGCCCAACCTGGTTTGCTCCGGCGCCCATCCGTATTCGCAATTTGGTTGCAATCACAAGCTGTTGCCGTTCTATGCCTAAACTGGAAATAGCCTTGCCCAGCATAATTTCCGACATTCCTTCTGAATAGGCGTTGGCAGTATCGAAAAAATTAATACCGTTATCGACGGCAGTTTTTGTAATATTGTTTACTTCCTCCTGTGGCAATTCGCCAATGGCTTTCCAGTATCCTTTGCCACCAAAAGTCATGGTGCCGAGGCAAAGTTCCGAAACAAGTACGCCGGTTTTACCTAATTGATTGTATTTCATGGGAGATATTATTTTATGAATTAGTTTTGATTCTTATTTTTTTATGAATAACAATGCTGTTTGAGATTTGATTTTATCATGTTCAGATTTGAATGTTAAATTTACGACAGAAAAGGTTAATTCTAGTTAATGGTTAAAAGTTAATAGAAAAATGTTGCATTAATCAGATTTAACATAAAGCTAAATCAGGAACAAATGTTTTTATGATTGGATGTCTTACCATTAACCCTTTTCTATTAACTTTTAACTCTTCTTTACCCTAAAATGAAATATATACATGATTACTTGCCAAAGCACTATTTTTTACGCACATTATAAAGATTATAAAAAAAAGTTGTAAAATTTTGACCTACATGCATTTTCGTATTAAAAAAATCGTAATTTTGCGCTCCATTTTAACGGATAAAAAACATAATTGTTGAAAATGTACGCGATAGTAGATATAGCCGGGCAGCAGTTTAAAGTTGCAAAAGATCAGAAGTTTTATGTGAACCGCCTCAAAGGAGATGCAGGTTCAACAGTTGAATTCAGTGAAGTATTGCTTTTGGATAACGAAGGCACTGTAACCATTGGCACACCGCTTGTTGAAGGCGCCAAAGTATCGGCTACCATACTGGCTCACTTACGTGGCGACAAGGTAAAAATCTTCAAGAAAAAACGTCGTAAGGGATACCAGAAGGAAAGTGGCCACCGCCAGAATCTGACCCAGGTAAAAATCGAAGCGATAAACGCATAATTTTAATTGTAACTCATAATATTCAAACGATATGGCTCACAAAAAAGGTGCCGGTAGTTCATCGAACGGACGCGAATCACATAGCAAACGTCTTGGTGTTAAAATCTATGGCGGACAATTCGCCCAGGCCGGTAGCATCATCATCAGACAGCGTGGCACAGTTCACAATCCAGGTCTCAACGTAGGACTTGGAAAAGATCATACCATCTTCGCTCTTTGCGACGGATTGGTTCAATTCAAGAAACGCGCGAACGACAAATCATACGTTTCTGTTCATCCTATTCAGGGCGAATAAGCGCATTGGCAGTTCATACTGCTGTTCCAAACACTTATAATGAAGTCTCCTGATCGTTCAAGTCAGGAGATTTTTTATTTTTGCAGGTGGAAAAGCATGAGCGGATATGAAGTGCATTTAATTTAAATAATTGGTGCATAGTGCTGAGTGCATAGTGCCTGGTAATGAACCCCGATGCTTGGTAAGTATCCTTGAACCCGTCACTGCGAGAGGGCACAACGAAGCAAGAACACCGAAGGCAATTGAACCTTTGAACCCTTGAACTTTTGAACCTTTGAACCTGAAACAGTATAATCTTGTTCTTTATCACTAAGAATCCTAATACATAGAAAAATGCTCGAATTATCCCTTTTGCGCGAAAATGCTGAACTTGTAATTGAACGCCTCGCCATCAAACGTGTTGATGCTCGCGAAACAATTGCCAAAATTCTGGAAGCCGATATTAAAAGACGCGAAACCCAGAAACTGCTTGACGATAACCTCGCTGAATCGAACCAGATTGCACGCGAAGTCGGAAATCTTTTTAAGGCAGGCCGCCAACAAGAAGCCAATGAGTTGAAAGCCCGTTCTGCTGAACTCAAAGTAATTGCCCGCGAAGTGAACGAAAAACTCGAAGCTTTGCAAAAGGAACAGAACGATCTTCTAGTCACTTTGCCCAACATTCCGCGCGCCGATACACCCGAAGGTTATCTTGCTGAACACAATCTCACTATTTACAGCGAAGGCGAAATCCCCGATCTGGGTGAAAATGCCGTTCCACATTGGGAACTTACCTCAAAATACGATATTATTGATTTTGAACTTGGCGTAAAACTCACAGGTGCAGGCTTTCCTGTGTATAAAGGTCAAGGTGCCAGGCTGCAGCGTGCATTAATCAATTTCTTTGTAAACGAAGGTGTTGATTCCGGCTACCTCGAAATTCAGCCACCTCTGATGGTGAACGAAGCTTCCGCGTATGCTACGGGCCAGTTACCGGATAAAGACAGCCAGATGTACCACGCGGACCTGGATAATTTTTACCTTATCCCAACTGCTGAAGTACCTGTAACCAATATTTACCGCGACCTGCTTCTGAAAGAAACTGATTTCCCTATTAAAAACGTAGCTTATTCGCAATGTTTCCGTCGTGAGGCTGGCTCCTATGGGAAAGATGTACGCGGTTTAAATCGTTTGCACCAGTTTGATAAAGTCGAAATTGTGCAAATCCAGCATCCGGACAAATCATACGAAGCTTTGGAAGACATGCGCGCTCATGTAACCGGTTTGGTACGCAAACTGGAATTGCCTTTCCGTATTCTCAGGCTTTGTGGCGGCGATATGAGTTTCACCTCCGCATTGACTTATGATTTCGAAGTATTTTCGGCTGCTCAGAAACGTTGGCTCGAAGTAAGCTCTGTTTCTAATTTTGAGTCGTTCCAGGCCAACCGCATGAAACTTCGTTTTAAGGACAGTAACGGCAAAACACGTCTTGCTCATACATTGAATGGCAGTGCTCTGGCTCTTCCACGCATCGTAGCCGCATTACTCGAAAACAACCAAACACCTGAAGGCATCAGGATTCCGAAAGCTCTTGTGCCTTACACTGGATTTGAGTGGATTAAATAATTTCAGATGTCGGAATGCGGATGTCCGATTTATAATTCTGGAAACTGAAATCGCAAATCCGAAATTTAATATTTCAGCAATGAAGCCAAAAGTTCTTCTTCTGTTTGCAATAACAGGCTTTCTGGCAACAGTAAGCTCAGGGAGGCTTTTTGCCCAGCAAACGGAGGAGCAGCTTGGTGTTCAATATTATATGAACAGGGATCTGGATAAAGCGCTGTCAACGTTCGAAGCTTTATACAACCGCAGTCCGAACCAGTTTAACTACATCTATTATATAAATACACTTTTCGAGCTGAAGGAATTTGACAAAGCGGAAAGGATTATAAAGAAAGAACTCAGGAACAACCCGGATGATCCACATTACCAGGTGGATATGGGTTACCTGAATATTATGAAGGGAGATATTGCGAAAGGCCGCAAAATCTATGAAAACTGCCTGAAAGATCTTAAGCCCGACAGGATGCAGGTCTATAACCTTACCAATGCTTTCGCCAGCCGGAGGGAGTCGGATTACATGATACGCACTTACCTGCGCGGACGGGAACTGCTGAAGGACAAGGCCGCTTTTGCCTACGAACTGGCATACACTTACGAGTCATTAGGCAGTATCGAGCCTATGATAGACGAATACCTTAACCTGCTTACATCTACACCTCAGCAGATAAGTATGGTTGAGAACCGTTTGCAGGCTTGGCTCAGCGACGATGTAGATAATTCGAAAAATGATACTTATCGTGCTGTTCTGATGAAAAAATTACAACAGCATCCCGATGAAATCATTTACAACGAATTGCTGCTCTGGCATTCCGTTCAGCAGAAGGATTTTCCATTTGCACTTTTGCAGGCCAAAGCCCTCGACCGACGTTACGGCGAAAACGGGCAAAGGATTTTTGATCTGGCTGCACTTTGCGTAAGCAACGAAAGTTTTGATGCTGCCATCGACGGGTATAAATATATAGTCAAAAAAAATGCGGACAGGGAATTGGTTATGCTTAGCCGCATCGAATTGATTAATACTGAGTTTAAACAATTTAAAAATTCATATTCGCTTGATAAGAGCAAGCTTTTTCTGATGAAGCAGGAATACACGAAACTGCTTGATGAACTTGGTAAAAACGCCTTTACCATCCCTCTTATTCTTAACCTGGCTCATTTACAGGCATTTTACCTGGGCGAAACAGATGCTGCAACAGATCTTCTTTTGCAATCTATCACTATCCCAAAAGTACCATTGCCGAAACAGGCGGAATGCAAACTTGAACTGGCAGATATATTTCTTTTTTCGGACAATCCGTGGGAAGCTACGTTGCTTTATTCTCAGGTTGAAAAGTCATTTAAGAATGAGCCTCTGGGTCATGAAGCAAAATTCAGGAATGCGAAACTATCATTTTATATAGGAGAATTTGACTGGGCACGTGGTCAGCTTGATGTTTTAAAGGCCGCCACTTCGAAACTGATCGCAAATGACGCTATGGAACTCTCGTTGCTGATAACTGATAACATTGAAGAAGACAGCGTAACTACTCCCTTGCAAATGTATGCCAGAGCCGACTTACTTGAATTCCGTAACCGCGACAACGATGCTCTTGCCGTGCTTGATTCGGTAATTGTTGAATACCCTAAGCACTCAATCATCGACAATGCATTATTTAAGAAAGCTGAAATTTATGTTAAAGCCGGGAAGTTCGATACTGCGGCAATATATTATGCCCGGATTATTGAGAAATACCCTTACGATCTGCTTGCAGATGATGCCATGTACAATCTTGCCGGACTTTACGAAAACAAGCTGAACGACAAAGCCAAAGCCATGCAATTGTATGAAAAAATCCTGACACAATATCCCGGAAGCCTTTATGTGGTCGAAGCCCGTAAAAAATTCAGGGCGTTGAGGAAAGATCAGGTGAATTGAAGGTTCAATGCCTGCGGCGTTCAAAGGTTCAATGCTTCGCGTTCAAAGGTTCAATGCCTGCAGCGTTCAAGATTTCAATTTTAGAGAGATTCTACTAAAATAAAAATTATTTGAAGCATTGAACGCGAAGCATTGAACACGAAGTATTGAACGCGAAGTATCGAACCCGAAGTTTTGAACAAAAAGTTTTGAACAAAAAGATAAACCCAAACCCCACCGCCCATTGTACGAAGTAAGAGCAAAAAAACACCTGGGACAGCATTTTCTGAAAGATGAAAACATAGCTGCCCGAATAGCCGGAAGCCTTTCACAATCCACAAAACAAGTACTTGAAGTTGGACCCGGAACCGGTGTGCTGACTAAATATCTGCTTCAACAGAATTTCGAAAAGTTTGTTGCCGTTGAAGTAGATCGTGAGTCGGCGGCATTCCTGCGCCAAAATTACCCACAACTTGGCGATGGACTGATCGAAGCCGATATACTCAGGATGGATTTCGCAAGTCAATTTGAAGGACAATTTTCGGTAATCGGCAATTTTCCTTATAATATTTCAAGTCAGATCCTGTTCAGGGTTCTCGAAAATCACGAACAGGTAAATGAGGCTGTCGGAATGTTTCAGAAGGAAGTAGCGGTTCGCATAGCAGCGCCTCCGGGGAAAAAAGACTTTGGAATCCTAAGCGTATTGTTACAGGCCTGGTACGATATTGAATACCTCTTTACTGTTGATCCCAGTGTTTTTGTTCCGCCACCAAAGGTGCAATCGGCAGTTATCCGATTACATCGAAACCAAACCAAGGAGCTGGGCTGTAGCGAAAAATTTCTTTTACAGGTAGTGAAAACCGCTTTTAATCAACGTCGGAAAACGCTGCATAATGCATTGAAACCACTTGGAGATTACAATGGCGAATTTGCCGGCAAACGAGCCGAACAGCTGAGTGTTGCTCAATTTGTTAGTCTGACCAATGTGATGGAGGAAATTGTTGGAAAATCAAACCTGGTATAATTTACCCGTTCGAAGCCAGTTTGCAGAACTTTATTCAAAATTAACGGTTTAAAACGACTACTTTTCGTGTCGCTTATCAAGAACTTATCCAATATCGGATAAGTAACGATATTGAATTGAGCATCAAATACAAAAGGAAGTTTTTAGAAAATACGACTAAATGAAAATCAGTAAATACGGAATTACGTTAAGCCTGCTCCAACAGCAGGATATAGAATTTGTGAGTGAGAAGTTCTACCTGGTGGAAGAAAATCTATCGGATGAAGCCTCGGAAAACCCACCTGGTATTGTGCAGGAATGGATTGACGGGATATATAACTTCACTAATTTTTATTATATAATTGAATACAAAGGAGTTAAAATAGGTCTGCTTAATGATAAAGTCCTGGATTGGCAAAGCCGGACTTCGGAAACCGAGCTTATTTTGTGGGATGATTCATACTCCGACTCTATAGTACCAATGCTTGCAACACTTTGCCTGCTTGAGACCGGATTTTATTATCTGGGATGGAAATCCTATAAAACCCTGATCAGCAAGTCTGATCTGAAAGGAATTGAAAATGCAACAAGCATGGGATTTATTCTTTCTGATAAGCAACACAAGCATCAGGATAAGGAATATGTTCTGAGTAAAGAAAGCTTTGAAATGAATGCCAACAAAGCACTGCTGGAAGCCAGTAAACACATTGATAAAACTTCCGACGAAGGATACCTTCTACTCGAGCACTTTGATTACGAATCAGGTATCGCCCAGAAAATTGAAGGTCATATCACCGATTCCGGGATCTATCTCCACCGTAAAGGAAAAGCAGGAAGCCGAATGTATTTCAGGTAGAATACAAAATTGATTTCAGCCTGCCTTTATAAAGCAGCTAAATCGTAATTTAATATTTCTGTATCGTTATATTTGAATTGCGGTTAGCAAATTGATTTCATAAGTTTTTCAGGTCTAAGCATTTGTTTTTCTTTTATATACCCGAATAGATATGCAGAAACACAGGTACTTTAACAAAAGTTCGTTTGTCGTTCTTTTATTCTGAAACAAAAAGTACCATTACTAAAACTACCCATGCCAGGCCCTGATTCTAAGGCTTAACATAGGTAGTTTATTATAAAAATGACAGGTTTCGCAATATATCCCTGCTATTAACTCTTATTTATTCAAAACCGGCAATCTTCCCGGTGTTGAAGGAGCGCCGAGTTTTTCAACCTCTTTTTCGAACTCTTTCAGGTCGGTTTCACCGATGCGTTTTATCTGGTCGTAAACCGATGGAAACTCAGCCATAAGAATTGCATAAGCATCCTTCATTGTTTGTGTAGGAGCACTTGTTGATCCCCAACTTGAATAAGTCATGGTTGAAAGCCGGCTGTTTAATGTAACAGGAGACGGTGGAGTTTCCTCAGCGCTGGGCTTGCTACTCTCGTTATTAAATCTCAATTTAATGGACTCCAGTTGTTCCGAAACCTTACCAATACGCGAACGCAAATCAGCATTGGCGCCAGGAACCGCATTTAATGCAGTTTGGAGTGCATAGGAACGTGTAAGCAGTTCGTCATTATACTGCTCAGTTCCGCGCATTACCCTGGAAAGCTCAGTTACTTTCTTCTGGTAATCGGCTAAAGCAGCTTTGTCAGTAGCAGGTAAAGTAGCATTCTCAATGATCACTGTATTAAATTCAACAGGGCCGGCAAGCTGCTTTGTTGTATCGCGCACAGTTATTGATAAACTGACTTTATATTTGCCCGGCATAACAGGAATTCCTCTACGCGGAGTGGCAAACGGATCGTATTTTTCTTTTCCATCTACCGGCGATTTCCCGGGATAATGTAAATCCCAGTTTGTACGGTTAATTCCTGCCGATGGTGCTTTATTGATGCGGCAAATTTCGTTCCCGGTTGCGTCAGTAATTGTAAATGTAAGATATACCGGAATCTCTTCGCGTTCAGCACGCAAATCAGCATCAGTAGGCTGAGGCATTCGGTCTCCTTTTTCGAACAATTTCTTTTCGCGGTCATGACGCATATCCTTCAATGTTTTAGGTACATCTTTCAGGAAATAAGTGAAAACAGCGCCAAAATCAGGATTTTTCGAAATGTAATATGTTGAACCCTGCCCGTATTTTGTACCGCTGGTAATGTACATCAGGGCATCTTTTACAGGGAAGAGATAGGCATCTTTCTGAAGCAGATCTTTTGTTACTAGACGGAGAGGCGAATAATCGTCCATAATGTAGAAGCCACGGCCAAAAGTTGCTATGGCCAGGTCGCTTTCCCTTTTCTGGATGGCAATATCACGGACAGGAATGGAAGGCATTCCACTCTTTAACTGTGTCCACATTTTCCCTCCGTCGTTACTGAAATAAAAACTGAACTCAGTTCCGACAAACAAAAGATCCGGATTTATAAAATCCTGCTGAATACTGTGTACGGTTTCGTTTTTCGGAAGGTTTGCAGCAATAGAAGTCCAGGTGCGGCCTTTATCGGTACTTTTATAAATGTATGGCGTGAAATCGTCGCGTAAGATATTATCAAACGAAGCAAAAACTATGTTTTCGTCGAATCTCGAAGCAAGCACATTGCTCACATACGTATTTTCAGGAACGCCGGGGAATTTGGCCGTTTTTATCCAGGTTTTACCTGCATTGTCAGTAACCTGTATTACACCATCATCGGTTCCAATGTATAAAAGGTTTTCTTTTACAGGCGATTCGTTCATCGAAACAATAGTGCCAAAAAGTGATGTTGAAACATCTTTTGCAACGGCATCGTAACTCCAGTATTTGCCCATAACAGGCCAGGTGTTGCGGTCAATATTGGCGGTAAGATCATCGCTGATCACCTGCCAGGTATTTCCCCTGTCGTCGCTGCGAAAAACCTTGTTGGCAGCACAATACAAACGGGTTGGCGAGTGAGGGCTGACAATCAGCGGTGTATTCCAGTTCCAGCGGTATGTAAGTTCATCTTTTCGGGGCTCAGGCCTGATGTCGATGCTCTCCTGACTTTTACGGTCGTAACGTACCATTCCGCCATATTGCGACTCAGCGTAAACAATATTGGGATCTGACGGGTCAATCTGCGACCAGAATCCATCACCACCACTGGTAATGAACCATTCATCACTTGTTACTCCTGATCCGCTTGTGCTTCGCGAAGGTCCGCCAAAGCTGTTATTGTCCTGTGTTCCGCCAAATACATAATAGAATGGCGTTGAATTGTCAACCTGTACGCGATACATCTGGGCAACCGGCAAATTTGATTTGAAAAGATATTCTTTCCCACCATCGAATGTTTCGTAAACGCCGCCGTCCCCACCAATAAGCAAATGCTTTGTATCTGTAGGATCGATCCACATAGCGTGATCGTCAACATGGCGCTCATTGTTCCCTAAGGGCCGCCAGGTTTTTCCGCCATCTAAGCTGACCTGCGATACAGTTTCGAGCGAATAAATTTTATCTATATCCTTTGGGTCGCAAACAATCTCGTTGAAATATTGACCTTGTGAGACATGGTTACTCATTTTCTGCCAGCTTGCACCACGGTTGGTACTGCGATAAAATCCACTGGCATCTCCTGCAGCTTCGATAATAGCAAAAATATAATCCGGATTCACAGACGAAATAGCCATTCCCATTCCACCCATATCGCCGCCTGGAAGTCCGCTTTTCAGTTTATCCCAGGTTTTGCCTCCGTTAACCGATTTATAAATTGCAGTTTCAGGACCGCCGCCAATTTTGGTGTATACATGCCTGCGTCGCTGTTCGCTGCTGACATACAGCACATTGGGATCACGTGGATCCATAAGTATATTGTTAATACCTGTATTTTCGCTGATATCAAGGATTTTGGTCCAGGTAATACCGCCATCGGTAGTTTTGTAGAGTCCGCGGTCGCCACCGGGTCCCCATACGGAGCCTTCGGATGCAACGTAAACGATATCACTGTTTTTAGGGTCGATTACGATTTTGCCAATCTGTCTGGATTCTTTCAACCCCATGTTTTTCCATGATTTCCCTCCATCGTAGCTTTTGTAAACACCATCTCCATAACCAAGGGCACGCTGGTGCGTATGTTCGCCAGTGCCCACCCACACTACATTTTCGTTATTGGGATCAATTACCACTATACCTATAGAGTATGATTTCTGACCGTCGAAGACCGGCTCGAAAGTAGTTCCGTTATTGATTGTTTTCCACACATGACCCGATGCAACCGCCACATACCATTCGCTATGGTTATTGGGATTGACTGCAAAATCGGCAATACGGCCCGAAGTAAATGCTGGGCCAATGGACCGCCATTTTAAACCGCTGAAAGTGCCTGATTTCAATGTGTCAGATTTGGCCTCCGGCTTATCAGATTCCTTTTTGATTCTAGACTTCTGCGCTGTAGCTGGTTTTGACTTAACAGCATTAACCTCCTGCTTTGCAGGCTCTTTTGTTTCTTTCTTAGCTTTGGCATCCTGTGCAAAAGTGCCGGAGCCCGAAAACATAATAAAGGCATAAAGCATAATTGCTAACATGCTGTTAAACAAAGTAAGCGTGGTTTTCTTCATATGAATTGTGGTTTTAGGTTAGTATGATTTTTTACTCTGATGACAGTATAATTGCGACTAAAACATTATCAATTAACAAAGATGTAATTTTATTCTTTACCAAAATAAAAATAGCAGCTGAAATATACAAAACGCCTTTTGTGATCGGTAAACGGATCATAAAATCTGTTAAAATAATTTTTCCATGCAACCAAATGTTTTTACATATGACCGGGAACAATTTCTTTGCCTACTCCGGGCCTCAACTTCAGGCATATTATTATCTCTCGGAAAAATTAAGGCTAAGTTTTACATTTAACGGCCAATTCAGTATACAACAAGATAAACATATCTTCAATGGTCCGGACGGAAATAGCATAGAGTCCACAGGAAAATCATGGAATCAACAAATCAATGCAAATCTGACTTACAGTCATTTTTAAAGATTATTTTACCCCGGAGACACTGAGGGCACAGAGAAACATGGAGATTATTTACGAAAGTCAGCTTTGGGGGTTGTCTGTATTTAAATCATTCAAAAATCATAAGACCCTCCGTGTCCTCTGTGCCTCCGTGGTTTTACATCTTTCAAAAAACAAAGTCTAAAAACATAAATTTCACACCCATACAACCATTTTGCCAAAGACATACCCTTTACTGTCAGAAAACTGAAGAAAGAGAAGCTGCAGAGCAAAAGTGACGGCACGGACAAATTAAATAGTACTTTTGTGAGAGGCTAAACCAATATACGATTGAGGAACGTTGTACAACTGATTACCGGCAACAAAAGCGATATTGAGCGGGATCTTGTAAAAGGTTGCACCCGAAGTGATCGTATTGCCCAGCGCGACCTCTACTACAAGTATTGCGATGCCATGTTCACCATTGCTTACCGCATAGTGAACAACCGCGACGATGCCCACGATGTGCTACAGGATGCATTTATACAGGTGTTCCGTGATATCAGTCAGTACAGGTTCGATTCGGCTTTGGGCGCCTGGATTAAAACAATAGTGGTGCGCACTTCACTGAGGCTGCTTTCGAAAAACAGGAACCTGACATTTGCCGATATGGAGGAAACACAAAGCGATGAAATGGTTCTTATTCCTGATACACTGAACAGCGAGTATCTCGAAAAGGTAATTCTCTCGCTACCCGACGGTTACCGGACTGTTTTCCTGCTTACCGAGGTTGAAGGATACACCCACGAAGAAGCGGCTAAAATTCTGGGAATTTCCACCGGAACTTCAAAATCGCAGTTGCATCATGCAAAGAAGATGCTAAAGAATAGGCTTTCAGCAATGATGGATTAAAAATGGACGAGAACAAAAACCATAGCAAAATGAGGCTGAATGAACAGCTGCCAACGCATTCCGCTGATCCGGAGACATGGAATCGTCTTTCGGACAGGCTCGATGCGCTTGATGCAGACGCTGTTTACCAGCAAAGGCTGCAACAGTTGCCTGTTCATTCGCCCAATAAAGGACTGTGGACTGTTATTAACGGGCGACTTAACCGCGCCGCCTACCTCAGAAATGGTTTTCGGATCGCTTTGTCGGCAGCAGCCGGACTACTTCTGTTTTTCACAGTTTCCAGGATTTCGGATTATTACACAAATTTGCCCACGCTTCCCGGAGTAGCTGTTCAGAAACCATCCAATACTCAGCCGACAATTACAAACCAGACAAATCCTGCAATTGCACAAAAATCGCAGGTTCAAAACACAAAACCGAATATTTTACCTGCTTCGGTAGTAAATACAACTGCTTCTGATTTAGCTGAAAGCAGAAAATCATCATCGGCAAAAATGATGAAAACCAATAGTGCATCTTCAACCATGCCAACCACCGGTGACGTTCGGGCTGCAACAAACATGTTGCAGCCAGTCGTTCCGGAAAGCACAGTTGCCGTTATACCTCTGGATAGCGCTATTACTCAGGATTTAGCTTTCCATTTGCCGGATGAAAAAACAACTGAGATTCCTACCCAAAACACAACCATTCGGAAATCAAGTTTTCCTATGCAGGACTTTTTACATACTCCGGTCGATTTCAAAATATCTGAATCCTCCAAAGGATTAAGTACCGCGAATCAAACTGCGCCGATAAAATCTTTTACCCCCGATGATCCTGAAACTGAAAGCAAAAAAATAATTTTGGTCTTGCCATGGCTTATCAGCCTGAAAATATTTATAATGGAACTGGAAAATCACTCTTCCACAATGTTGATCTTACGGCCAGTTACAATAAGGAAAAAGTTAGGTTCAACACCAGTGTAGGTATGGCTTACAACCAGGAGCAGCTTGAAATTAACATGAGCTATGCTGTGAAATCACCAGTAACAGAAGCCAACTCATTAGGCCGACTGGATACAGTAAGCTACAGTTCAGCCAGCTTAAAATCGGAATATGTAGGCACTGAAAAACATCAGTACTTCACCTATAACCTGGGTATTGGCAGGCGGCTGTTCAGCTTTGGGAAATTTTCGACATGGCTCAATGCGGGAGCCGGGTTTGGTATTTTGCTTAATAATCCCGACCTGGTTACAGCAACAGAGAATTCAATTAAAAACCAGTATAATCAGCATAACGCCAAAATAACCGACGTTAACACCAATAACCCTGTGTATAACGATGTAAATGTGAATTTTGTAACTGGTATTGATTTCAGTTATAAATTTCTTAACAAGCTGAGTTTATCGTTTACTCCTACAAGCCGTTGGTATTTTAAACCTGTGCTTTCGAAGAACAACCAGGCTACCGATGAATTAACACTGGGATTTAAAACAGGTCTGAAGTTTGATTTCTGATCAGAAGGAATGTTTAAATAGGTTTTTCTAAAAACTAAGAAGTTCGTCAAAGAATACAATTTAACTTTACTTCTTTATCAGTATATAAAAAAATTACTCTATGTTTGTTTCTTATACTAGCTATAACTTTCGCAAATCTAAATCTATTAAGAATATCTGTTTAATTATCCTGCTTGCAGTATTGGTAAGCAACTGTAAAGACGAAACTGTAAATCCTCCGGCTGAAATTAAAATTTACTTCAAAGGACTTGCAGAAACTGATGTTAACGGTTGGCAAATTACTCTGGATACCACGGATTGGAGGACGAATGATACATGGGTAAAGCAGGAATCGGATTTATTTAAAGCAAGTTACCAGTCGGGATGCCTGCAAAGTTTCAAAAATGAAATCGTGGCATATCCAAATCCGGGTATTGGCTTTTTCTCATTACAGCTCAGCAAACTTGCTTCAACCCGGGTTGAGTTCCGGCTGGTAGATGAAAATTTTAAAACGCTTATTTCGAGCGACACTCTTACAACTAACAGTATATGTTTTGACGTCCGTGATTTCGGAATAAAGGATACACTCAGGCTTTACTACAGGTTTATCGAAAATAATTGCGAATTCAGGGGTCATGGTGATATTCTGATCCAATAAAACCAGCTTCATCCTTACTGAATCTGATGTTTTCAACCTTAGTCGTCAACAACGGAGAACCAGATTTAGATTGCATGCTCATAATTTGTGAGTACACTTTGTCAATGCTTTCAAACAGATTGCAATAGAATTGGATCTATTCCGTAGCCCCGTTTGAGTTTTCCTTCTCCATGTTTGTATAAAACTCATTTACAATAGCTTTTGCCTGCTCAAAGTCTTTGAGGGCAACAAATACTTTAGCAGAAGCGCCAGTTGTAGGAAGGATATTCCAGGGAAGTGCGTTGATTTGCTCCAGGATAGTTTCAATATCATTGTCTTCGAGTATGCTTTTCAGCAGGCCGGCTTCCCAGGCATTTCCATCGAAAACTTCGTAAGGCGACAGATCTTTATCTTCTTTTGTCATCATTAAATTGTTAGGATATCATAAAGGTACAAAAAGCCGGTTTCATTATCAATCTTTTGGGTCATAGAAAAATATTTAATTGTGAACGCATAAAAACAGGTAAAGCTTTGCCTATGTAATGGCAAAAACAAAATCAGATAATCATATATATGATCTACTACCGCATGCTTTGCTCTGTTTTTCCAAAAATCTGAAAATCAGAACTATAAAAACATTAAAATTGGTTATCCTCAAAAAAAGAAGTACCTTTGCTGCTTCA
The DNA here is from genome assembly GCA_038237165.1 of Bacteroidales bacterium. Lineage (GTDB taxonomy): Bacteria > Bacteroidota > Bacteroidia > Bacteroidales > UBA4417 > UBA4417. The sequence continues at coordinate 23,916 of JBBRYZ010000016.1, read as the reverse complement.
AAATCAATTTATACTATATTAAAAATGAACAGAAAACGACTCTCCGACTTGTCAGCAGCTGATTTGCTTGAAAACCAGATCTGGGAATATTGCATGGAAAATAAGATTGAATATGTAAGCGCATCCAATAAAACAGAAGTTTCCGAAGGCAGTAATATCACCCATATTGTAGTAACCGACTTTGTTTTTAACAATAAGTCCAAACATATAGGTTTCTGTTCGCCGCAAAGCGATGGCGGACTTGATAATATTCAGCCGGTAGTGCTTTTCGGCAAGGGACAGGTAGAGTTTTACAAGGAAAACGACTGGACCGAAAACGAAAAAACCAAGGCGCTCTTAAAGCTTGGCCTCAATTTTAATGATGTGTTTCCGGTAGTTTATACAACGCGGGTAAAATGCGACAGGAAAATTTATAGCGGAATACTTAATAATTTTAATGAAGAGGAAGAATAAGGCTCATCTTATTAAATTGATTTTCAAAGGAATAGCATTGCATTTTTCCCTGTTTCGCTTAATTCATCTATAGCCATGGCGTCCTAAATGAATTACTTACATATGCAAAATGGCATCAGTTAACTGTGTTAATTCAATATAGTCCATTTCTTATATAATTTGACTTAGAATAAGCCTGCATTAATGAGTATTCCTGCTTACGGAGAAATCTCCTGAAGTTATTTTGAATAATATTCCGTTAGTTTAAACCGTTTTGAAAACTATCCTATATTTGCTGATGTAACCCTGGTTTTAGCCAAACACAGGCTCAAGGTATAAACCTTTGGGTAGATTTTAAACCGGAAAGAAATGACCCTTACATCTATATTTCTAGTACTTGTTATTATTCTTCTGATCGCCAATATCATCCTCACCCTGAGGTCTGGCAGAAAAGAAGCCGGTTCTGAATTGAATGAAATTAAATTTTCAATCGGATCACTTACTCAAACCCTTAAGGACGCTGAGAATAATTTAAAAACCGAATTCATCACCAACCGGAAAGAAAGTGCCGATACGGCTTCTGTATTGAGAACTGAAATCGTAAACCAGCTTAACACCTTTACTCAAACATTTTCGGAACAATTGGGAATTCTAACCCGTTCGAACGAGGAAAAACTGGAAGCTATCCGCAAAACCTCCGAGGAGAAACTCCTTGCTTTCCAAACCATTATTGACTTTAACAGCAAGGAAAGTCGGACTGAGCTGAAAGTTAATCTTGAGGCGTTTAAAACGGAACTGAACGATGCCCTGAAAGATTATCGCGAACGGTTACGGGAGCAATTCGCCGAATTTGAAAAAACACAGCAAACGCAAAGTGTAGCCAGCACTGAAAAACTGAGCGAGATCAAAATCACGCTCGAAAAATCAGTAAAGTCGATGCAGGACAGCAACGAACTTAAACTGGAAGAAATGCGCAAAACGGTTGACGAAAAGCTGGAGAAAACATTGGAGACTCGCCTCACACAATCTTTCAACCTGGTAAGCGAACGACTTGAAACCGTTCATAAAGGTCTTGGCGAAATGCAGCAACTGGCAGTTGGTGTCGGCGATCTGAAGAAAGTGCTAAGTAATGTTAAAACCCGTGGAATACTTGGAGAAATTCAGCTTTCAAATATCCTTGAACAGCTGCTGGCTCCTGAACAGTACGAGATTAATGCCATCACGAAAAAAGGCACCAACAACAGGGTGGAATTTGCCATTAAAATTCCGCAGCAAAACCAGGACAACAAGATTTTGCTGATGCCCATTGATTCAAAGTTCCCGATTGAAGATTATTACACTGTACTAGCCGCTTATGATGCCGGTGATACAAATGCCGCCGATGCAGCTGGCCGGGCGTTGGAAAATGCCATCAAAAAAGCCGCCAGGGATATTCACGAAAAATACATTGGCCCACCTGATACAACCGAAATCGGACTTTTGTTTTTACCCATCGAAGGATTGTATGCGGAAGCCGTCCGCCGTCCGGCTCTGATGGAAATATTACAGCGCGAATACCAGGTTATCCTTACCGGTCCTACAACTTTGTCGGCCATACTGTCCACTATTTCATTCGGTTATAAGACAATGGCCCTGGAACAGCGAAGCGGCGAGATAAAGAAGACCCTGAGTGCCGTAAAAACTGAGTTCGGGAAATTCGGCGATATCCTGAAGAAAGCACAGGAGAAAATAAATAAAGCCAGTGAGGATATTGACGAACTGGTCGGAGCCAGAACAAAAAAGATAAATGCAAAGCTGAGATCATTTGAAGAATTGCCGGCAGCCGAAACAAGATCATTGCTGGAAACGAGCAGCGATTCTGAATTAATGGAGGAGAATGAAGTTCTGTAAAACATACAGCTCTAATCAATCTTCAGCAAACTCATGAAATTGTTTCAGGTCGGTATTTCATCTGATTAATGTGTTTACTTTGTGTTATAATATGTTCTTTCCCAAAAATTATTATCCTGCTCGATCATGAAGACAAGGCACTTTGAAAAAAATTCCGGATTTCAATCACCAAACGAATTCTTTATTACTTTTACTTAGAATTCATCAGTTTTTGAATTTTCCATTTTCAGCATATCTTTATCAAATAGTATAAATGAAGCATCCGTTTATAAGTTTATTCATTTTCATTAACATGCTTCTTTTATTTAGCGGTTGCGAGTACCGGCTTAAGGATGATTATTACAGGGATCTAAATATAAGAGATTCGGCAAATATAACGATAGACCTTGACACAATTAACTCAGGCTTTGTCCTTAAAGGTAGCACAACTTACAGCTTTCATTCTGAGACTAATGATCTGGATCTGCTTTCAATCAGGGTATTTGTTGACGGTGGCGAAATAATGAACTATTCAACTAAGGGCGGAATCTTTCAACTTGACGGCATGAATTATTCAGATGGAGAGCATGAACTTGAAATTGTTGTTACAACCCATTCCGGCTCAGGAAGTCTGGCTGATCTTTTAGGAGCTGAAGGATTCGTACTTTCCAGATCATGGAAATTTTATGTAGACAATTCCATGCCGGTTCCGGTAAAAATTACAAATATCCATAATGACAACGGAGTGCTGAAAATTGAATGGGAACGATATACAAAATACAACTTCGGCAAATATGAAATAGTGAAAGTGTCTGATGAACTTGGATATGGAACCAAAGCAAGCAGATCGCTGGGTTTTATCACAAACCCTGACCAGAATTATTTCTACGATTATTCCTATGTAGGTGACAGCGCCAAATACCAGATAAAAGTTTTTTCTTTCCTGGGCTACGCAGCGGACGGTGATTTTAAATTATTTGCCGACGAAAAGCTATCAATATCTACCACCATCATATCAGGGAGCAAGGTCAGATTATCCTGGAACAGGTGCAAATATGACAAAGCATTTAAAAATTACAGGGTTTCCATTTATAGAGTTCCAGATCAGCTATTGTACAATATAAACACTACTTCCATCGAAGGTGATTATGGAATCCTTGGTACTGCCGTTCAACTTGCACTATTGGTATATTCAAATGAATCCCAGTTTGATATCCATACTTATTCTGAAACAAGCATAACTATCGGTCAACCCTTTATGGCATTTATAAAATTTTATAAGTGCCAAGGCAATAATGATATTCTATTGACTACCTATCCGGATATAAACAGGTACAATTCCTCCACATGGCAAATTATAGCAACTGGCCATCATGCCAACAATTTTATCGACTATATCTATTCCCCTGATGGGGATGTTCTGCTCAGAAAAGCACCGCAGGAAAAAATTGATCCTCTTACTTTAAACGTATTGGCAAATTTTGACTACCTGAGTCTTGAAACTGTCAATTTATCATCATCATCGTATGGACTTGTAAATCAGTCACCAATGAAATTATTTGACTTTAAAAACATGAAGGTCATTGGGGAATTAAACATTAACAAAGGTTATAAAACAAGTATTTCAGAGGATAATAAGTATGTTTTCCAGATAGACAATGATGACAATTCTTTAAAATGCTACAATATCGAAAATGGTAATGCTACTCTGATATGGAAAAATATGGCTCAAAACTTCCAGCTCATTCCGGGTAGTCCTGATAAAATTTTGATTTGTAATGGCGCACTTACCGAAATACATAATGTTGCAACTAATGAGATTATCACCTCATTCTCTAACGAATCATCTGAAATACTTGACATAGATCCGGGCAGTAAAATTGTATTGTTTTCAGGCTTCACAAACTATCAAAGTACGTTGGAACTTTATAATTATGAAACCGGACTAAAAATTCAGACTATAAAATATCCGGGCTCTCCTGCATTCATCAAAAATGGTGTTATTTATTGTAGTGTTGGATGGTCAATTTCAACAATACTAAAATGAAAAGATTTATACTTATCATTATCTGGGCGGGTTTCATTTCGATTGCTGTTGAGGCACAGGTCAGTCTCACCTTAAAGGCTGGATACGGAACTTATTATATGGGTGATGTAAAGGAATTTCAGAAAGCTGCGCAAGGTCAATCAGCCTTACCCGGTAAAATAGTAACCAAATTCCCCGGATACATCAACTACCGCCTGTACATGGGATTACCATCGAAATTAGATAAGTTTGGATTTTATCTGGGATATCTTACAACCGGCGGGCGTATAAGTATTGCTGACTACTCAGGCAAATGGAATTATGATATGCTCTTGAATGGCTTTCAAGCGGGAGCGCACTGGAGCCAACCTATAAAAACTATAAATAAGTTCCAAATAGATGGGTTTGTTGATTTTGGAGTAATCTGCAGCATGCTCAATATGATTGATTACATAAGAGTTAATGAAGAATCGGCTCAAAACTCACAGTTGTTTTTTGCATATGGCTTAAATGTACAACCCGGCTTCGAAGCTGTATATAAAATGTCTAATTTTGATATCGGTTGTTATATGGGTCTGGAAATTGATATGTCAACCAATTTCTACTTAAATGGCGATCCTGATTATACCTTGGGAATCAGAGAAAATAACTACACAGGCCCATCCTGGACAGGAATCCGAACCGGTATACAGGTCAGTTATTCCATAGGAAAACACAAGTAATTATATCCACACATTCATTAATTTTATTTTGTCTGGTTTAAAGTGTTGATCTTAATCAACTAATTTTGACTACTAAAGTTTTTTTAAACCCCGGAAATGATACATTCGAATCTGTCAGCAGAAGAAATGAGCAAGGCTTTCAGCAATGCATTATACGATTATGATTTAATAAGTTCCGACGACACGGCCATTATATTTTACGACCTGACTTTTCTGGATGAACGGATTCTGGATCTGCAAAAGCAGTTTCCACCGGCAACGCTTCATGCCATTGCTGTGAAAGCCAACCCACTCACCAATATCCTAAGCAAAATAAAGGAACGGGGCGTTGGAGCTGAAGTTGCCAGCCTGCCCGAACTTTATTTGGCCGAAAAGGCCGGATTTGCACCCGAAAACATCGTTTTTGATTCGCCCTGCAAAACAAAAGCGGAACTCGAATATGCGCTCAGTTCAGGCATTTGCCTCAATGCCGATTCATTTGATGAGCTCGACAGGATTGTAGAAATTTTGAAAACGAAGACTTCAAAAAGTATTATTGGCTTACGGATTAATCCACAAGTCGGGCCGGGAAGTATAAAATCAACCAGCGTTGCCGATGGAATATCCAAATTCGGAATCCCTTTAAACGAAAACAGGGAAAGGATAATACAATATTACCTGAAGCACGGCTTCCTCCGGAGTATTCATGTTCATATCGGTTCACAGGGCTGCCCGGTTCCTTTGGTTATTAAAGGAATACGCAAAGTGCTGGACCTCGCAAATGAGGTTAATACACGCTTGAACCAGAAATCAAGGCCAAACCGAATTGATACTTTTGATATAGGCGGCGGGCTTCCGGTTTCGTACCATCCTGGCAACAAGCCGGTTGCTATGGAAGAATATGTTGCTATGTTGAAAACATCCTGCAACGAACTTTTCGATGGACGATTCAGGCTGATAACCGAATTTGGCCGTTATCTTTATGCCAACACCGGTTGGGTTGCTTCGAAAGTGGAATATGTGAAACGGGAGCCCGGCTACAATATCGTTATGACTCATGTGGGAGCCGATTTGTTTCTGCGCAAAGCCTGTAATCCCGGCGACTGGCACCATCATATTACGGTTGTTGACAAACACGGTAAACTAAAATCGGGAATTGACAGCAATAAATATATGGTTGCAGGGCCTTTGTGCTTTGGCGGCGATGTAATTGCAAAGGACCTGGAATTGCCCGTGGTTGAAGAAGGCGATTATGTCCTGATACACGATGCCGGAGCTTATACACTCAGCATGTGGTCGCGGTACAACAGCCGTCAGATGCCGAAAGTGATAGGATATCAAACTGCGAAAAACACCTTTGAAATACTGAAGGAACGTGAAAGTAAAGAGGATTTGCTGGAGTTCTGGAGCTGACCAGTAGTTTCGATTCTGGTTTATTCAGGTAAAGAGAAATGCGAAAATGCTTTCATCACATTTTCCATATAGGTTTCGGTAACAGGCAAATCAATGGCTAAAGGAAGGTCAAGCTCAAGACGCACACCATCTTTTTCGCGGCGTATTACTTTCACCGGCTACCTTTTTAAAGACTGATTAAACAGAAATTTGAATTCCAATCCATTTTATGAACTATACCGAAACTCATCATCAGCTGAAATCCCTGTTTATTCCGGATGCCGTTAAAACGGATTTTCCCGGTTCGGATATTTCGTGCTATTGGGTCAGTTTTGAATCGGAAAATATTAGCATTCTAGCAATAGAGAGAGATCATCTTTTTCATAAAATATCTGGACTAAATACCTTGACGGATAATGCAATTCCTGAAAACTGCTCATTCAGTTATCCTGTTTTCAAAAGCTCCAATCCGGCTAAAAACAAGCAGGCCATTATTTTGCTTCACGGTTTAAACGAACGCAGCTGGAACAAATACCTGGTTTGGGCATATTACCTTGTTTCGAAAACCGGCCGGCCAGTGATTCTTTTCCCGATAGCATTTCATATGAACCGCTCACCCGAGGCATGGAGCGATCCGCGGGCAATGTCGTCATTTGTTGCTTTGCGAAGACAACGCCTGGGCGAAATTCCCAAGTCAACTTTTGCAAATGTCGCACTGAGCGAAAGGCTTTGCGAAGATCCGTTAAGGTTTTTTACTTCAGGCCAGCAAAGCTCTGCCGACTTGGTTCAACTTACGAAACAGCTCAGCAGTGGCGAACACCCTTTATTTGAGAAAGATACTTCTGTTGATATATTCGCATACTCTATCGGAGCTTTCCTGGCACAGATTCTATTCCTGGGTAATCCCAGCGGCTTGTTTACCGGCTCGCGTCTTTTCCTATTTTGCGGGGGAGCCTTTTTCGACGATATGGATGGGGTTTCCAGGCTTATTATGGATCAGCGGGCTTTTGATCGCCTCAGGCAATTCTATATCAAAGAACTGGTTTCGGAAATAGAAAGATCAGAGCTGCTCAAAAGCTCCATAAATCATACTGAAATGGGGCAATCTTTTTTGGCCATGCTTTCGGCAGGAAACCTGAAATCGTTCAGGGAAAATATGTTTCAGAAAATGCAGAACCAAATTCATGCAGTTGCATTGCTCAAGGATAAAGTAATTCCGGCAGCAGGTATTTTAAAATCGCTGAAAAGCTTTGCTAATGTTGACGTTTTCGATTTCCCGTATGCTTATTCACATGAAAATCCTTTTCCATTGATTGCCGGTGCTGAATCGTCACTTATCGACCAGAGTTTTGAAAAAATTTTTTCGAAAGCAGCGGCTTTTTTGCAATAGTCTTTCATAATGTATTTTAACTTGCTAATTATCAACAATTAAGCCATATTTTACACTCCCTGGCTCTTCATAATCAGTTTAATCATTTTCAACTTTCAATCATTTATTTTTCTTTCGGGAGGCTGTGTTCACACACAAAATCGGTCAATATTTTTGTCACAATTGTAAAATGTTGTAATTTTGACCTTTTAAACAAAAAGGTCAGACAGTTGTTTTATTAAACAAAAGTGGCCAAAAAGCATCTGCCATATGCAAACAATACCTACTTCAGAAGAACCGGAAGCAAAGATTGATTTTATCCTGAAAGCGGCTCAAAGGCGGCTTGGCATATATGGTTACGAAAAAACTACCATGCAGGAAATTGCCGCAGATATTGCCATGTCGAAAGCTGCCGTCTATTATTATTTCCCAGATAAGGAAAGTCTTTTCAAGGCAGTAATTGAAAATGAGCAGAAAGAGTTTTTCAGAATACTTGAGCAACGAATTGCCGAATTAACAGAAGCAGACGTGATGATTATGGAATTAGTGGAACTGAGACATTCTCTTTTTCGGAAATTTCTGAACCTGAGCAAATTCCGCTTGTCTGATAATCAATTGGTAAAACCTTTGTTAGTAAACATTTACAATAACCTTCGGCAAAAGGAGACAGACATACTGGTAACCATATTCAGTTTGGGGAAAGAAAATGGAATTTTCCAATTCGAAAATGCCGGTGAACTGGCTATACTATTCAGCGATCTGCTGCAGGGAATTCGCATAATGGAAACAAGGCGTATGAGCAGTATCGAAATGACAGCCGAAGAGAATAATCATTTGATTAAAATGCTTCGGGAAACAACCACATTATTTATCAACGGATTGAAATACAATAAAATAATACAACCAATTAATTAAATCAGAAATTCCTTTCAAAAGAACTTATGGAAACAGCAGAAGAAAACAAAAGCCATAAAGGCAGGCGGATACGCGCTTATATTGCATTGGCCATTGTGGTGATAGTTATAGCCATATTTGGCTGGCAATGGTACGTAAGATACACAACCTTTATTACTACCGACGATGCTTATGTAGATTCGGATAAAGTTGCTGTAAGCTCAAAAATAATGGGTCGAATTGCTAGTATTTATGGAGCCGAAGGTGATTCGGTAACCAAAGGTCAGTTGCTGGTTGAACTCGACAGCAGCGACATGGTTGCCCAAAAGCAACAAGCTATTGCTGCAAAAGATCAGGCTGCGTCATCGGTCAATCAAGCCGAAGCCAGATTCAAATATGATCAGCTCAGTATCAAAGTGCTGGAAGTTGCTTTGGACAAGGCAAAAGAAGACCTCGATAGGGCTAAGCTTCAATACGATGGCAAAATTCTTACCAAAGAACAACTGGATCACTCCCGTAAAACGTTTGAATCGGCCCAGGCTCAACTCGAAGCGGCCAAAGCACAGGTAAACGTTAGCAAGACTATGATCGAAAGTGCCCGGAGCACCATCAAAACGGCGGGAGCACAGGTAAGTACCATTGAAACTCAACTGCGTAATACACGTATTTATGCGCCGGCATCAGGACGTATCGCCAAAAGATGGGCATTACCTGGTGATGTTGCCCAGCCCGGTCAGCCTGTTTTTACTGTTACCAAAGACTCTGCCTTATATATAACGGCATTTTTTGAAGAAACCAAGATTGCTTATCTTCATATAGGTAAAGAAGTGGATTTTACCGTTGATGCCTTTCCGGATGTAACCTTCAAAGGAGCGGTTACATACATTGCAGCCAATACGGCATCGCAGTTTTCACTTATTCCGCCTAACAATGCATCCGGAAATTTCACAAAAGTTACACAGCGCATTCCGGTTCGTTTTTCCATACTGAGTTGGAATCCGAAGGATAAATATCCAAATCTGAAACTGGTAGCCGGAATGTCAGCACTCTTAAAAATACGCAGGAAATAAAATGCACAAACTACCTGGCATAAGGCATCTTCTTCACTTCGTAAGAACGCAGAATTCGACCTTCGACACAAACAACCCGACTTATCGCTGGTGGTTGTTGGCCAATGTAATGATTGGCACTTTCATGGCCGTACTCGATGCAACCATTGTGAATGTTGGTTTGCCTAAAATTATGGCTTCGTATGGGGTCGGAATCGATAAGATTGAATGGGTTTTGACAGCCTACATGCTTTCGCTGGCGGTTATGCTACCTACATCGGGCTGGCTGGCAGATAAGTTCGGGTACAAAAGGGTTTACTTCTTTGGACTTTTTCTTTTTACGCTTGGATCATTCCTTTGCGGAATGTCTCCCAACGAAGATGTACTGATCTTTTCGAGGGTTATACAGGGTTTAGGCGCAGGATGCCTGATGCCTGTTGGGATGGCCATTATAACCCGTGAATTCCCGCCCGAACAACGTGGCATTGCATTGGGTTTCTGGTCAATTGCATCGGCAGCTTCAGTATCATTCGGGCCACTCATTGGAGGTTACCTGGTGGATAATTTCAGCTGGCAACTGATTTTCGATGTAAATATACCAGTCGGAATTGGCGGGATGCTTGCAACTGCTATCATTCAAAAGGAGTTCAGGAATAAAATTAAGCGATCTTTTGATGTAGTAGGTTTTATTTCTGTCAGTATCTTTCTTCCGGTATTGCTTTATGCTTTAACTGAAGGTAATGCGGCAACCAACTCAGGAGGATGGCATTCGCCGGTTATAATTATTTGTTTTGCCATCGCTGCGCTTTCGTTCACGATTTTCCTGGTGACTGAATTTACAATCAAAGAACCTTTGATTGATCTGCGATTGCTCGCCGACTACAATTTCGGCGTAAGCGCGCTGGTGATGTTTATTTTTGGGATTGGTATGTTTGGCAGCACTTTCCTGATTCCGCTCTACCTGCAGAATTCAATGGGATATACAGCTATACAGGCGGGAGCGGTATTTCTTCCATTAGGTTTTATACAGGGATTTGTTGCTCCGCTTGCGGGAATTTTTTCAGATAAAATTAATCCCAAAGTACCAATTATTATCGGCGTTCTACTTCTGGCACTCAGCTTCTATCTCAACAGTTTCATGTCCTATCAGACTGAACTCGACTACATTATGCTGACTCTGTATATTCGAGGTCTTTCGATGGGTTTACTGTTTGGGCCACTCACCACTATATCGCTGCTTTCCGTTCCACGCCATAAAATGGCACAGGCTTCAGGGATAAGCAATGTAATCAGGCAGGTAGGCGGAAGTTTCGGTGTGGCTTTGCTTACATCCATATTTTCGGCTCGTATTGCTTTTCATTCTCAATTGTATGGCGAAGCATTGCAGCCGCATTCTCCCGTTTACCAGTCGGTGTTAAGCCACCTCGGAAGTTATGTAACTACTGTAACCGGCAATGTAGGCCAAACGGCTATGAGCCAGGCAAATTATATACTGCAGTCTAATCTCACAAAACAAGCTTTTATTCAAAGTATTGATGATGACTTTATGCTGGCAGCCATAATCACTCTGATTAGCGTAATACCTGTATTTTTCCTGAAAGGCAGGAAGAAGAAAATGCAGCAAAATGTTGGTCAGTCGCAGGTTACAAATAATGCATTCCAGCAAAAAAGCGCTTAAAATATAACTTTACAATCTCTCTTTTTTCATTTTAATGGATGAAAAATGAAGAGCAAAAAATGAAAAAAATGAAACTGAACCCTTTTCACATATTAATCCTTTTGGCTGTAAGTATTTTACCAGCAAAAATGACAAAAGCACAGAACGGAAACACGGAGTTTACCAGCGATTCTGTTGACCTGCAGCAGGTTGTCACTAAAGTTTTAGAAACCCATCCATCGGTACTGAAAGCCCAGGAAGCCATCAACACGGTTGAAGCCGGAATTGGCCTGGCTCATTCGGCGTATTATCCGAACATTGATTTCGGGGCGGGGTATACCCGTATTGGCCCGATTCCTTCCATTTCAGTTCCTGGTCTGGGTTCGTTTGATATGGCTCCGGCCAATAATTACAATACAACTGTTAATATCCGTCAGACCATTTATGACTTTTCGAAAACGAAAACAAATATCCAGGTAGCTGAATCAAATAAGGATATTGCTGAAAAAAATATCGATCTGGTCAAACAGAAACTTTCGTTACTCACCATAACGACTTATTATGTTGTTGCTTACCTTCAGGAAGCTGTTCATATTAAAGACATGCAGCTTGGAATACTGGAACAGCACCTTGGTTTTGTAACAAGGCAGAAAGAAACTGGCTCGGCAACGGATTACGAGATACTTTCGACCAAAGTCCGCATTTCGAACGCAAAAAACCAAAAACTTGATCTGGTATCATCACACGACAACCAGATGGCAGTTCTGAATTCACTGCTTGGTTTGCCTGAGAATACTAAAATCGTAGTGAAAGATCGCCTTATGGTCCAGCCAGTGAATTATGAATTTGATTCACTGATCAGCTATGCAATTACGCACCGTAATGAAATGTTACTTGCCGGCTTGCGCCAGAAACAAGCGGAGCTACGTTTTCAGTCGGTGAAAATTGAAAATAATCCTATTCTTTCAGCCTTTGCTTCCGGCGGATTCAAGGATGGGTATTTCCCTGAACTGAATAAACCAAAAGCCAATTATGTGGCCGGTTTTGATCTGCGGGTTCCGATTTTTACAGGCAACCGCCATAAGTATAATCTACAGTGGGCAAGTTCTGATATTAATTCTGTTAAAAATGACATCGAAATGAGCCGTCGCGAAATTTCTTCCGAAGTGTTTCAGAATGCCACCAGCCTTCAGTCGGCAAGGAGTAAGATCGATCTATCCGAATTGCAACTTGAACAGGCACAGGAAGCCCGCCGGCTTGCTGCTTTGCGCTACGAGGCAGGCACACTAACTAACCTCGATTTACTCGATAATGAATCATACGAAGCCGAAAGCCAACTCAGCCTGATGAAAGCAAGGATTGACTATCTTATCAATTCGGCCAGGCTTGAAATTTCAATCGGCAAGCAGGGATATTGATACCTGAGCGATAATTATGCTAATTTTGGAAATTCAGGAAACTTCTGAATTATCTCAAAACTATAAAATATGCTAAGTAAACAAAGAATACCCGATTTAATAGTGATTGCGGTATTAGGCGCTTTCCTGATACTTTTAAATTATACCGGCCACATCGGGATAATTTCGGATTATCCCTTTATATTTCTTTTAATCATGTATTTTGTTGGTCGTGCCATAACCTGGTATATTATCAATAACAATATTGAAGATGGCAATGACCTGGAGTAAGTGATTGTCAGTTAATAGTTAATAGAAAAAAGCATCTGTTTCCAGGATTTGCTGTTCTATTGTAAAATTTTCTATTGTTCATTTATTCTATTGTTCATTTATTCTATTGTTCATTTATTCTATTGTTCCAAAAATGTTTGTTATGCAAACCAGATTCATCGCTCCTTTTCAGAGCATGAAACATTGAAACCCTGCACTTCGGCTCCGCTCAGCGGACTGTAACTCTGAAACCCTGAAACTCTTCTTTTTTACAATACTTTCTCCATTCCTCTTCTCGTACCGGAAATATTAATAAATTTGACCTTTTATTAAAATCCCGTACCATGTCAGCAAATCACATCCTGGTCATTTATCCTGAAGTTGATATCACCAAGATTGCCGTTTACCGCAATACCAGTCTGGTATTTCTGAAATCATTGCGTCATAAAAAGGAAATTCTTGCAGAATTCCCGAATGTGATTGAAGAGTTGGATTACCGCACCAATCTGATACTGGAAGAACTGAAAAACAACCAGATTGACCCGGCAGATATTGCCATTGTGATGGCACGTGGCGGACTGATAAAGCCTTTGAAATCGGGTGTTTACCAGGTTAATGAAGCTATGAAACGTGATCTGCGCGTTGGAGTAATGGGTATGCATGCCACTAACCTAGGCGGACTAATCGCAGATAAAATCGCTTCGGCATTGCCCGATGCAAAGGCTTACCTGGCCGATCCTGTTGTTGTTGACGAGATGGATCCAATTGCCAAGGTTTCGGGCCTGCCGATTATTGAACGCAACTCCATTTTCCACGCACTCAACCATTTTAACATTTCGCGCGAATATGCCCAAAGCATTAACCGCAATTACAAGGAGTTGAAAATGGTAATAGCCTACATCGGCAATGGTGGTGTTTCGGTAGGAGCACATCGCAACGGACGAGTAGTGGATGTAAACCAGGCTTTTGACGGCGACGGACCTTTTTCGATGACCCGCAGCGGAAGTTTGCCCGTGGGCCAGCTTATCGATCTGTGCTATAGCGGCAAATATACTCATGAGGAAATGCGTAAAATGATCACCGAAACCGGCGGAATAAAAGGTTACCTGGGCACCAGGTCACTGACCGACATTTTGAACAGAGTTGATTCGGGTGATGAGCAAGCAAGGTTTATCATTGACGCCATGGCTTACCAGATTGCGAAGGAAATAGGCGCAATGGCGGCAGTACTCGAATTTAAAGTGGATGCAACCCTCATCATGGGCGCTATTCTGAATAACAAATTCTTTACTGAAAAGCTGATACACCGGATTGAGAAAATAGCTCCTGTTTCAGTTTACCCTGTTGTAAATGATCTTGATTCACTGGCTATTAACGGAAATATGATACTTCATGGGAAAGCGGAAATAATTGAATATGTTTAGATTTCGTAAAGGTGGTGTATTTTTAAAGCGCAACTATAAATTTACACACTTTATCATGTTTCATTCCTTTACTACGCCGCCACCTTCCTATACCTCCACACCGCCAGCGTTAGAGAAATAACTGCGTATATCATTATAGCAGTAAAAGGTTTAATAATATCCTGAAGCTGTGATCCTTTCAGCATGATCATCCGGATTATTTTTATAAAATAGGCTATCGGATTGATTATATTTAACTGCTGCGCCCATTCCGGCATGCTGTCGATAGGCGTAAATAATCCACTCATTATTATAAATACCACGGCGAAAAACCAGGCCAGGAACATGGCTTGCTGCTGCGTATTAACCACGGTGGAAATGAAAAGCCCGATGCCAAGCACCGCCAGTAAATAAACCGAAGCCACACCAAAAATAAGCCACAGACTTCCAAGCATCGGGATGTCGAAAACAATGCGTGCCAGTATAAGACCAAAACCAAGTTCGAAAATTGCAATAAACCAGAACGGCAGCAATTTGCCGATCACAAACTGGTACTTTTTAACCGGCGAAACATTGATCTGCTCAATGGTGCCCATTTCCTTTTCGCGCACCACGTTCATGGAGGATAAAAACATGCCGATAATGGTAATCAGTAACACCAGGATTCCGGGCACCATATAGGTTTTATAATCAAGCTCAGGGTTAAACCAGTATGAATACCTAATATTAAAGGGTTGTTTCACCTCCGCGCCTCCTGCCAAATCAACAATGATATCCTGGTTATAATCCATTATAATTGAGTTACCGTAAGCGTTCATAATGGCGGCGGCACTTCCGTCGATGGCATTGGTGATGAGCTGAACCGAAGCCTTTGATTCTTTTTGCAGGTCGTTTTCGAAACGGTTGGGAATAATCAGAATTTGATGAGCCTGGCCGGTTTTGAGTAGCTCTTCGGCTTCTGGGAATGAATTGGCATATGCTTTAACATGGTAAAATGGCGGAGCGGTAAACTTTGAAACCAGTTGCCTGGATGCCACCGAATGATCCTGATCCACAATAACCAGGTTTATATTTTTAATCTCAAAAGTAACGGTAAACGCCAAAATGAGTAACTGCACAATCGGAATTACGAAAATAATGGGCAGCATCGTTTTGTTACGGAATATCTGCCGGAATTCTTTCTGTAATATGTATAGGATTATTCTCAATTTGTTAGTTTTTGTTTCAGAGTTTAAGAGTTTAAGGTTTGAAATGTTTGACACTTCGATCCGATAGCTATCGGATTCACTCAGTGTGACAGTTTGAAGAGTTTCGGCACTTCGACTCCAGCTTCGACTCCGCTCAGCTTGACATAGCTTAGTGAGACAAGAACAGGGTTTCAAGAGTTATTTCCCAAATTCCAATTTTGCATTTTGACTTTAATTTCTCCTTGTCCCCATTTCCCTACGCCCCCATTTCTCCTTGTCCCCTTGTCTTCAATCAATCCATTCAATCCCATCTATCCCTTCAATCCCATCAATTCAATCCCATCAATCCCTTCAATCCCCTCAATCCAATCTCACCTTAAACTTCTTCACGCTCAGTGCGATAAAAAACAAAGCCATCCCGGCAATAATCAGCGTTTCTTTCCAGATATACTGAAAACCAAGACCTTTTATCATGATCGATTTAACTATGATGATAAACCAGCGTGGTGGCATTATGTAGCTGAGTATTTGTAATGGCCACGGCATATTTTCGATCGGAAAAATAAATCCACTTAGTAATATGGTAGGAAGCATCAAGGCGAACATCGAAAGCATCATGGCCATTTGTTGGCTTTTACTCACGGTGGAAATAAAAATCCCGAGTGACAAAGCCATTACAATGAACAAAAGGCTTTCGGCCAACAATAATAGCAGACTTCCTCTGACCGGCATATCCAGTACAAAGTAGCTTATCAGCAAAATTGAAACTGCATTTACGAAAGCCAGCAACACATACGGAAGTACTTTACCTGCAATGATTTGAAACGGTCGCATGGGCGATACCAGCAAAACTTCCATGGTTCCCATTTCCTTTTCGCGGGCGATGGAAATGGATGTCATCATCGCTGTAATAAGCATTAGCAAAATGGTGATAACGCCGGGCACAAACATAAAAACACTTTTTAGAGCCGGGTTGTACATCATTTGCGATTGCGTTGTAACGGTAACCGGCAGCGACATTCCTTTCAGATATTCCTGCTGATAATCGTAGATAATGGCTGAAGTGTAATTCACCAGCAGATTTGCGGTATTCGGGTCGCTGGCATCTGCTATAACCTGTATGGCAGCCTGCTGGTCTTTTTCCAGTTTAGTGGCAAAACCGCTTTCGAAAATAATAACCTCTTTCACCTTGCCATGCCTGAAAACTTCTTCGATATGGCCTTCACCTTCCACCTTGTCGGCCAGAATAAAAAATCCCGACGAAAGCAACTTGGAAGTAATAGCCCTGGTAACCTGATCATTGGAATAATCGATGATGGCGACCGGTGCATTTTTCACTTCCGTTGAAAGCGCAAATCCAAAAAGTAATATCTGTATCACCGGCATACCAAAAAGGACAACCATCGACCGTATGTCGCGGAAAATATGGTAAAACTCTTTGATGATAAAACCTTTCATTGATTTACGATTTACGAGGTAAGATTGGGGAGATGATTTACAATTTCAGATGTACGATTTATCTTTCGAACTAACTATTAACCATTTTCCATTAACTCTTAACTACGCCCTGGCAATTTTTAAAAACACCTCCTCAATATTCGCCGCCTTATATTTCTCCTTCAGTTTTGCCGGCGTATCAAGGGCAACAATTTTTCCGTCGGCCATAATGCTGATCCGCTGGCAATATTCGGCTTCGTCCATATAATGTGTGGTTACAAATACAGTAATTCCCTGATTGGCGGTTTCGTAAATGATTTCCCAGAATTGCCGCCGAGTAATCGGATCTACTCCGCCGGTAGGTTCATCCAGAAAGACAATGGAAGGCTGATGAATAATTGCCACCGAAAAAGCAAGTTTTTGTTTCCAGCCTAATGGTAGTGAACCCAGCAATTGGCTCTTTTCACTTTCCAGTCCCAGCCGGCCAAGAAGTTCAGTGGTTCTTTGTATGATTTTTGCAGCAGACAGTCCGTAAATTCCACCAAAAAACTGGAAGTTTTCCCATACCGAAAGATCCTCGAAAAGCGAAAACCGCTGGCTCATATATCCAATCCGTTTCTTTATCATTTCCGACTGCCTGTAAACATCATACCCTGCAACCATCACTTTACCCGAAGTTGGCGCCGACAACCCACACAGAATCTTCATAGCCGTAGTTTTACCTGCCCCGTTAGCTCCAAGGAATCCATAGATTTCCCCGGCTTCAACCGAAAAAGTCAAATGATCATTGGCAACAAAACTGCCAAATTTTTTCACCAGGTTTTCTACTTCGATTATGGGCATGGGGTATAAAAGAGTTTCAGGGTTTCAGAGTTTCAATGTTACCTGGTTACAGGTCGTTGAGATTAGCCGAATCATATGGTTTCAATGTTAAAGAGTTTCAGTGATACAGAATCCAAATTACCTGAAATTTTGTACTACAGGGTTCTCCCCCACGGGAAGATGTCCGAAGGACAGAGGGGTTTTTCATGGGTTTCGCGTAGAGCCGCGCTTAATCGCGTCTCTACTATCGGAATTTTTCCAGTGTCAAACACTATTCACTTTTCACTCTTCACTTTTCATTATCTTTCATCATTTCCATAAAGCAATCTTCTATCGATGGTTCAATCCGGGAAACCTGCACATTACTGTGACCGGCAGCCTGTAGGTAAGCGATGATTTCGTCGGGTGTAACCGATTCGTCCGACAATGATACATGAATGTGTTCTCCAAACGGGAAAGCTGTTCTGGTAGCTTTAAAACGCCTGAGGTCACCAAGTAAACGGTATGTGTCGTTAGCCTTAATAGCCCAGAGTCCATGACCGAAGTTTTTACGGATGGCTTCAGGCGTATCAATGCTCATAATGCTGCCGTTCTGTATCAAAGCCACACGGTCGCAGCGGGAGGCCTCATCCATGTAAGGCGTTGAAACTACGATGGTAATTCCAATTTTGCGCAGCCTTGCCAGCATTTCCCAGAACTCGATACGCGAAACGGCATCAACACCAGTGGTAGGCTCATCGAGGATCAGTACTTCGGGTTTATGGATCAGGGCGCAGGATAAAGCCAGTTTCTGCTTCATTCCGCCTGAAAGTTTACCTGCTTTTCTATTTTTAAAAGGCTCTATATGGCTGTAAATATCTTTTACCAGGTTGTAATTGGCTTCGGGAGTGGTGTTAAAAATACCAGCAAAAAACTTCAGATTTTCTTCAACAGTCAAATCCTGGTACAACGAAAATTTACCCGGCATATAACCCAGTATTTTCCGCAGATTTATATAGTCTTTCACCGTATCAAATCCTTCCACAGTCATTGAACCTTTATCCTGGATAAGCAAGGATGTCATGATCCGGAATAAAGAGGTCTTTCCGGCTCCGTCAGGTCCTATAAATCCAAATAACTCGCCCTTGGCCACATCGAAAGATATGTTTTCCAATGCAGTTTTGGTGCCATAGCGCTTTGCTATATTTTCTGCATGAATGGAAATGTTGGCCGACATGAGTTGGTTATTGAGAATCTGAATTATACTTGAAAGGACGGGAAGAAACGGAGAATGGGAGACACGGCGATTGTTCAACCGGCATGGTTTATTGTATTACACGCCCGAAAATCAAGATTTACGATAATTCAGGACTGCTTTTTACTGACTGTTAAACGGTATTACTTCCTCTGTGTTGCTTCCTTGGTCCAGTAAGCGGTTTTTCCTAATCCCATCCAGGATGCGCCAATGTAACCCCTGATTTTGACTTTTGTAGCCGATTCAAAATTGATATAACAACTGTAGGTTTTTCCGCTGGCCGGATTATAAATTGAACCGTCGTTCCATTCATTATCCTTTTCGTTAAATTTGAATCCCTTCAGCATCTCAAGGCCAATTATGGCACGACTCTGCAACTTGGTATCCGGATTTTTATCGTCAACTTTGGGTTTCCCGTTTTTATTGGGCTCTTTAAGCCAGACAATTTTACCAAAATATTTGCCACTGGCATCCTTATAAATCTGAACCTGCGATTTTTCGGCGCCGGTTTCATCGTCATAGGTCAGGTAGTAGCCAAGGATTTTATCTGCCTTGGATTGGGCGTTAACACTGTTGGCAAATGCCATCGAAATAACAAATAATGCTGCTACGATTGTGACTTTCATGGTTTTCAGGATTAGTTTAAATTTGGTTTGAATTGGGATTTTATCTGGTGCTTAGTGCAAGGTGCATAGTGCTTAGATCATGGGACTGGATCTATACTTTTTTCTTTTAACTTTTAATCCTTAACTTAAATCAAACTCAGTTTTTCACCTCAAAATTAACTTCCGCCGGCATTGCAATTTTGAGGCTGCCATCGTTGGGTACTCTTATTTTTATAGCGTAAACCAGGTTAACACGCTCTTCTTTTGTCTGTATGATTTTGGGCGTAAATTCAGCTTTTGGTGAAATCCAGCTAACAACTCCGCTCA
Source organism: Bacteroidales bacterium (assembly GCA_038237165.1). Lineage (GTDB taxonomy): Bacteria > Bacteroidota > Bacteroidia > Bacteroidales > UBA4417 > UBA4417. The sequence continues at coordinate 3,845 of JBBRYZ010000016.1, read as the reverse complement.
TTTTCAGGTTTGTTTTCTGATCCTTATCGATCAGAACTTCCACCTGCTGGCCTTGTTTTACAGCCGGAAGCTGGGTTCCCGAGACATAAACCTTGAGTTCCATCACGCTAAGATCAGCAATTTTATAAAGCGCCCGACCGGGAGCGGCAATCTCTCCGGCTTCGGCATACTTGCTCAGAACAGTTCCTTTCACAGGATTGCGGATATAACACTTGCTAATGGATTCATTTACCTGGGCAATCTGGCGGTCTATTACCTCCTTTTCTTCAGTAATTCCTGCATTTTGAGTTTTGATGGATTCCTCCTGTTTGTCAACCAGGTCGATAGAACCATTAATATCATCCAACTGCTTGGGAGTGGCTGCCTTATCCGCAATCAGTTTTGTGACGCGGTTTTTTTCGACCATCAGGTTTGCTTTTTGTTGCTGTTGAACGGCAATCTGACTTACCACACTGCTGCTTTTAACCGAAACGGCTTTCTTTTGCGCTTTCAATTGTAATTTTTTCAGATACAGATCGGTAGTATCAATCAATGCAACAATGATACCAGAATCCTGCAGTGAGCCTTCTTCAACATTCAAGTAGTGAATTTTCCCGGCACTCTCGGAGGATACCGTTACCTGAACGGCTTCGAAATTTCCGTAAGCATCGCTCAGGTTGTCGTTGTTTTTACACGATGAAAGCCACACTAAAGCGATTATTAACAATAAATTGCGCAAAGCGGCAATATGAATAAATGATTTTTTCATACCTTTCAGATATTTGAACTCAGACCTGTTTCCCATTTTCTTTTAACCATTAACTAAATTTTTACAATCCACCAGTAGCCGCCTTATATAGCGCCTTCGATTGCAGCAATTGCATTTTATGAAGATTCCTGGTAAGCAGGGCTTGTTCTTCGGCAAGTTGTTCGGTAACAAATTCGGTAGCCGTAAGTGTACCATTTTCAAGTTGCGAAGCCGCCGAGAGCTTAATGGATTTCCTCAGATCAATGATTTCCTCATCACTTTTTATCAATTCCTCTGCTTTAACAACATCAGCCAGGTATTGCTGAACCTGGGCCTTGTTGGCCATATCGTACGCATTTTTCTGATTTTCGATAATATTGCTGTTCAGATCAAGAATTTGCATTTCGCGGCTGGTTTGATGCCAGTTCCATAAATTCCAGGTTACTTTAGCGCCAACTGTTGCAAAAAAAGCTGATCCTTCCTTAAAAAAATTGTATCCAGGATTGCCATACCCCGCAGTTCCAAATCCATAAAGCCTGGGCAGATCTTTCGCAACCGAAAGTTTTTTGGTGGCTTCGAGTTTTTGCTGCATTAGCCCGAAAACACCAAACTCCGGTCTAAGGTTTGTATAAACGGTGAGATCAACATTAATTCCCGGCTCAACAAAAGTTGCATTCTCACTGATCGTGATTCCGGATAATACCGCCATAGTTTTCACCAATGCCTGTTTTTGTGTTTTTACTTCCAGCAACCGCTGACCGGCTTTCAGTATTTCGGCTCGCAACACTTCGGCAGCCGATGGCAACGTTACGCCTTCTTTTATCGAAGCTTTCACTTTCAAGAGTCTGGTATTCAAATCGCTAACGGTATTATCGATCACGCCGCTATTCAAATCAGCAAGCAAAATACTGAAATACAACTGGTTGATTCGTTCGCGCATTTTATACAGTTCAGCCGTGTTATTCAGCTGGTTAATTTGTCGGCTGTAATCCTCAATAATTTCTTGAGCGTCTATCGAACCTCCGCCATAAATCAGCTGGTTAGCATCAAGGGATACTTTGTACTGTGCCTTCGGTACAACAGGCATGTCAACTCCAGGAATTTTAAACGGAAGTCCCACCACATCATTCTGATACGTTGCCTGTCCGTTAATATTAAGCTGTGGAAGTTTACCGTTTTCTATGTTTTTTAGCTGTAGTTCACTTGATTGGGTATAAATTTCGTTTTGAGCCGAAAGCGGATGATTCTTCATGGCTGCAGCCAGGCATTCATCGAGCGTTAGCGTCTGTTGCTGCGCCTTAGCATTGATGGCAAAAACAAGCAATAAAAATAATAAAAATGTTCTGTACATCATACAGCTATTGATTTAAGTACAAAATCGATGATTTCAGTTTGCCTTGATTCCAGATATGCCAGATATTCTTCTTCTTTCATGTTAAAAACATTCTGAATAATAGGTCTGGCTAAATAAGGAAACAGACAGAGTCCCAGGATATTTACAAGCAAATGTTCCGCCCTGAGATTCCGCATCAAACCCAGGGATGCTTCTTCATCAATTTGTTGCTGAAGGAGCATCGGATTTAATCCTGAATTTATAATATGTTTCAGGAACCTGTCTGGATTGGTATTCAGTGTATTGATCACGAAGCCCGGAACATATGGGTTTTCATGAAGCATGTTAAGGTAAATCTTTACAAAAAAACTGATCTTTTCCTTTATGGCAAGCTCTGATTCAAGCAATTGCCTTACCGCCGGAAAAAGTCGGGAAGCAACTTCACTAAATATGGCATCGAAAAGGTTTTGCTTGCTCCGGAAATAATAATGTAGCAAAGCTTTGTTTATCCCGGCGCGGTCTGCGATTTCCTGCATGCGCGCTCCTTCGAAACCTTTTAAAATAAAGACTTCACGGGCTGCAGCAAGAATCTGTTTTTCGGTATTATCACCGGCTGTTGTCATTCTTTTTTTGATTTAATCTTTTGGTTTAACCAAATAATTTAACCATGCGGTCAAAAGTAATGCAAAAAATATCTGATCCGACAAGGGGCTGAAAATGTTTTTAATGAAATTAGTTCCGTGTGATGGGGTTATCAAAAATCTTGTATTTTTACATTTTTAGATATTACTCATGAAATTTATTTGCCTGGTATTATTTAGTTTGATATCAATTATTTTATCTGGTAGAAATGTTACCACTGATAAAACAGCTGACGCGAAGGAATGGCTTAAAAACCAACCAATTTCATTTGTAGAAAACAAAGGGCAATTTACAGATTCCGAAGGCAAACCAGCCAAAGATGTTCTGTTTAAGGCATCATCAGGAAATCTAGATATCTATATAACCACCAATGGTCTTAGCTATGTATTTAACAAATATGAAGAAAAGCAGGAAGAAAAAACCGTTAGCGGGCTTAAAGATGGTTTTCCCGGCAAAATAGAGAAAGAAAACCGGAAAGTTTCCTGCTACCGCATGGATATGAACCTGAAGGATGCATCCATAAGCAAAGAACAAATTCTTAAAGAATTGCCCGGCAAACAGGGCGTTACCAATTACTTTTATCCCAATTGCCCTGATGGCATTTACGGTGTGCAAGAATTCGGCAAAATAACCATTAAGAATATTTACAAAGGCATCGACTGGGTAATTTATACAAATTCCGCCTCAAAGGGACAACCTCTGAAATATGACTTTGTGGTTCAGCCACAAGCTGATTATAAGGATATTAAAATGAAATTCGTAAATGCCCAAAGCACTACTCTGACCGATAACGACACAAAGCTGAAAATAAAAACAATTGCAGGCACCATCGAAGAAGGCGGCCTTTACTCCTATATGAAAAGCAGTAATGAGAAGCAGTCGGTTACTACCAGCTATACCATTGACAAGAATAGTGTGGTTCAATTTAAAATAGGGCAGTACGATAAAACAAAACCGTTGGTAATTGATCCGCTGGTGTGGGCGACGTATTATGGGGGAAAAATGGATGATCATTGCTTTTCAATTTGTACTGATTCTCATGATAATATTTATGTTACAGGAATTTCTAATTCAGCAGATTTTCCGCTTCAGCAGATAACGGGAGCATATTGGCAGTCTGGTCCACCGGTGTACTCTGATATT
>JBBRYZ010000015.1:0-42889 GCA_038237165.1 Bacteroidales bacterium | reverse complement strand
TTTACGATTTTCCCGTTTTCGATATCATAGCTGATGAAAAACGGAAATTCAACATTCCGGTTTGTGGGTTGTATTCCGTTAAGCTCACCTTTATGGCAGCCTTTAAGTCGTGCACGCACTACAACCCGGTTGCCTTCGGCCGTTATTTCATCAGCAAACATTTCGTATTTTGGAAATACAGTATCGAAAAAAATAATATGGTTAATCAGCTCTTCATCAGCAAGGTATTCTTCCATAAGTTCCCTTGTTTTGGTAACTCCACTCAATGCACTAATATAGCGAATGACAAATTCAGTGTTTTTCTTTTGCAGTTCCATAGTATTAATTATTAATTGGTTAGACAAAATTACATTCAAATATCTGCATGTGTTAGTTCGTTTGTTGCATTCTTTTATTCATTTGTTGCAGTTTTATTGCTTCGGCGAAAAACGGAAGGCAGTACGCCGTATTGTTTCTGGAAAATATTTGTAAAATGACTGAGGGTCTGAAACCCTGTTTTAAACACCACTTCACCAACTGTTAGATCAGTTGTTTCAAGCAGTTCCTTGGCTTTTTGAAGCCTAATGGTTCTGATGTAATTGGCTGGTGCCTGCCGTATCAGCGATTTCAACCGCCTGAATAATTGAGTCCTGCTTAGCGACATAGCTTTGCATAAAGCATCGGTATCGAAATTTTCATCTTCAAGGTTAACTTGTATCAGTACATTTATCCTTTGCATAAAAGCGGCTTCCTTTGGCCGGCTTTGCTCAAGCGTGGCAATATGTTTTTCGGCTTCGGTAAAATGCGAACGCAGGCGCTTTTGAATTTCGGCATAAAACTGTGGAATAGTGCTGGAATTGATTGATTTTATACCCATTTCCTCTTCACCTACTTTTGGGCGCAAAGGAATAGCCGTGCGGTACAAGGTGCCGTTGGAGGTCGGGCATACTTCATAGGAATAAATGTTTTGTCCGACAAGTTCCGCCATTCTTATTAAGTTTATACCGGTATTTTCAATCTCAATCAGAAGGTTTTTGTTTTCGGAGCAATAAAGCAATTGCACTTGTATATTGCTTTTAGGAGGAACCAGGTTGATAATTCCACAAATAAGCTGAACCAGCGATTGGGATAGTAAAAATGGCTGGTAATTCAACACCTGTTTTTTTATACCGGATACAAATGTGAGTTGCACCTCGTTGGCATTGGCATATGGTTGCAGGCTTTGCACCAGGTTTCTGGCAAAAGGCAAAATATCAGCATCAGATGGATAAATCATAGATTGCAGCACTAAAGATTAGATAATAATCTTATGAAATTCACTTAACAAAAGATGCGTTTAAACTTGAAATTTCAATTTGAAAATACAGCAGAATGCAGGACACAATACATATATAGTATTGTAAATATATGAATTTAAAATCAATTAAGTGTAAATGAAATGTTAAATATTTTATATTCAGATAATATTTTTCAAAAAGCAATTATATATCATTGATGTATAACAATTTAATAATTATCCGGCAACTCCTTCCAACCGGATAAAGAAGTAAATAGAAAAAATATTCCTATTTAGGTATTACTGTACCTGAATTATTCTATACCTTTGCGGCGAATTATTCTTAACAAGAATTATAATAAGTCAAAAAGAACTAAAACATTCATATTTCTATCTTTTAAAACCATTAATATATGAGCGAATTAATCAACAATTCGAAAAACAGAAAAGAACTCCTGAAGCATATGATACTACAACTGCACAAAGGTGAAGCACCCGAAGCAGTGAAAGCACAACTTACCAGTCTGCTCAAGGGAATACCTTATGATGAAGTGGTTGAGGTGGAACAGGAACTGATTAAAGAAGGACTTCCGGTTGAGGAAGTACTGAAACTTTGCGATATTCATGCCATGGTTTTGGATGGTAATATAGATCTTACCGATGCAAAAGCTATTCCTGCCGGCCACCCGGTTGATACCTTCAAAAAGGAGAACCGTGAACTCGAAAAACTCGCATTGCAGCTTAACGGCATTTATGAAAGTATAAAAATAACAGCCGAGAGCAACAGTTCCGAAGTAATTGACAATTCAGTAATGCAAATGCTATCAATTTTCAATGCATTGATGGATGTGGATAAACATTACAGGCGTAAGGAAAACCTGCTGTTCCCCTTCCTCGAAGCTAAAGGGATTACCGGCCCGCCAACTGTAATGTGGGGCAAGCACGACGAAACCAGGGCTTCACTTAAAAATGCAATCGAAGTTCTTCATAATTCACAGGGAGCTACAGCCACCGAAATGGTTGACATTATTGATATTGTGCTTGCAAATGCTTCGAGGTTGGTTACCGACATGATCATGAAAGAAGACGAGATTCTTTTTCCTATGGCAATGGATGAACTCACTGACCAGGAATGGTTCGATATACTTCAGCAAACCAATGAAATAGGATATTGTCTTTTCGACCCGACAGACGAGTGGTTTCCCGAGAATGTTGAAATTTCAGCTTCTGAACCCAGTAAAGAGTTCGCTGGCGGAATGGTGCGTTTGCCAAGTGGCAGCTTCAGCATCAGCGAATTAACCCTGCTGCTTAACACCCTGCCTATTGATGTTACTTTCGTGGATAAAAATGATAAGGTGAAATTTTTCACACAGGGATCACACCGGATTTTCGATCGTAACAGGGCAATTCTTGGCCGCGACGTTCGTATGTGCCATCCTCCACACAGCATGCATATTGTGGACCAGATTCTGAACGATTTTAAAAGCGGTAAGGAAAGCGCCGCTCCATTCTGGATACAGATGGGTCCGAAATTCATTTATATCAACTACTTTCCGCTTCGTGATAAGGAAGGTAATTATATGGGAACCATAGAGTTTTCACAGGATCTTACCGAACTGCGGGCTCTACAGGGAGAACAGAGGCTGTTATCGTACGGGAAATAGAAGAGAAAAGTTAAAGGTTAATGGAAAAAGGTTAAAAGAAAAAGGTTAAAGGTTAAAAGGTGAAGGAAAAAGTATTTTGAACATGTGGACGATTAACTTCTGAACTTTGAATAAAGAAAATATGTCAAAACTTCAAATCACTCCCAAAACCCGTATCGGGGAATTCCTGGATACCTATCCGGAACTCGAAGAATTACTGATCGGTCTCTCCCCTGCTTTTCAGAAATTAAAAAATCCTGTTTTACGCCGAACGATAGGCAGGGTAGCAACTTTTCAACAGGTTGCGGTGGTTGGGAACATCCCACTCGAAACAATTATAAACTCCCTGCGGCAAGCTGCAGGACAAAATCAAACTAACGAAATTATGAGTACAGACAACAATTTAAATGAGAAGCCATCGTGGTTCGATGCTGCTGCAATCAGTGAAACATTTGACGCACGCGAAATGCTACAGACGGGCCAGCATCCATTGGCAGAAGTAATAAAGCGCACCAACGAAATGCAATCAGGGAGTATTTTTGAACTTATTACCCCTTTTACTCCTATGCCGCTTATCGAAAAAGTAAATGCCAATGGTTGCTCAGCCTATGTTGAATCCGTTTCCGATTCAGAAATACATACTTATTTCTTTAAAGCTTAAACCAGTAAAAGCCTTTCTTAGATAATTTACTGCATTACAAATATTTTTAGCTCCGATTTCCCGGCAATCAGTTACTGATTCCGGACGATCGGAGATGATTTCTTTTCAGGAATTGGGATTAAGCATCAAAATCATTACCTTTGTTAAAGGGTTGTGAAAATATCTTTCAAAATTTCGAACCATTATTCCAGATACTATACTCAATTGCGCTATTCCGATTGATTCCGGTACAAAGCCGGTTTGGAACTGTTGTGTATTGTTGCAGATAATTAACGTTGCCGGGTAGTTTCCGGAATCGTGGATGAGTGTGCCGAAATAAGATTACAGATGCAAACATCTCAAAATTTAAAATTTACACATATTCCAATGTTTTTGGATTGTAGGGTATGAAAAAATTCGTTTACGCATTGGTATATTACAGTTTTGTGCCTCTTTTGTATTTTCTTGCAATCCTTCCCTGGCCTGTAATCTTTGTGATATCAGACATTTCATTCGTGCTTCTGTATTATGTAGTAGGATACAGACGTAAGGTCGTGATGATGAACCTTGCCAACTCCTTTCCTGATAAATCGGTTAATGAGTTAAAAGCTATAGAATTCAGGTTTTACAGGTATTTTATGGATATGGTTTTTGAAATGATAAAACTGGTCACAATGAGTTCATCACAAAAGCTGGCACGATGCAAAATGGATGCAGAAACGGATACCCTTTTTAAAGATTTGTATGCTAAAAAGAAAAGTGCAATACTGGTTATGGGACATTATGGCAATTGGGAATATTGCCCGAGCGGGCTTCCTTTACAGACTGATTTCCAAACCTATGTGGTTTATCATCCGATAAGCAGCAAATATTTCGACCGTTTGATGTCGCGTATGCGCACCAGTACATCCTGTAAATTATATGCCATGTCGGGAACATTAAGAGGCATGTTGGCAAACCGCGATGAATTAAATATGACTGCCTTTCTCGGAGATCAGTCGCCCGATCCAAAAACAGCTTACTGGACACAATTTCTGAACCAGGATACTCCTGTATTCAGCGGCACCGAAAAAATTGCGCAGAAACTAAATATGGCCGTAATTTATGGTTGCATGGAAAGGGTTAAAAGAGGAAAATATATTTATCACACCCGTCTTATTTGCGAAGACGCTTCCAAAACAAAGGAGGGCGAAATTACCAAAAGCCATTTGCAGATGCTCGAAAATGATATATGCAAAGCACCAGAATTCTGGCTTTGGACGCACAAAAGATGGAAACACAAAAGAACTACAGAAACACCAAACTAAAAAATATGTGAAAAGCAGGTTTAGAAAGAACCTGGTATCATAAAACCACAGTAGATTGATGAGATCAAAACCTGAAAAAATTAGTACATAATAATGATATTTGACTTTAGGAATTCATGAACACCTAATACATATTATCTAATTTATAATATATAGATACGTTTATAATTCAGGGATTCATAGCGACAGTATAAATCATTAAAAAAAAAATTCAGTACTTTTGCATTCCAAAATTATTTTTCAAAGCATTTATGGGACTACTACGGGATAAACTATCAGCATATGATACGCCTCAAAAAATAATGGCAGCAGGTCTTTACCCCTATTTCAGGGTTATCGAATCGGATCAGGACACTGAAGTTATGATAAACGGGAAAAAGGTTCTGATGTTTGGTTCCAATAGTTACCTGGGACTCACCAACCACCCGAAAATAAAAGAAGCAGCAAAAAAGGCCATTGATAAATATGGAACCGGATGTGCCGGATCAAGATTTCTGAATGGCACGCTCGATATTCATATTGAACTGGAAAACAGGCTCGCAAAACTAATGAATAAAGATGGAGCAATCTGTTACAGTACTGGTTTCCAGGTCAATTTAGGAGTTGTATCAGCCCTCACCGGTCGCAGCGATTATTTGTTACTCGACGAATACGATCATGCATCCATTATTGAAGGAAGCCGGCTTTCTTTTTCGAAAATATTGAAGTTTCAGCATAATAATATGCACGCTCTGGAGGCAAAACTTAAACTTTGTGCGCCTGATAAAATCAAGCTGATAGTAGTTGACGGGATTTTCTCCATGGAAGGTGACATCGTTAATTTGCCTGAAGTTGTGCGACTTGCCGAGAAATATAACGCATCTGTGATGGTTGACGACGCCCATTCAATTGGAGTTTTAGGCAAAAACGGATCAGGAACAGCCTCACATTTCGGCCTTACCGACAAAGTGGAACTGACTATGGGAACTTTTTCCAAATCATTGGCATCATTAGGCGGTTTTATTGCTGCCGACAAAGAAATTATTAATTACCTGAAACACAACTCCCGTTCACTGATTTTCAGCGCAAGCATGACGCCTTCGTCAGCTGCCACCGTTCTGGCTGCACTTGATATAATGGAATCAGAACCTGAAAGAATTGCACATCTCTGGAAACTCACAGATTATGCTTTTAAAGCATTCAACGACCTGGGATTTGATACCGGAAGATCAGAATCACCTATCATTCCATTGTATATACGCGATGAAATCAAGGCTCTGCAAATGACTCATATGCTTCTGGACGACGGTATCTTTGTAAACCCTGTTGTATCACCAGGTGTGCCAAAGGAAGACAGCCTCATTCGTTTCTCACTTATGGCAACCCATACCTTCAAACAACTGGATGTTGCCATTGATAAAATCTCAAAAGCAGCTATTAAGTTAGGCGTGCTTGCAAGCGATGCCGTTGTAAAATAATCAGTACATTTTTCGTAACATTTTCACGATGCAAAAAGTTATACTCATTACAGGTATATCATCAGGTTTTGGCAGAAAAACTGCTGAGCTGCTTGCCGAAAAAGGGCATAAAGTGTATGGAACCGTTCGAAAAGAAACTGAAATCAACCCGGCCATCAATGTCCTGAAAATGGACCTTACAGATCAGCAATCGGTCAAGCAGGCTGTGGAGAAGATTTTGCAGAAAGAAGGACGAATCGACGTTTTGATTAATAATGCAGGCATGCACACCGGCGGGTCTATTGAAACCACGTCGGTAGAAAATGCAAAGCTGCAGATGGATACCAATGTGATGGGCATGGTTTATATGCTCAGGGAAGTATTGCCAGGCATGAGAAAACAGAAGAGTGGAACAATAATTAATTTTGGATCTATAGGCGGGTTGATGGGCCTGCCATTCCAGGGATTTTATTCAGCCAGTAAGTTTGCTATCGAAGGATTGAGCGAGGCTTTGCGAATGGAAATAAAACAATTCAATATCAACGTAGTTGTTATAAACCCAGGTGATTTCCATACAAACAATACAGCCAACCGGCGCAATTTCCTGGCGAACAGTGCAAATGATCCGTATGCAGAACAATTCACAAAGACACTTGCCGTGATCGAAAAGGATGAAAACGCAGGTTGGGCTCCGGAAGTACTTGCCCGTAAACTCGTGAAGATAATCGAGACGAAAAATCCTTGCCAACGTTATGTAATTGCGTCAGCTGAACAAAAGTTAGCAGTAATACTGAAACGCATTCTACCTTCCAGTTTGTTTATGAAAATACTGGCTCCTCATTATGGAATTAAGTAGCTGTTTTTTGTTCTGTCTATAATACTGTATTCCAACCGCTGAATTTTCAATAAGCTTTCAAAACAAATACATCATTTTGGGATTTTAGTTCCCGAAATTCACTTTCATTTTTTTACTCCAACAGTATGGGAAGCCAATTTCCATTGGAAAACTGTATACAATGGTATCCGGACTTTTTAAAGAAAATGAAACTGCCCCCTTCAAAAACCACAATCTGCCTGATTTATTTTCTTGCATCTGACTCCTGAATGTAGTATCTTTACGAAACAGGAAACAGGTAAATTTACCCGAAAGCCTTTTATGAAAACTATCACTGTTTTTGCAATAAATATATTGCCACTTCTAATTTCTGGAGGGTTAGGTGATGATAAGTACACTACGATACAAGTTTATACTATCACATCCGGTTAAAATAACAGGCAGTGAAAGTATAGCCTTTTCACAGCCTTCATCAGTAATTCTTCTCAAATATCTATTTTATAAAATTATCAGACCACGAAAAAACCTCGTGGTTACTTTTGCATACGCTTATTTATCTCAAACGTTAGAACGACTCAATTCAAACTTGTTGATTTCTGAAAAGAAAATCAAAGCACTATGCTCGTTCCGATTTTCGCAAAATGCTCAAATAATTACTGAACAAATGAAGTGCGATTGTTTCTACATGAATGAAATGGAGAAAAGCAATCAGATACATAAAATCACCTTCTGATAAAATCAAAGATGAAGATTTTAATTCAAGAATAAATTAAAAACCAACTGCCATGAATCCAACATACGATCTCAAAGGTGAACATGACGCCATACTCATCGTGTTGTCAGCGATGAAAAAAATTGCGTCGGATATACTTGACAACAAACACTTTGATCTTTTCAGGGTGGCCCAGATTATTGGATTTCTCAAAACATATATCAATCACGCCCATCACGACAAGGAAGAGGAAGTGCTTTTTCCGGCCTTAATCGAATGTAATGCACCATGGGTTGAAGACACTATTCATTTGCTTATGGATGAACATATCATTGCCCGCGGGTATATGCATGCAATTGAAAGTAATCTGCGCGACTATATCGAAGGTCATTCGTATGCACTCGAAAGCATGGCTACCAGCATGCTTAACTATGTTGCGCTGGAAGAAAACCACATAAAAGTCGAAAACCTGGCGCTGCTGCCGCTTGCTGACCGGATTTTGAGTAAAACAAAACTGCAATACATTTCTGTGGATTTTAACCACATACAAAATCGGGAAATCGAACAATTCAGGTACCTGGAATATTATATTCTGCTCAGGAAACTTTATACCGAAACAACCATTACAAGAGTAAGTGAATTTGCATATTAATTTCAGAATTCCTGACCTGATTATTCAGGATCAATCAATTGTTAAAATATAGAAGCAAATTGAATGCGCGGAATTTTTGGATGAATAAAGTAACAAGCATCTTTGCGGATTCATCTTTTTTAGATGTTGAAAATTAATTCTTTATTTTTCGTGTACACTTATGGGTTTGAAAGAGAGAACCGGGAAATATTTCGGTGCGCTGCACCTTTGTATTCATTAGATATTAAATTCTATAGATATTTCGCCGCTCTGCGGCTTTTCAAAGAAGGTTGTTGTGAGAACCAAGTGCAGCGCACCGGAATATTTATAGCAGAATAATACAGGATTTTCGAAAAGGTGCAGCGCACCGAAATATGGACTGCCATTTACAAATGACCTATAAAAAATACGTTTTCACTTTGCGAGAAGTCAGGAGTTCTGAATTTCAGATACTCAATTTTCCATCATTTCCCCAAATCTGATTTTCATAAAAAAAAGCGGACTCTAAAACCAGAATCCGCTTTTTCATTAGAGTTAAGAAAGCTATGTACTCATTCCTCCACAAACACTCAGCACCTGGCCTGTAACATAAGCCGAAAGGTCAGAAGCAAAGAAAACACATGCCTGTGCAACATCTTCAGGCTTACCACCACGGCGTAGAGGTATCTGTGCGGCCCATTGGGTACGAACTTCTTCGGATAATTTAGCCGTCATTTCCGTTTCGATATAACCTGGTGCGATAGCGTTACACCGGATATTGCGCGAGCCTAATTCCTGGGCGATCGACTTGGTAAAGCCAATTAAACCGGCTTTGGAAGCTGAATAATTAGACTGCCCGCCGTTTCCGTTTACACCCACAACAGAACTCATATTTATAATTGAGCCGTAACGTTGTTTGAGCATGTATTTCTGAACTGCTTTGGTAAGGTTGAATACCGATTTCAGGTTCACTTTGATAACCAGGTCCCAGTCGGCTTCGGTCATGCGCATCAGCAGGTTGTCGCGGGTAATACCGGCATTGTTAACCAGTATATCAATACGGCCAAACTCTTTGGCAATTTCATCCACCGCACGTTCGCTGTCCTCGAAAGAACTTGCGTCGGAAGCATAACCCATGGCTTTAACGCCTAAAGCCTGTATTTCGCTTTCGGTAGCTGTCATTATTTCATCCCGGCGCATATCGGTAAATGCAACTGAAGCACCTTGTTGTGCAAATGCGATAGCAATGGCTTTGCCAATCCCACGGGAAGCTCCGGTTATTAAGGCAACTTTTCCTTCGAGTAGTTTCATGTTTCTATAATATTTGTTTATAAGTTATTTTTCTTAAAGGGGTTTGAGCTTAGGTTTTAGGGGTTGGGGTGTTCCATTTCTCCTTGTTACCGTTTCTCCTCTCCTCCCCTTCCCATACTATGCCCACTTAACAAGATTAAAGTCCATACGGTGAGGTAGTAAATCATTTTTAGGGGTGATACGAAAAGCAAAATCAAAAACGCCTGCAAGTGAAGTTTCAATTTCGATAGCAAAATGAGCCAGGTTGCCATCCACTTTGATAAGCTGCAATTCGCGGATTGACTCAGGTTCGATCATCTCGTCATTTTCCTTATGTCCCGAAACCACTTCAATCATAATATCATCCGGAGCAATATCACCTAAACTGAGTATTAGCTCAGCCTTAAAAATATCACCCAGGTTCAGTGCTGCATTGCTTGTATCCGGAAATAAAACTTCCATTACTTCAATGCCATCCCAATTGCGGATCATCCTGAATTTCCATGATGCGAGACTGCGCATTGCAGCATAGTCATCGTCTTTCAGCAAGGCTGAGCGTTTGGCGAGTTTATGGTAATATTTCTCAAAATAATCGTCAAGCTGACGTTTCATGGTAAAATGTGGCGCAATATCTGAAATTGTATTCTTTACATATTTCACCCAGGCGTGTGGCACACCATCACTATCGCGGTTGTAGAAAATGGGAATAATTTCATCCTCAAGAATAGTGTAAATAGTTTCAGCATCCAGTTCATCCTGAAATTGTTGATTTTCGTATGTTTTTTCTTCTTTCAATGCCCAACCTGCATCTTCACGGTAGCCTTCGGCCCACCAGCCATCGAGCACACTGAAATTAACTACGCCATTCATAACAGCTTTTTCACCGCTTGTTCCACTGGCTTCCAAAGGACGTGTCGGAGTGTTCAGCCAGATATCAACTCCCTGAACCAATTTACGGGCCATTGCCATATTGTAGTTTTCAAGAAAAATAATTTTGCTCACAAATTGCGGCATGCGCGAAACTTCCACAATCCTTTTGATGAGATCAGCACCGGCTTTATCAGCAGGATGCGCTTTACCGGCAAAAACAAATTGCACCGGATGCTCGGTATTACCTAATATCCTGGACAGACGCTCAATATTGGAAAACAGAAGATGAGCCCGTTTGTAAGTTGCAAACCTTCGGGCAAAACCAATAGTCAGCGCTTTTGGGTCAAGTGATTCAACAACCTGAATAACCTGTTTTGGGTTTTCCGAACTGGTGCCCATCGAATCGGTTAAGCGCTTTTTAATATACCTTACAAGTTCACTTCTCAGATCCTGTCTGATTTGCCATATACGTTCATCCGGTACATTATTTATTTTCTTCCAATATACAGGATTCGACTGATCCTGAAGGTATGCTTCGCCAAATTCCTGTTTATAGAGTTTTTTCCATTTGGCATTGGCCCAGGTTGGCAAATGAACGCCATTGGTTACATAACCGATATGAATTTCATTTTCATAGAAGCCATTGTACATATTCTTGAACATCTGCCTGCTCACCTGTCCATGGATGCGGCTCACACCGTTAATTTCCTGCGAGAGCTTGGCTGCCAGAACGCTCATCGAAAATTTTTGATCATTACTATTTTCGACATAACGACCCAGGTTCATAAAGGTATTCCATGTAATATTAAGTCTGACGGCATAATGCGGGATATAAGTACGCAGCAGATCTTCTGTAAACGCATCATGACCTGCCGGCACAGGCGTATGAGTTGTGAACAAAGTTGAAGCCCTTACCAGTTCTATAGCCTGAAGGAACGACAACTGGTGGCTCTGAACAAAATTACGAAGCCGCTCAATTCCGATAAAAGCAGCATGACCTTCGTTGCAATGATATAAATCGGGTTCTACGCCAATAGCTTCGAGCAACCGAATTCCACCTATGCCAAGCAAAAGTTCCTGTTTAAAGCGATTTTCGAGGTCGCCGCCATAAAGCTGGTGGGTAACAAACCTGTCTGAGTCCGAATTCTCTTCGATGTCGGCATCAAGCAGGTAAAGCGGTATGCGCCCCACATCAAGACGCCATATTTTAGCCCGAAGGGTACGTCCGGGTAAGGAAACACTTACCATTGCCCATTCCCCATTTGCATTGCGTACCGGTTTAATGGGCAAATGAGTGAATTTCTGAGGATTGTATTGTGGAACCTGTTCTCCGTAAGGGGAAAGTGTTTGTTTGAAATAACCATAACGGTACAATAAACCTATACCAACCATATCAGCATTCGAATCCGAAGCTTCTTTCAGGTAGTCGCCAGCCAGAACACCTAATCCACCTGAATATATCTGAACACTTTCGTGGAGACCAAACTCCATACTGAAATAAGCAATTTTAGGTCCTTTTCGCTCAGCGGCCTTAGCCATGTATGAATCAAAATGCACCATCACCTCTTTGAGTTGCGCCATGAAATCGGCACTCTTTTCCAAGGCCTGTAACTGGCTGAAGGAAAGCGATTCGAGTAGGGCAATCGGGTTGTGATCGGAAAACTCCCAACGTTCTGGGTCTATCATCCGGAATAAGTCGGTGGCTTCGCTGTTCCAGCACCAGTATAAGTTACGGCTGAGAGTGAGCAAACCGCTGAGTGAATCGGGAAATGTATGACGAATCAGAATTTTACGCCATTCGGGATGGGATGTTTTTTTACCATTTGCACTTATTACGGTTTCAGCCTGCCGCTTGTCGCGAAACAGATCGGAGCGGTCGGCAACTTTTTCGAGGGCAATGGAATAGGCATTTTTATAATGTATCAGAAGGTTGCTCCACAAGGCAGTACGAGCAAGTAAAATTGCCGATGCCGATAATTCAGCACGCCGGCTTTCCGACATTTTTTCGAATGAAAGTATTACTGAAACGATAGCAGCTACAACTGCTTCGTTATTGTCATCATTACGGTCTATCACAGTAATTCCGGCATCCATATTCAGACTTCTGACCCATAATCCAAAACCAGCCAGAGTTGTAGTAACAGTAGGAACTCCGAATACCAGGCTTTCGAGTGGGGTATAGCCCCATGGCTCATAATAAGAAGGAAAAACTGACAGGTCGAAACCAGGCAGCAGGTCGTAATAACTAAGATTGAAGATACCATCGTTTCCGTTAAGGTAACTTGGCACAAAAATTACTTTCACCTGGTCGGCCAATGAATTAAAGAGTCTGTTTTCCTTCAGCCTTTTCAGAATAGGGTCGTAATCGGGTTCAAAAAGTCCGTGGGTGAGGTAACTTTGTTCTTCGGTATTGTCGAAAATGCCTGATTCAACTTTTTCGGATAATCCGGGAACCGGACCCGAATGGTGCGCAGGTATGGTTATAAACGCTACAACCGGATAAGTAAGTTTTTCGTTGTGATTGAGGTTAGCAAGTGCATCCAGGAAAAGATCTATTCCTTTGTTACGAAACTCATATCTTCCGCTGTTCACCAGCAGTAAGGTGTCATCGGGCAGAGGATGTCCGGTAACAGCCTGGGCTACAGCAAGCAATTTTCCACGGGCTATTTGTCGTTTTCCTGATAATGTTTCTTCATCAAGAAAAAGTGAATCGTTGAATCCGTTAGGTGTAATGATATCAGGTTCACGACCCAGAAACTGAACGCATTCGTTCGAAGTAAGCTTGCTTACCGTAGTAAATGTGTCAGCCTCAATGGCGGCTATATGTTCGAGCGAATGCTTTGCCATAACGTGAAACCGATTTGCCATTGCATCGCCATGGTACTCATCGAAGTGGCTATATAAGGGCAGGTTATTACCTGCAATACATCTTCCTACAACTGTGGCATGGGTTGTAAATACTGTTCCGATTTGGGGAACACGGTTGTTAAGATAAAGAATGCCACTGCCGGTCATCCACTCATGAAACTGAGCCACTATCCTATCCTGGGCAGTAAGGCTGTATTCGTAAAAACTCTCAATTACCTTTCCGGCAGCATATCCGAATAATGCGGGTTCAAAATAATCCCATGAACCGGTAATACTATCCAATTTATATTTTTCCCAGAATTCGGAAAGAATTCTGTCTTTAGCTGTAAAGTATTGTGTAAAATCAACCAGTATGGCTAGCGGACGGCCTTTTATATTCCAACGGCCTATTTTTATGCGAAGACCTTCATTTTCCGCACGCTCGCGCCAGGTCCGAAAAATAGACTTATCTTCTGTAAACTCTGGATTCAGACTGGTTTCCTTCCAGACATCCGGTCCGATAACGATATAATTATTTCCATATTCCTGCTGAATTCCGGGAGCCTTGGTGGCTACAACCGTATAAATTCCGCCCACTTTATTGCATACTTCCCAGCTTACTTCAAAAAGATAATCGGGTTTTATTATTTTTTTTTCACTCATATAATGATTTCAGATTCAAGTAATTCAGTGCGTAAATAACTATGAATACGCACAAAAACCAAACCTCTGACAGGGCAAAAGCCTTAATCAGAGGTCTGCAAAAGTACGAATTATAAAATTAATTGGATTCTTAAGTTATGCACAAGATGTTTAAGAATGTGAATAAGTAATTACACTTATTGCTGTAATTGTGGTTCAGCAGTTTCCTATTTATTGAGTTTAGCACAATAAAGCAGGTAAATTACAAATTTTTATTTAACTGTACCTTTTGATTTAACTGTACCTTTTGATTTAACCGTACCTTTTGATTTAACCGGGGTTATTTTTTTGCCGGGGAGTTCATCCTTGGATAGTGGTTTTGTGGAGACTATCGGTGATTTTTCAGCGTATTCCTTTACCCGGATCAAAAAATCTGACATTACATTCATATAATTAAGGAATGCCTCGTAAGGAGACCCATAGGGATTGAAATACTGATGTACATCACCGTCGCTGAACCATTTTGTACACATGTAATACAAATGGTCGCTGGTTTGGAGGAAATTCCAATCGCGGTGAAGATCAGCATCGGTACAGGCAGCCATTGTTTCCGACACTTTGTATATACTTGAGAAAGCCTCATTCTGAAGGTCGTTACCGAGCCAGGCGGTAAGATCACGTTCTTCATCAGCCCATGAAATCGGGTGAGGGCAGTCGATGCCTGCAACGGGTTGAAGATCTTCAGAAACTTCGCTTGCAGTCCTGAAAATCCACTTCCTGGTTTTGATAAGCTGCCCGGGGAATGCTCTGAGAAATCCGAATATGCCGGATTCCGCCTTTTGGTGCTCCCCGAATGTTTCGTAATCCATAAACAGGTTTACAAGTTCCTGTTTCGGATCCACATTGTTCAGCCATTTTACAAATTTTTCGGCAGAAAGTGGCCATTCGCTCCATTCCTGTTGCGAAAACCTGAAAGTTATATCGTCGCTAAGCTGATAGTTACGCAGAAGAAGTTTCAACCTCGGATGCGGCGCGCTGAAATAAATGAAATTAGGACTTTTCCAACCTAAGAGCTGTTTGGCGCCTTCGGTAAGCATGGTTTTATATCCCATTTCGAGTACTTGTCCGGCAATGCTGTTGGAATACACAAGTTCGGTATTCCGGAAAGCTGTTGGCTTATAGTCAAACAATTCCTTAATAGCGGCATCATGCTCTTTTACTTGCCTTTTAAATTCTGCCGGATCAATTAATCCTGCCAACGAATGCGAATATGTTTCAGCCAGGAATTCGACATTTCCGGTTTTAGCAAGTCTTTTAAAACTCTCAATAACTTCGGGAGTATATTTCTTAAATTGCTCCAGGGCTGTACCACTGATACTGAATGTGACTTTAAAAGCCGAACCATATTCGTTGATCAGACCAAGGAGGACTTCGTTTGCCGGAAGATAGCAATTGGCGGCAATACGCCGCGCTATCTGCTTATTCTGATAATCATCATAATAGTAATGATCGGCGCCTATATCGAAAAACCGATAAGTTCTTAAGCGGAATGGCTGATGGACCTGAAAATAAAGACAAATTGACCTCATATATCTTCGTTTTAGAAATAATGGTTAAAATATTAGGGTAACAATTTTATTTAAGCAATGATTCGTAAATATCGGCAACTTTGCGGGCGGCTGATTCCCATTTCAGGTTGTTCACCTCTTCGGTACCACCGGTAACAACCATATCATTAAGCGATTTGTAGTGAAGCAAACCGTAAATGGCATCAGCCATGGCATCCACATCCCAAAAATCAACTTTCATCACGTGGTCGAGAACTTCGGCCACACCCGACTGTTTTGAAATTACAACCGGCACATTCGAACGCATTGCTTCGAGTGGCGAAATGCCGAATGGTTCCGATACCGAAGGCATCACATACACATCGCTCATGGCGAACATACGATCAACATTTTCACCTTTGAGGAAACCCGTGAAATGGAAATGTGACGAAATTTTCAGTTTTGCCACCCGCCGGATCATTTTCTCCATCAAATCGCCGGTACCGGCCATTACAAAACGAACATTAGGATCGCGCTCCAGCACTTTCTGGGCAGCTTCGATAAAATATTCCGGTCCTTTCTGGAAGGTAATTCTGCCCAGGAAAGTTACTATTTTTTCCTTTACATGTTTTTCGACTTCAAGTAATTCGGCTTTCTCAGTTGGTTCAACAGCATTATGAACTGTAATAACCTTATCGGGATCAATATGATACCTGTCGATGACTATGTTTCGTGTTAGATTACTTACTGTTATCACCCGGTCGGCCGCTTCCATTCCCTTACGTTCGATTTCGTACACATTTTCGTTATAATTCTCACCAGAGCGGTCGAATTCGGTAGCATGCATGTGAACAACCAGGGGTTTGCCCGATATTTTTTTTGCAGCCACTCCGGCAGAATATGTAAGCCAGTCGTGAGCATGAATGATATCGAATTCGCTGTTTGCTGCAATGGCAGCGCCAACCAGAGCATAGCGGGCCACTTCTTCCATCAGGTCGTGACCGTATTTACCGGAGAATTGGAATGTTTCGGAAAACACCCTGCTGCCTTCCTGTATCTTTGTATTAAGGTTTTCTTTTACCATTTCCTGAAAATCTTCAGGTCCTACATAAGGAATCAGGTTTGAACCAATTTCCATATAAGTGATCTGACTCCAGTAATCACGAAAAATCGGATCGTTCATCATTACGGTAACATCGCTTGCATTGATAATTCGCACAGCTTCCTGGCTTTCGTCGCCATAGGCTTTCGGCACTACAAACTGTACTTCAACACCATGTTTCAGCAAGCCTTTGGTAAGACCGAAACAAGCTGTACCTAGCCCACCGGTAATGTGGGGAGGAAACTCCCATCCAAACATTAAAACTTTCATCGATATGTATTTATTAATTCCTGATTTTTTCCTGATTTATTTCAATTTCTTAGGCTCGGCGGGTTTCATTTCCTCGAGTATATGATGTACTCTCAGAAGTTCCGAAACGCTCCATGCCTGCGAAATAGCGCCTGAAGCACGATAAGGGGGATCACCATCATATAATTCGGAGATGGTACCTATGCCATGTTCCATAACTACCTCTTCGAACCCATTGTACAATTTTGTGATAAAAGCAACGCCGCTTTGTTCGTAAAGTTTCAGCCATGCTTCGGCAAAATGACCAAATAACCAAGGAAAAACAGATCCCTGATGGTAAGCCAGATTGCGAGATTTAGTGTCGCCGGTATACTCTGATTTATACTGGGCATTTTTAGGCGCCAGAGTGCGTAAGCCCCGTGGAGTAAGCAATTCCGACTGAACAGAGTCGAGTACGCCTTTGCGCTGGTCGTCATTTAAAGGCGAGTAAGGTAATGATGCTGCAAAAATCTGGTTAGGACGTACCGATTTATCACGAAAATCAGCAAGTACATAATCGCACAGATATTTTTTTTCCTTATACCAGAATGTTTCAATAAACGCGGCAGGTATTTTTTCGGCAATGGGTTTCCATTCGTTGATGAAATCCTTTTCACCTGCTTTTTCGGCCAGTTCAACTGCGAAACAGATGGCATTATACCAAAGCGCGTTTACCTCAACTGCAAGTCCTATACGAGGTGTAACGGGCTTGCCGTCGACCATAGCATCCATCCAGGTAACTGCTGTACCAGCAACGCCAGCATAAAGCAGACCGTTATCGAGCATATGTATATTGTATGGCGCCCCTTCGCGAAAACTGTCTAAAATAAGTTTCAGATAGCTGCCATAGCTTTTCCACACATTTTTATCGCCGCTGTATTTAATATATTGTTGCAAAGTCCAGAAAAGCCAGAGCGGAGCATCCACCGAGTTGTACTCAATCCGTCCCTCAGTTCCTGAGTTAGGAAAAAGCGGTCCCTTCATTTCAAGAAGGCTATTATCCAATATCGCTTTAAAGGTTTTAAAATCGCCTTGAACAAGAGTTAAACCTGGTAAAGCGATGAAAGTATCGCGGGTAACCCGGCCAAACCAATGGAAACCGGCAATGATTTCCAGTTTCTTGCCGCGTTTTACAATAAACTGTTCTGCAGCATTATGCAGGCATGATTCAAAACTTTCGCGGTTGATTCGTTTTTTCAATTCCTGGGCATACATACGGGCAAACGTTTTGGGATCTTCTTCCTCAAGACTTGCCATAAAGTAAATGCTTTCGCCTACCTTAACAGGTAATTCGAAATACCCTGGTGTGTAAAGATCTTCCTGATACTCATAGCCGCGCGCTTTTTCGCGGATGTATTCAAAATCGAAATACCAGTCAGGAGCATGAACATATTCATTTTCCTTCGAAAACTGCAGGTGCAGAAAGGGATATCCCTGGTACATCCTCACTTTTATGCCATTGGGTATTGCATCATATTTGCGCTCAACGTCATTATTGGCTTTGCTGAGTGCGTGAATGTTGCGGTAAGCTAAAAATGGTCTGAATCGAATCTGTGTAGGCGAATGAGCTTCGATAAGGGTGTATTTGATCATTATACTATCGCTGCTGCCGGCAAAAAGCATTTCCTTGGTAAGTACAACACCACCAACACGGTATGTAATACGAAGGTTTGTATCAATGCTAAAATCGGTAACATATTTATGTCCTTTCGGACTATACTTCTCCCCTTTGTATTTGTGAATGGCCAGGTTAAATTCCTGGTCGTGCTGAATAATAGTTTCATCGAGTTGTGATAGCAGCACATGCATACCTCCATCGAGTTGTGGCTGATGAGTGACAAGCAGCCCATGGTATTTCCTGGTGTTGCAACCGATGATAGTAGTGGATGCATAAGAACCGGCCCTGTTGGATCGGAGCATTTCGCGGTTAAGAGAATACTCAAGATTTACCAGTTTCGACTTATCAAATTTAATATAATCCATAGTGTTTCAACTATTTAGCGCTTATTATATTGACTTTTCTATTAACCTGCAAAGGTAGAAAATTTTTACCTGCGAACCAATTTATAACTGAATATCAGCTATAAGCCACTATTGAACCCTAAAATTACGGATAATGTTTGAAAAAAAGTATTATTTCTTTAAAAATTACGTTTTAATAAGTGAATTCCTATTCAACTATCTTTACAACCTTTATAAAAGGATATTAATGACAATAACTCAAACAGCCCGTTTCCTGATATTTATATTGATAACCACTGTATTAGCGTTAGCAGGCTGCAGGAAAGATGAATTCAACACCAATCCTGGTTTCAGCCTGACATTCAGCGCGGATACCGTTATGTTCGATACGGTTTTCACATCCATAGGATCAAGCACCCGTTCGCTGGTTATCCGCAATACCGGGAACAGCAAAATAAATATTTCAAAAATCATCCTCGCACGTGGTAAAGCCTCACCTTTCAGGCTGAATATTGACGGCACTGCAACTGAAGAATATCATAACCTTGAAATCGGGCCAAACGACAGCGCCTATATTTTTGTAAAAGTCACTATCGATCCTAATAATCAGAATAATCCTCTGATTGAGAGCGATTCCATTGTTTTCGAAACTAACGGGAACCTGCAGAATGTAAAACTTGTCGCCTGGGGGCAGGATGCCTATTTCCACCATAATGCCGTTTTGAACGGTGATGTAACTCTTACAGCGGACAAACCTCATGTGATATATGGTACTCTAACGGCTAATAATGGATGTAAACTGAATATACCAGCCGGAACTAAGCTCTATTTTCATAACAACAGCAGCCTGGAGATCCGAAAGGGCGCGTCGTTGCAGGTTTCGGGTACTTTGGAATTGCCTGTAATCTTTACAGGCGACAGGCTGGAAAAATATTATCAGGACAAACCGGGATTATGGAATGGAATATGGCTCGAAAATGGCAGCTTGAACAACAGTTTTACCTATGCCGAAATCACCAATGCCAAAGTCGGAATACAAGCCGATAGTTCCGGACTTGCCGACAGTGAACCATTGAAGCTCCATAACTGTATGATCCATAATATGACAAACTACGGCATCAGGGCAACAAAAGCGAAGATAATTGCAACCAATTGCCAGATAACAAATTGTGGCGGGAATGTAGTATCTATTGAGAACGGCGGGAATTATGATTTCCGGAATTGTACGCTGGCAAGGTATTTTTCAGGAAAGGGTTACCCCGCATTGTCAATCAGTAATTATTCGCAGGATTCAACCGGCAAGCAATATCCCGGTGATTTAACTGCTGCCTATTTCGGCAACTGCATAGTGTCGGGCAACCAGGCAAGTGAAATTGATTTATTTGAATTGAAAGGCAGTCCTTTTGTATTTCAATTTGATCATTGCCTGGTAAACTGGGAGAAGCAAAAGGCATATGAATCAAATTTTAAAGATTGTATTTTTAATAAAGATGTGAATTTCATGAGTGCAGATTCAAATAATTTTCAGCTTGATACTTTGTCGTTTGCTATTGATGCGGCATCGCTGATTATAATTAATACTTCAGTTCCTGATATTAAGCTTGACCGGTTAGGCGTTTCAAGGACAGTTCCCGGCCCGCCGGATATAGGGGCTTATGAGAGGGTGAAGAAGAGGTAGAGGGTGGAGTGGTTTGAAGGGTTTGATGGGCTTGATAGATTTGAAGGGTTTGAAGAGTTTGAGAAGTTTGAAGAGTTTGAAGAGTTGCTTCAACTTTTGAATTTTTAGTATCAGAATATGGGAATTGATCTTTTTGTGAGACTATTTTCCATTAACTGTTAACAGTTAACTGTTAAATTGGCTTCCCAAAATCATCAGAATAAATAATGCCTATTTTTCCAGACTATTTTCCATTAACTTTTAACTGTTAACTATTCCCACCAGGGAAACGAAAAAAGTACAAACTACAATCAACGAATCCGTTAATCATAATTTGTACTTATTTCCACCTATGCACCCAACAGCAGGGTTAAGCGTAGGGTATTGCTTTTTTATGCTATATTATTACTTGAGCTATTTTTTAGAAGTTTCAGCATAGCCGCGCCTATTTCGGCTGGTGAATCAACCACAGTGATACCACATTCGCGCATGATGGCTTTTTTGGCTTCGGCTGTATCGGACTTTCCGCCTACTATTGCACCCGCATGTCCCATTGTGCGGCCTGCCGGAGCTGTAGCGCCTGCTATAAAGCCAACAACCGGTTTGGTGCCAAAATCGCGGACAAAGTAGGCCGCATCCGCTTCCATATTGCCGCCAATTTCACCTATCATAACAATTCCTTTTGTTTCGGGATCAGCCATAAACAATTCCATAGCATCGCGGGTAGTGGTTCCGATAATTGGATCGCCACCGATTCCGAGCGCGGTTGTTTGTCCCAGACCGGCTTTTGTAAGCTGATCAACGGCCTCGTAGGTTAAGGTGCCCGAACGCGACACAATGCCCACAATCCCTTTTTTATGAATGAACCCTGGCATAATACCCACTTTGGCTTCGCCAGGTGTGATAACGCCGGGGCAGTTAGGACCCACAAGACGGCAATCAAGTGCATCAACATATTCCTTGGCAGCCATCATATCCTTTACAGGTATCCCTTCGGTAATACAAACTATCACCTTAATGCCTGCATCGGCTGCCTCCATAATGGCATCGGCAGCAAAAGCGGGAGGAACAAAAATAATTGAAACATTGGCATCGGTAGCTTTCACCGCATCTTTCACTGTATTGAATACAGGACGACCGATATGTTCGTTACCTCCTTTACCAGGAGTAACACCACCTACCACATTGGTCCCATAATCAATCATTTGGGTTGCATGAAATGTTCCTTCGCTTCCGGTAAATCCTTGTACTATGATCCGGGAATCTTTATTAACGAGTATGCTCATTGGAGAAATATTTTATGCTTCAAAGGTAAAAATAAATTCGGAACACGGGATGTCGGATTTCTGAGCTAAATAGTTTTTTAGTCTGCTGACAAATGAATACATAAATCCATATTCTGTTTTTTTGTTTTTTTTCTTGTTCTTTTGTCTTAACACAAAAGGACCAAAAGGTCAAGGCTGAATATAAATTTCACACAGATATACAACTCGGTAAGGCTCGCAAAACAATGCCTGATACATTTTCATACAGCCAGGCAGCACGTGAGGCTGTTGTTTTGCTAAGCACTTGCCCGCGCCGTTTACCTTCGTCTATCCCGCATATTGCGGGATTATGAAATTTCTATCAGGCCGATCCCTACACCTTGAAAATCACCTTAATGGCCAAATCAATGTTCCAGAATGGTGCCTTAAGAGGCAATTATCTTAGAAGGAACAGGTCTTATATAAATGCTCTTGTTGTTCTTAGCCGAAGGTATCCCGCAAGGGCTGGACAGGTTGTGCGAATGTCATGTGTCCCGATGAGCGGGATAGACTCCGCAATAAACAGATCGGATTTCGGATGTCGGATTCGGGAAATGCACCAACAATCAAGTCACAAGTCTCAATCCCGATAGCTATCGGGACCATGTCTCAAATTCCATTCCTATAATTGAGATAATCTTCAAAGGGCTCTCCCCAACGGGGAGATGTCCGAAGGACAGTGGGGTCTTTTCAAAATCCCAAATTCAAAGTTTCAAATCCCAAAATCCAAAATAATCCTTACCATTAGCATTCCGAAAAATTACTCACATACTTTTGTTAACAACCTCCACCCTATCAATGTCGGACACAATACTTGTTTGATTTCTTTTGTAAACTCAAAATTTTATCCCGTGAAACTTACACCCCGCCATATTTTCCTTTTCCTTTTTATTGCTGCTCAGGCTTTTATAACACCTGGCTGTTCGCATACACCAAAGGCCGATCCTGTGCACCTCGCTGATTGCATGGACCGTAAAAAACTATCTCCCGAGAAGGAAGCCAAAATCAGAAAGAAGATTCATGCAAGTGAAAAAGCATTCGCGCTCGATACTCTTTTTAAGAAAAAAGCTAAAAAACAAGGATTTAATGGTGCTGTCCTTATTGCTCAAAAAGGTGTGATTTTGTACCAGAATGTTTTTGGATATGCCGATTTCAACAAGAAAGATTCCTTAAGCATGAATTCAGCATTCCAGCTTGCATCAATCAGTAAGACATTTACAGGTGTTGCCATTTTATTGCTGGCCCAGGATAAGTTACTAAACCTCAGCGACAGCATTCAAAAGTTTATTCCTGATTTCCCATACCACGGCATTACCATCGAGAATCTGTTAAGTCACCGAAGCGGGTTGCCCAATTATCTCTATTGTTTTGAGGATAAAAGGAGACAGAATATTGCTGCTCCTACCAATGATACTGTACTGAAGTGGTTCCGCGAAGCCAATCCTTTGCCTGCGCCTTACAATAAGCCGGGTAAAAGCTTCAGTTACAACAACAGCAATTTTATTATTCTTGCTTCTATCATTGAGAAGATCAGCAAGATGAGTTATCCAAAGTTTATCCGGACCCGAATATTTGAGCCATTAGGAATGACTCATACTTTTATCGACACATTTGCTCCTGACAGTTTATTACGCTTCCGCACCAATGGCCACCAGGGGAACAGGCTACGTGAGCGGGAATTTTTTGATGGTGTGTACGGCGACAAAGGCATATTCGCCACTGTGGCTGATATGGAGCATTGGTATTTTTCATTACATTCCGGGTGCTTGCTCAGCAAGTACTGGCTGAAACAGGCATTTACACCGCATAGTTTTGAACATAAGAGCAGGCACAACTATGGCCTGGGTTTCCGATTGATGACAGATCCTCAGGATATGAATAAAGTCCATTATGTATATCATGGCGGCTGGTGGGCCGGATTCAGTACCATGCTGTGGATGGATATGGATGCCGATATTGTGATTATAGTATTAAGTAACCGGAAAAGCAGTACAGTTTATGATATAAAATCCGTGCTTTCGATACTTGAAGGCAGTAAGGATAGCGAGTTGGAGAGTGTGAGTGACGGGGGGGATTGATTGATGAGATTGATGAGATTGAGGGGATTGAGGGGATTGATTGAGGGGATTGAGGGGATTGAGGGGATTGATTGAATACAAGGGGACTTGGAGATATTGTGACTTGGAGATATTGTGACTTGGAATTTGGAATTTGAGGCTTGGGCCTTGAAATTTTGGACTGGGGCCTTGGAGTACAAAACGTCTCAAATACATAGAAAAGCCAGGCGCAAATTTTGAATCAGCCGTTTTCCTCACTATCTTTGTTTTTCTAATATTCTAAAACTATGAATCCTTACACTTCTCTATCGAAAAATGATACGATTTGTGCCATGTCGACTCCTTCGGGAATAAGCGCCATAGCAGTTATCCGCCTTTCGGGACCGAAGGCCGTATCCATAGCTGGTTTATTTTTCAGATCGCCAAAAGCTACCTTTACTATTGAGCAGTTTGGTACCCACACCGCACATTTCGGTTATTTTGCTACCACGGATGAAGTTATTGATGAAGTGGTTCTTACTGTTTTCAGGGCGCCGCATTCGTATACCGGTGATGATATTGTTGAAATATCGTGCCATGGCTCGGATTATATTGAACAAAGGATATTGGAAGTACTGATCGATGGCGGAGCCCGCATGGCACGGGAAGGAGAATTTACGCTTCGTGCTTTCCTAAATGGCCGCATGGATCTTTCACAGGCCGAAGCTGTTGCCGATTTAATTTCTTCGCGCTCGAAAGTTGCCCATGATCTTGCCTTATCACAGATGCGCGGTGGTTTTTCACTACGGATAAAGGATATGCGACGGCAACTGCTCGACCTGGCATCCCTGCTCGAACTGGAACTCGATTTTAGCGAAGAAGATGTGGAATTTGCCGATCGCACTAAACTTAAGAGTCTGATGGCTGGAATTATCACGGAGATGACTAACCTGGCTTCTTCATTCTCATTGGGAAATGTAATCAAGAAAGGAATTCCGGTTGCCATTATCGGGAAACCCAATGTTGGGAAATCAACTTTACTGAATGCACTGCTAAATGAGGAAAGAGCCATTGTAAGCGAAATCCCCGGCACCACACGCGATACCATCGAAGACACATTTACCACCCAGGGAATCACATTCCGGTTTATTGACACCGCCGGGCTACGGTTACATACCACAGATACCATCGAAACCATTGGTATCAGGCGGACTTATGAAAAGATAAGAGAATCATCAGTAATTCTTTACCTTTTTGATATCAGCACCATAACCGCCGATGAAATTGAAGAATTAAGAGAAGAATTCCGTGATCATATTGACAACCCGGAAAAGAACTTCCTTCTGATCGGCAACAAAACCGACCTGATGATGGAAGCTCCATCGCATATTACCGCGCTTTTCGACCTTGAAACTATCTTTATTTCAGCCAAGCGCAAGGAGAATATAAACTTGATTATTGAGCGTTTAGTAAAAACCGCAAAGACCGCCAATATTGGCGACCAGGCTATAGTAAGCAACGCACGGCACTATAATTCCATTAACAGCACACTTAGCGCACTAAATGCAGCCTCAAGAGGGCTGGAGGAAAACATTCCGACCGACCTGATAGCCTCGGATATACGAACGGCGTTGCATTACCTGGGTGAGATTACCGGCATCGTTACAACGGAGGATATATTGGGGAATATTTTTGGGAAATTTTGTATCGGAAAGTAGGCATACCATACCAAATCGTTAACAAACCTTACGAATACTCACATAAAGCCCTGTTTTAGGGCTTTTATTACGATATATCATTATTATTTATTTTGGTTTGTTATGCTATTTTTAATAGATAGTTTGTACCTTTGTTGTACCTCAAAGCAAATAAGCGAGTAGAATAAATAAAAATGGTGAAATTATGGCACTTAAATAATCTTAATGCTTCTTATTACCACTTAAATCTATTTAAATGAGTTCAAACATCAAGGTACAACGTATTTGCCAGAACTGTGGCAAAGAATTTACAGCGAGAACAACTGTAACCAAGTGTTGCAGTAAAAACTGTGCAACGAGTCTTTATAAAAAGCTAAAAAGATCAAGCAATATTGAAAGAAGTAACAAAGAAACCCTCAAGGTAAAGATTAAACCTATAGAGGAATTGAAAGCAAAAGAGTTTCTTACTGTGAGGGAAGTTGCAATTCTGTTAAACTGTTCACTTAGGACAACCTACCGGTTTATCAATATCGGGAACCTTAAAGCTACAAATCTTTCTGAAAGGAAAACGCTTGTAAGGAGATCTGATATTGAAATTTTGTTTGACCAACCGAAATCAATTTTAATTGTCGATGAACTTGAGTTGGTGTTAAACCGCTCTCAACAATACTCGCTATTGGAAGTAAAGCAAAAGTTTAATATTTCAGACTCTGCTCTTCATCATATTATCAAGCGTAATAATATCCCCGTTAAGAAAATAGGAATCCAGTCTTACCTCCCGAAAAAAGATATAGATGAACTTTTTTATAATATAAAACCAAAGAAAGATGGCAGTTAAAGTAACACTCAGGCAAAAACCGATTTCAAACAATAGGGCAAGCCTATTCCTTGACTTTTATCCGGCAATAATAATCCCCAGAACAGGACAATTAACCAGACGCCAATTCTTAGGGAGCTATGTGCATACACCAATAAAGTTTTTGAAACGCAAAGATAAGCAGATCCCTGTTTACGACCTAAATCCAACAATTAACGCAATTTATGAGGAGCATAATCTGGAAGCAATTAAAATTGCCGAACATATAAGGCAACAACGACAGAACACCTTGGATAAACCTGAAATATATAACGATTTCGAGAAGGAACGTCTAAGGATTGTTGAATTGAGCGAAAGATCTTTTATTACTTACTTTAAAGAGTTATCAGATAAACGGAAAGCATCAAACCACGATAATTGGGTATCTGCATATCATCACCTTAATAAGTTCACAGATGGCGTTCTGCGGTTCGCTGATCTAAATGAAAAGTTCTGCGATGAGTTTAAAAACTTTCTGCTTACGACCAAAAGCAGAAAAGACAAAAACGCAAGGCTTTCCAAAAACTCAGCCGGATCCTATTTCAATAAGTTTAAATCAGCTCTTAAGCAAGCATTCAAAGATGGTTTTTTGCAAATCGACTTAAATGCAAAGGTTGAATGTATTGAAGTTGTTGAAACGATTAAACAAACCTTAACAATTGAGGAACTTAACAGCCTTGCGAACACGGAATGTAAAAACCCTTTACTTAAAAAGGCTGTGCTGTTTTCAGCCCTCACTGGTATGCCATTTAAAGAAATGCAAAATCTAAATTGGGGGCAAATTGAATCATCAGAAACATTCGGAATAAGAATAAAAATGATTAGGCAGAAAACTGAAAAGCCATATTATATAAATATTTCCGAACAGGCTTTTAGCATTCTGGATAAACGAAAAGAACCCACCGAAAAAGTATTTGAAGATTTAAACAATCGCGATAGATATTATTATTTCAACATATGGCTTGCCGAATCTGGGATAAAAAAGGAAATGACCTTTCATGATTTGCGACATACTTATGGATGTTTACAAATTGAATTAGGAACAGATATTTACACTTTACAGGGCAATATGGGACACTCAACACCACGGCAAACTATGTTATACGGTAAGGTAAGTGACCAACGCAAACGTGAAGCAGCCAACAAAATAAAGTTGAATTTTAACCATTGCATCTAATGAAAAGCACATTCGCTATAATTGAGAAAGAGCTCTTATTCTGGGAAAATAAAAGCCCTGCATTAGGCAAATTCTTTGATAACTACATCATTATGGAAATGATCAACCTTTGTGCAGCGGTGACAGTTTCTCGACCTGATAAACAAAAAATAATCGCTGATTTTATTGAAGGGTTGGCCTTAATACCAAAATCGCATCTACTTGAGGACAAAGAATTACAAAGCCGTGCTGATACTTTAACAGCACCTGTTATAGCTCTCATAATTGCAAAAGGGCAAGAACCTGAATATCAGAAAATGATCCTGGAATCTATGGTTAGCGGTGATTCTTCGATTCATGTAAATGGGGTATCAACACGAATTACAGCGAAAGGGCTTCAAATATACAATCGCAGTTTGCGTATGAGTGTTCTCACTCCTAATGATGTTGATGAGTTACAACAGTCATTTATCAGTTTTAAGAAATTTAAAGCACAACAAGTTCCAGTGCAGCTTGACGATATAAGCACTAAGTTGAAAAGTGCTTTAGGAAATTACGGATTTTTTGATTTACCGAAAATAATAGCACTTACTGATGTTAATCAGCACCAACTGGTAGCCAGCATAGCAGGGAATCCTGTACCTTATAAGATTGCTATGTTTAATTATTTAGGATTCCTAAAGCATTTAGAAAAAAATTATTTTCACGTAAAATACCAGCTACATGACAAACTCGCGGAGATTATTGATTCATCTGGGCGAATTGTTCGTGGTAACATTAACTCGTTAATGGATCAATCTCAAGAAGATAAGACCCGCTTCAAATCGTGGAAATATATTGATACCGTAGAAAACGACTATAAAGACAAAATGAGGACACCCTGTCCCTAAATGTCCTTCCTATCCTTGCAGCAGTATTTATTAATAACTGTTAGCAATGATAAAAGATTTAACCAAAGAGCTCACGCTCGAAACATTACCAAAAGAGCTCACGCTCGAAACATTACCAAAAGCCTTCAAACTTCTTTCAAATGAAGTAAGTGAAATTAAAAGGCTGATAGTTGAAAATGTTAAAGTACAACCAATCGAAACCGACTGTTGGTTTAACCTTAACGAACTGTGTTATTATCACCCCGACAAGCCCAGCAAGCCCACAGTTTATGGTTGGGTGCAAGAAGAAAAAGTACCTTATCATAAAGGTTTTGGGCAAAAAAAATTACGTTTCTTAAAGAGCGAAATTGACTCCTGGTTAAAACTCGGGAGGCATAAAACATTTGCTGAAACAGCAGCGGAAGCGGATACTTTTCTAAGGAACAATAAAAATGGGCTGAACCATGGAAAGTAAACCATTATCCAACCCCAAATTCTTGCAATCTACATTCAAAGATTCGCATTTTACCTATAGATCAGCTTTAAGGCACCTGAAAGAGCTTCATTTTCAGGAAATAAAGCAAAAATATCCGGATTTCCCATTTTATAAAATTCCAAACTTTTCAGCTAATGAAAAATTTGGCCTTTTGAATTGTGTGCTGCGATTTCTGCGCTTAAAAGGCTTCGAGTGCTCATATAAAATATCATATCTGCAGGCATATAAAGATTCAAAATATTTAGCAATTATCTTTGTTAATGCGGCCACTAATATCAATGAAATAGAAGAGCAGTTGCGCTTCAAAGCTGCGGTTGACTATATAGATGGCATTAGCCTCGAAGTTACCTCTTTTGCGCAATTTCTGGAATGGTTTTACACAACTGTTGAAGATCTGAGCTGATGAACTACATCGAACTAATAAATCAATTTTGGTGCCAGGATGCGGAAAGGCCATTTCAAGCAAGTGATACCCGTCTTTATTTCTACCTATTACATACCTGCAATAAACTGGGCTGGAAGAGTCCGTTTGGACATTCAGACAGACATTTAGCAATGCAAGTAGGCGTGTGTGTAAATACTTTACGAATAGCAAAAAAGCGATTACAGAAAGTTGGACTTATAGAAATTACCGCTCCCGATAAACCATCTATTGGCATCAATGGGCAAACCCTATACACTCTATTAACCGTATCAAAAAATGATACAGTTTATCAATCAACTGTGTCAAATATTGCTATGGTTCCTGCTACAGTTCCTGCTACAGTTCCTGCTATGGTTCCTGCTATGGTTCCTGCTATGGTTCCTGCTACAAACAATAAACAAAACAAAACCAAACAAAGCATTTCTATTTCGGAAAATATAAAAAATGATTTCACTTTTTTGACGGTTGAAGTTTTACATACCTATCACAGTATTTCAAAAATGGAGCAGCAAATGACCCTGATCCAATACAATATGTTACGTACAGAATTAAAAATGACACCTGAACAGGTTTACAGCATTTTGCAAAGAATGGATAACTACAAACCTCTCCTAAAAAAATATGTGTCAGTATATCTAACTCTTCGCCAATGGTTTAACAAGGACATTAATTCTAACGCTGCTGCGAATCATTCTGGCACACCTCAATTTTACGGACGATGAAGGTTTTATCCCTGGCCACAAAGAAGAATTATGAACTCGACATTCGCAAGTCAGGCGAAAATATGATGTCGTGTCCCGAATGCGATGAACTCCGCAAACATAAAGGTAAAAAGTCATTCAGTTTTAATGTTTCAAAAGGTATTGGGTATTGCCAAAACTGCGAAGCAAAGTTTGTTGAATATAAGCCCTATGTTCAGAAAAAAAAATATGCTTTACCTATATCAAAAAACATTACAGCACTTTCAGATAAAGCAGCTCAGTGGTTTTCTGGACGGATGATAAGTCCAACTACTCTGGTACTGATGAAAGTCTATTCCGATATCGAATATTTGCCACAGGTTAAAGAAAACGCATCGGTAATATGCTTCCCGTATTTCTTTGGTGAAACACTCGTTAACATTAAATATCGTGATGCCAGGAAGAATTTCAAACTGGTTAAGGATGCAGAATTGATCCTATACAACCTAAACAGCATTGCCGGAGCAAAAGAAGTAATAATTACAGAAGGCGAAATTGACTGCCTCAGTTATATCGAAGTTGGTTTTGTGAATTGCATTTCAGTACCGAATGGTGCAGGTAAGAATTTGGAGTACCTGGATAATTACATGGAACTTTTCAATGATGTTGTGCGAATCTACATTGGCACTGATAACGATCTGAAAGGGATTGAACTGAAATCAGAACTGATAAAA
Organism: Bacteroidales bacterium; assembly: GCA_038237165.1. Lineage (GTDB taxonomy): Bacteria > Bacteroidota > Bacteroidia > Bacteroidales > UBA4417 > UBA4417. The sequence continues at coordinate 11,994 of JBBRYZ010000015.1, read as the reverse complement.
CGTTTCGGGCAGGAACGATGCTCGCTCGTTCAGTTTAAAGACTGCAAAGATGCCAATGAATACCTGGTGAAATATGGTGGGATAGCATTGGCTGAAACGATCAGGAATGCAAAGGAAGTGCAGGTGGAAGGCATTGTAGATATTGATTCCTTTTATGAAGACACTTACTCACTCTATTTAACTGGAGCCGAAAAAGGAAAAACAATCGGGATGCCTAAAATCGACAATATGATTTCATGGGAAACAGGCCGGGTTGCTGTAGTAACAGGTATCCCTTCTCATGGTAAAAGTGAGTTTGTTGATTATCTGGTTACCAGGCTGAATGTTTTGCATGGATGGAAGGTTGCGTATTTCAGCCCTGAGAACTATCCTGTCAAATATCATATTGCTAAAATCATTTCCAAAATCACAGGGAAACAGTTCAAAAACGGCTGCATATCAGAGGCGGAATTTGATCGTGCCTATGAGTACATGAGCCGCAATTTTTTCTTCATTTATCCCGAAGAGGACATGACGTTTGATAATATCCTCCTAAAGGCAAAGGTTCTGGTTAAAAAGCATGGCATTACCACGCTCGTATTTGACCCTTTTAACAAAATCGAACATCTCATGAGTAATGGCGAATCTGAAACTGCATACATAAGCAGGTTCCTTGATAAGGTTTCAGTCTTCGCAAAGCAGCATAATGTACTTGTGATAATAGTGGCGCATCCTAAAAAGATGATGAAAACGGCAGCTGGAACATATGACGTACCTACATTGTATGATATTAATGGTTCTGCTAACTGGTTTAATAAATGTGACTATGGCATGAGCGTATACCGTGATTTTAAGCAGAATACAACTACTGTATATGTTTATAAGGTGAAATTCAGACATCTGGGTGCAGGGGGTGACGCCAAGTTACACTATAACTACAATAATGGCAGGTACGAAGATGCAGACCTGACTATAGATGGATGGGACAACCTTTCATACATCGAAGAGAATAAAAAGCCTTTTGTTAGCCTGGTAATTCCTACTTCTCTACCCCAAAATGTAAATTTTGACACTAATACTGAATACTTGGATAGTTTTAATAAAGAACCGCCATTCTAACCAAGCATAAATATCGTTTTACCAATGTAAAAATTTCAGGTGTTGCAGCAGGCGCAGGTGCTTAAATTGTGATCATACAGCAATTAGCGAACTGTGATTAATTCAAAGTAAACTAAAATTACTTTGAATTTTTGAAGATCACAAATAGCACAAGTAGTTCTGTGAAACCGTAATGCAAATATCTGTAACCATTCATCCTTAACAAAAAATGAAAACACTAAACCGAAGTCCGTGAATACCGAATTAGTCAAACCCCTGATTGTAAGATTTTGGCTTAAACCCCTCAACTAATCTTGTACAAAATCTAAACTCAAAATGAAATGAAAATTAAACATGAATTTACAGATGGTAGAAATACGATTCAACTCAATTATATTGATGGGGCAATATATGTCAACTTAACAAAAATGGGTAAATCGTTTGATAAAGATACCAGCGATTTCTTACAGTTGTTCATAGCTGATAAGCTTATTAAGGAAGTAGAGAAAAACGGAATTAAATATGAACCAGTATTCACAATTGATAATGAAACAGGGGCATCAGATTTGTGGGCTATTCAGCAATTTGCAATCCTGTTTGCATTTTGGATAAATCCAGCCCTTGAATTAACTCTTCGTAAGTGTATAAAGCATTTCCTCACTACCTCGATTGCACATATCGGTAATACTACTCAACAATTACCGAATATTGATGAAGGTGAATGCCACCAATTCATACTCGAATCTGAGTATGATAAATCAGCCCTCAGAAATGTAAATGCCTGGCTTGAAGAAGAACTAAAAAATGAGGCTTCTGAAAGTCAGTATAAACCAGCACCTGGTAAAATCTTAATAAGAATTGATAATGTGATTATAGTAGAACGTTTAGGTCTGGAACTGAAATTTTTTAATCAGATAATTAGGCAAAGAGGGATTGTATATGATTTCGGTGGCACATGGTTGCTTGATGGGAAATACCTGAATCACAATTATACGTTTACGGAAACAGAAATAATCAAAGATCAATTCGATAGACTTTTAGCAAGAATCGAAACATTCTGGACAAGCGAGGGCGAAAATTTTATAATAGATTTATTCAGTAAGGATGAGCAGGTAATGAAGCATAGTAAAAAGGGTATAAAGGAATGCCTGCAACCAGCTTAGGCCGAATAACTTAATAATTACCCAAAAACCGTTAAGCCTGAAAGCTTGACGGTTTTATACCGCAAATCAATAAATCCAGGTGAAACCTATAATACAAGCAAACATGAAACTATTACCTACCCAGTTCGATAAATCCAGTTGGCACTTCGAGCAGCTAAAGCGGAATAACATCGCTGCAATTTACAGACGAACCAACATTGAGTTTCCTGAAGTGATATATTATGAAACAGTTAGTATAAGGCCGCAGGAAGCAATGACCGCAATCATTGGCGGCAGAACAATTGCCTTTGAGCCTAAAGAGGTGTATCCCTCATCTGAGCAGTTTGGAACTATGGCTAAATGTTGCATGACACGCGCGAAGGCAGAAGCCTATTTTGCCAAATTCACTCAAGAGTGCGAGCTACAAGGCACGATCTACACTGGATAAGGATAACCCTTGATCAGGGCTTCAAAACTATAAAAATGGACTTCCCAAAAATTGAAAAATCAATAATCACCGGACAATCCAATGACACTAATAAAATAATCAAACAAATGAGCCGATTTATAAATTTAATCTTAGGATTGATGCGGCTCGTTATGCAGTATTAGCGAGGATGATGAAGGGAAAAAAAGGATGGTGGAAGTGAGGAGGGTAAGGGTTTGACTGGTCTCAGAGCTACAATATTTTAGAATCGACATTCATAACTAATTTATTACATTTATAATTGCGCTAATAACTCCTTTTTCTTTTGCTCAAATTCCGCCTTAGTTATTAAGTCATCATCAAAATATTGTTTTAGTTTTTGTAATTTAGACTTTGTATCATCATAATTACCAGTCGTATTTTGGGTTTTTTCAGCTTTATTATTTGTATCACTATTTCTAATTGTTGCCGCACCCAGCAAAAGTAAAATCCCTCTCTCCATAGTCTTTAGCTGTTTAGTTCCATACAAATTTATTGAAATAGGTTCGGATGAAGATGATATTTTTACTTTTACTCCTTCTATTTTGAATAAGCCTGCATCTTGGAAATAAACATTTTCAATTTCAGACAGATTTATTCTATGCTTAATTGCATATGATTTATCAACAAATTCTATCAGCCAATTGGTTGTCAGTGCAAATATTTCAGATGCAAACAAGTTATTGGAAACTAACAACAGCTGAATTTCATCGTCTTTGAGTTCTTCTAATGACTTTAAATAATTGTAACAGTTAACAACAGCCTTTGTATTATAATCTTCGTTTAGGTTTATTAAAGTTTGCAATTCGTCCATTGGTAAAAATCATTTTTAGGTAAATATTGAATTTTATTTAGTCGATTAACCACATAGTTTATTTTTTCAAAGTTAAAAGTTAATTTATATCAAACAACAAAGCAATAAAAAAATCCCATGCCAAGGAGGAAATGGGATTAAATGTTCAGGAATAAATAAAAATTAAAATGCAAATGGATTGCCAATCCTTTAAACAGCCTCATCAGTTGAAGCAGAACAAAATCACCCACTCCAATCACTACATAATCTAACGTTAACCACATTGGGAGGTAAATGAGTCAACCATTCAGGCAATCATGCGACACCTCCCTATTCATTGCCGAAGGATTCGGGAAAGATCACAAAAATAATCTTCGGGATATTCAGGATGCCAATTCTAAAAACATCGCTATAACTAATACTTTATACTCAAATCTATTAATAATACATCCAACACCCCATTATGCCAATATTTTTTATAAGTTTGTTCTGTTAATATTTGTTGACATTTACCCCTTACTATGGTTATGATTCGTTTCATGTATCTTCCTACTTCTTGTTTTTTTCTTTTAGCTATAAATCTATTATACAACCCCTATGGCTTTTAACGAAAACTCCCGTGTAAAACTTCCTGCATTGGTACATTTGTGCAAATTGGGTTATCACTATGTCTCGGAAAAAGAACTAACAAAAGTTTGTGACACAGATACCAATATAAATGTTGATGCTTTCAAAAATAAGCTTCGTCAATTTAACCCTCTGCTCAAACCAATTGAAATCAATCAATTTTTCGACAAACTCAAAATCGCATTGGATAACGATGATCTGGGAAGAGAATTTTATGCCTTTTTATCGACAAATTCAGGAATTAAGCTGATCGATTTTGAGCACATTGAAAATAATGATTTTGATTGTACGACGGAATTAACCTGTAAAAACGGAGAAGATGAATTTCGCCCTGATATCACGCTGTATGTAAATGGTCTGCCTCTGGCATTAATCGAAGTAAAGAAACCAAATAACAAAGAAGGTGTACTTAAAGAACGGGACCGAATAAACGTTCGTTTCAAAAATAGAAAATTTCGCCGCTTCCTTAATCTTTTTCAAATACTCATGTTCTCAAACAACATGGAGTATGATCATGAGTCAATCGTTCCGATTCAAGGTGCCTTTTATAGTACAAACGCAAAAGACAATGCATTATTCAATTGCTTCAGAGAGAAAACAGCTAAAAATGAGGAAGGGAAACCCAATTATTACAAGGATTTCACCTATCAATCAGTGCCTGAATCAACCGAGCATTTCATTTTAACCGATAACAATGCAACAGTTATAAAGCACACACCCGAATACCAAACGAATAAAAGCGTAAACACACCAACCAATCGCACAATAACCTCCTTATTCAGTAAAGAACGCTTTCTTTTCACTTTACGCTATGCCATTGCTTATGTGGATACAAAAAAGGAAATCGATGGAGTGGAAATTCAGGAATTGCAAAAACATATCATGCGTTATCAGCAGATGTTTGCCACATTTGCTATTAAACAAAAATTGTCGGAAGGAGTGAAATCCGGTATTATATGGCATACGCAAGGCAGTGGAAAAACCGCCCTTGCTTTTTATAACGTAAAACATCTGACGGATTACTATGCTTCTTTGCCCAATCCGATTGTCCCTAAATTTTACTTTATTGTCGATCGGATCGATTTACTGACACAAGCTAAGATTGAGTTCGAAGAACGCGGATTAACTGTGAACACGGTGAACGACCGAGATGAATTGATGAACCAGTTTCGCTCTCAAACTTCCATTTTCAATCAGCAGGGAAAATTGGAAATTACTGTTGTTAATATCCAGAAGTTCAAAGAAGATCAGCACAAAGTGAAGATTGATGATTATTCCATTAATCTCCAACGAATCTATTTCCTGGATGAAGCACATCGGGGTTATAAACCCGACGGCTGTTTCCTGGCGAACTTGTTTGATTCTGACCCTAATTCCATTAAAATTGCCTTAACAGGTACACCGCTCATTGGAGAAGAAAAAAACTCCTGTAAAGTATTCGGCGATTATATCGACACATATTATTACAACCAATCTATTTCCGACGGTTATACCTTGAAACTGATGCGTGAGGATATTGAAAGTAATTATCGGATTGAGATTGAGAAGGTATTGGAAGAGGTTAAGTTGAAACGCAGCGACATAAAAAAGGAACGAATTTTAGCTGACCCCCGTTATGTGGAAGCCTTGCTTGATTATATCACTGCCGATTTAATTAAAAGTCGCATTTACTTCGGCGAACCTACCATAGCAGGAATGATTGTGTGTGATTCGAACCCACAGGCAAGGGAGATGTTTAAAATCTTCAATGAAAAACAAGGCCAACACAAACTAAAAGGTGCGCTGATTTTGCATGACGAAGATGATAAAGAAACCCGAAAAGGGTACATTGATGATTTTAAGAAAAAAGCTTCCGTCGATATTTTGATTGTAAACATCATGCTGCTTACAGGTTTCGATGCTCCCAGATTGAAAAAGCTCTATCTTGGCCGAACCCTGAAAGATCATAACCTATTGCAGGCACTCACCCGTGTAAATCGTCCATACAAAAAATTCAAATACGGCTATATCGTTGATTTTGCCGATATAAAAGCGGCGTTTGATGCCACAAACGAAGCTTATTTACAAGAGCTGAAAAAAGAAGTTGGCGAGGAAAATATTGATACCTATTCAGGTTTGTTCGAAAGTAATGAGCAGATTATTGAACAAATGAAGGACATAAAAGAAGTCCTTTTTGGCTATAATTGCATCAATGCCGAAGAGTTCTCACAGCAAATGAATGAGATTGACGATCGGGAAACCCTCTTAACCATCAAGAAATCACTCGAACAAGCCAAGAGCCTGGCAAACGTGGTGCGTACTTTTGGAGATCCGGAATTAAAGGAGCAATTCTCAAAGTTAGCCATCGCCAAAGTCAATGAACTCTTTAGTGAAGTTTCGCACAGGCTCGATACGGTGAACCTTAAAACTTCATTGCAAAACCAGGATGCAGTAAACGGAATAATCAACGAAGCAATGGCAACCATTACTTTCTCTTTTACCAAGGTGAAAGAAGAGGAATTACGGATGCTTAGTGATGATTATAACGAATCATGGCAACGTACATGGGGTGAGTTCAACAAAAATTTTGATCAAACCGACGAAGAGTTTATTTCTTTAGCAAAACTCTTTCGCGAATATTTCAAGGATAAAAACATTGAACCTGCATCAGCTTCCGAAGCAAGGGATCGCATCGGATACATGGACGGTGTAATGGACAAAATACGTGAAATAAACCGTCGGAACAATCAACTGAAACAGATGTACAATAACGATGAGAAATTTGCACGTGCTCACAAACGGGTTGTACAACGAGGATTAATTTCAAAACGCGAATCAGAAGTTTGTGACACTTTAAATTCGATCAAGCATACGGTTGATGATAAAGTGCTGCTCAACAGTGGAGTACTTCGGAACGACCCCTATTTTGAACAAACGGTACGCCAATTGATTAGCCTCGGCCTTATGAATTTGAATATCAGGGCAACATTTGATGAAAAACAATTTATTTCGTCTCAAATTTCAGATGAATACCTTTCGCAATACCACAACCAGCTCGAAGGTTATGATTATGTTGTGCCGGGAATGATTCTCAACAAAGCAGCTGAACCACCACAAAGTAATTACGGACTTGCTTAACACTCTCTATTTATATGACGACTGCAACAATTGAAATTCAAACAAAAAAACTGATTGATGACCTTAAAGCCACTTGTGCCTCTTATGGACTTGGAAATGATGGAAACGAGTACAAAATTATCACCCAGATATTTCTTTATAAATTTTTGAACGACAAATTCGGCTACGAAGTAAAAAATGTAGAAGAACCAAATTATCGGGCACGCGTAAAATCGACCGATAAATGGGAAGATGCACTGAAAGATTTTACCGACGACGAATACGAAGATTTGCTTTCTTTTTTGCCTGCCGATAGTCCGAAGCTCAAACGCGAGCATTTCATCAGTACTATTTACAACCAACAGCTAAAAGGCGATTTCTCAACCCTTTTCGATGCTACCATGGTTGATATTGCAAATTTCAACTCCGAAATATTTTCGATGAAAACCGAGAGCGAAACAAAGCTCACCCTGTTCGAAAACATCACCATCCATATACCCGACTCCATGAAGCGCGACGAGTTCGCCCGCGCCCTGGTAGCACGCCTGGTAAACTTCAACTTCGAGAAAGTTTTTTCTCAGAAATACGATTTCTTCTCTACCATTTTTGAGTATCTGATAAAAGATTACAATAAAGATGGTGGTGGCAAGTATGCAGAATATTTCACGCCTCATTCCGTGGCTTCCATTATGGCTCAACTGTTGGTAAAAGAAGGTGAAGATATTTCCGACGTATCGTGTTACGACCCTTCGGCGGGATCGGGTACTTTGTTGATGGCAATTGCACATAGCATTGGCGAAGACCGCTGTACTATTTTTAGCCAGGATATTTCACAGAAATCGAGTAAAATGCTCCGGTTGAACCTGATTCTGAATAACCTGGTACATTCCATTCCGAATATTATTCAGGGCGACACGCTTGTTTCTCCGTATCATAAAACACCCGAAGGACGGCTGCAAAAGTTCGACTACATTGTGAGCAATCCACCGTTTAAACTCGATTTTTCGGATACACAACCCAAGTTGGTTGACCAAAAATCCCGCTTCTTTGCTGGAGTTCCTGCCATTGCAAAAGCCAAGAAAGAAAGCATGAGTATATACCTCTGCTTTTTGCAGCACATCATAAACTCGCTGTCGGAGAAAGGGAAAGCAGCTGTGGTAGTACCCACCGGCTTTATTACCGCTTCGAGTGGCATAGAAAAGAAAATTCGCGAACACCTGGTAACCCACAAAATGCTTCGTGGTGTGGTTTCTATGCCCAGCAATATTTTTGCCACTACCGGCACTAATGTATCGGTATTGTTTCTCGACAAACAAAATGCCGATAGAAAAGTAGTATTGATTGATGCTTCAAAACTGGGTACTACCATAAAAGAAGACGGAAACCAACGCACCAAATTAAGTACCGATAACATTGATCAGATTGTGGATACGTTTCACAATCGCCAACCGGTTGATGATTTTGCAGTAGCGCTTACTTACAGCGAGATTACAGATAAGAATTGCTCATTTAGCGCCGGACAATATTTTGATGTGAAGATCGAATATACGGATATTACTAATGAAGAGTTTGAAACCAAAATGGGTAGTTTTAAGAAAAACTTGAATATTCTATTCGGAGAGTCAAGATCCATAGAAACAGAGATTAAGATTCAATTGGAAGGATTGAAATATGAGTAATTGGAAAAATTTGGAGCTTTTCAAGGCAATTCAGTTTAATCCTCCTGAAAGAATAACAAAAGGTGAAATTGCAAAAAAAATTGCAATGGAAAAATTGACTCCCTTTGAAAAGAAAATTAAAGGATTTGAGTTTGCAGAATACAGCGCAGGACCAAAGTTTAGGAATGGTGATACATTAGTAGCAAAAATTACTCCATGTCTTGAAAATGGGAAGACTGCTCAAGTAGATGTTTTAGAGAACAATGAGGTTGCTTTTGGTTCCTCTGAATTCATTGTGTTGAGGCATAATGAAAAAACAATTAGTGATTTTATTTTCTATTTGGCTAAAAGCCCAGCATTTAGAAAAAAGGCAATTGGCTGCATGGAAGGAACTTCAGGTCGGAAGAGAGTAAATGAAGGTGCTTTAAAGATGCAGGTTTTACCAATACCTGATATTTCAACTCAACAAAAAATCGCCTCCGTTCTATCTTCCTTAGATTCCAAAATCGAACTCAACAACCGCATTAATTCAGAGTTGGAAGCAATGGCCAAAACGCTTTACGATTATTGGTTTGTTCAGTTTGATTTTCCGGATACCAACGGCAAACCTTACAAAACCAATGGTGGGGTAATGGTTTGGAATAAGGAGTTGAAAAGGGAGATTCCACAGAGATGGAAAGTGAAAAGTTTAGATAATGCAATATCTGAATTTACAAAAGGAATAACAACTAAATACGTAGAAAAAAGTGCCCTAATTAATCTAAATCAAAAGGTTAATAGAGGATTTATTTTAGAAAGGCAATATCTTAAATATTTAGACGAAAGCATTAAAATTCCCGAGAGCAAATATGCAAAAGAAAAGGATATTTTAATTAATTCTCTTGGACAAGGCACTTTAGGAAGAATTCATTTCTTTTGTGAGAAAACCAATAAAATTGTTGTAGATCAACATCTGTTTATATTGAGAACGAATATCCAGAAAACCACTCCAACTTTTTTATATCATCTTTTAAGTAGCTCAGCATATAAATTGCAAATTGAAAGACAAATTACTGGAAGTACGGGAATGCAAATGCTTAATGCGTCAAATTTAAAAGATATTCAAATAATTTTACCTGAACTGAATATCACTGAATTATTTGAGAAAAAAGTTTATCCATTTTATGGAAAAGTTGCAAATAATTCAATACAAAACCAACAACTCTCTGAACTCCGCGATTGGCTGTTGCCGATGCTGATGAATGGGCAGGTGAAGGTTGGTTACATCACGACTGAAAATGCTACCTATGAGCAGGAAGAAGTAGTAAGGATGGCAGCGGAGCCCAATCAGTAATAAGAGTTATATCATTATATTGCCATTTACTTAGCAATATATATATAACTTCAAATAGATAAAAATTATCAATAATTTAATCGAGTTGAAGACACAAAATTATTTTACATGCCCGTTAAATTTTAAATGACGTTAGAAATTGGCAGCTTTTAAAAATGGATTTAACTGATTCACATGGGAATAACGAACTTTTAGCAACATTCGAAAATTCGTGGTGGATCAACAATACTATTTGATCAGATCAAAAATAGCCAATCAAATAAAGTTATCCTCTAAAGTTTTTAAGCAAACAACATAATTAAATTACCATGAAAGTAGAGTTTAACCTAATTGCAATTCACATTTTACCTGGATGTGCAAAACATATACGTAAAATCTTGAATGAAGATGAATGGTTTTTTTTCAATAAAAAGTATAAAGAAAAAAATGGAGAAATATTAATCAACAATTCCTATTCAATACCTGTAAATTTTTATTCAAACAAAATAAATATCCAAGCTATTGTTGGCAAAAATGGCAGTGGAAAAAGCTCAGTTATAGAAATTTTACTAAGATTAATTAATAATCTTGCTTATGAATTGATCTCAAATACTGACCTGGATAATGAATTACATTTTGTTCTGGATATACAAGCGGAACTATTCTTTGAAACTGGCGGTAATATTAATTCTTTAAAATGCATAGAAAATAAAGTTTATTTAGATCAGGGGGATGGTAATTATATCGTTGTTGATAAATATGTTGCTATAAATAAAGACCTGAGTAAGTATAATCTTGGTGGACCTAACTCGTTAAGTGCAGCTATCCCCTTACTGCAAAAATTCTTTTTTACTATAGTTAACAATTATTCATTTCATGCATACAATGCTTATGATTTTCTGGAAGAATACGAGAATAGAGAAAATGTATGGTTAAATGGACTATTTCATAAAAACGATGGGTATTTAACACCTTTAGTTTTAAACCCATTTCGTGATTTAGGGAAAATAGATATGGAAAGAGAAAAGAATCTTACCAATAATCGCTTAGCTTCACTGTTTTATCGTTTTAAAAAAGAAGGGATCAACTTTATCCCGGATTATGAATTTCAATTTCTGACTTTCAACATTAATTTAAATCATGTTAAAAACAAATATCAATATTATCAACAAAAAAAAGGAGTTCGCTCATTAAAAAAGAGAGAAAAAGTAGTAGCCGCTCAGAACAATAAGCCTGATATTTTTAACACAACCCTAAAATATTATTTTGGGACAATAAAAGAAGATGCACGAATAGAACAAGCCTATAAATATTTAGTTTATAAAACATACTCCATCTCAGCAAAATATCCTAATTATAGTAAATTTGTAAAAATAGATCTTGATCAATTTAATAGCTATTGCCATGCTTCTGAAAGGCCTAAAATAAAAGATCTGGTTGATAAAATAAAAAGTGATCCTTCGCATACTACTCTAAAAATAAGGCAAACCCTCAAATTTATTGACTATATTACAAATCATAGTGACGACCAATATTTAAAAACCCTTGGAGAAGATTATATTGAATATATGCCAAAAGATGATTCGATATTTATCGGTTTAACAAATTTTGATATACTAATTGCCTCTTTTCCACCTCCTTTTTATAAAGTTTCAATTTATTTAAAATCGCTTAATGGAGAGTTGAATATTTCGGACTAAAGTAGGCCACCATTCCGGAGCAAAGTAGGCCAGTCATTCCGGAGCAAAACATGCCAAAATAATTTGACATGGTATTGCTCAAGAGTAGGCTGGCTTATTTTTTTTGGGAAAGTCATACTGACA
>JBBRYZ010000014.1:0-42991 GCA_038237165.1 Bacteroidales bacterium | reverse complement strand
GTTTAATATTTTTCAATTCAGTATCTGCAGCCTCAAAAGTTGAGAAACTACCTGCAATAATGTAAAATATTGTGCCTGTCACTTTCTCAGCCGGTTTAGCGACGGCTTCTTTAACAATGGATTCTTTCGGTTTTACAGTTGCAGCAGGCTTTACAGTTATAGCTGGCTTTACAACTTCTTTTTCCGCAGCAGGGGTTTTAACAACAGGTGCAACTTTTGCAGCCGGTTTTGTTACTTCGGGAATATATTCGGGCAGATTGTCATATACACCGGAATTAATTGAATCGCCGAGCCAGAGTATAGCATAACCGTCCTTTATACCTACGCCCAGCGCTTTCCACTGATAACCACGCCATTTGGCACGACTCAGTATCATATCCGATGAAGCGTCAACCTGTTTCCACAATGCGGCAGCTTCTTCCGGAGTTGCTTTATCTTCGCCCCAATATATCAACTCAAAACCATCGCCTTTGTAACCGGTTATTTCTCTTGGTTTTGATTTCATACATTGAATTCCAAATACTTCCTTGGTATTGCAGCAGGAAGTCCATTTGCCTGAGCCGCTCCAGCTATGAAGACTACAGCCTTTTTCCTGCGGTTTATATTTAATCAGATCGGCAATATGCGTGTTAGCCACTTTGCACAAATCAGGAGAGTAAGGAATGGCCGGAAGTTTATTCTGGATCCGCATATCGTTGATCATATTGAACAGAATGGTTTCGTCCTGGTTCATCCTGCTACGAATGGAATCATTTGCATTAGCTACTCTCTGATTGTTACGGGCAAAGGCAGAAAACATAAATAAAACCAGGAATAAACACAGGAGCAATTCTTTACGTTGAGTCATATATCGAGGATAAAGTTTATACAAATTATTGGCTAAATTAATAAAATTCCGGCAACCGCTTTGTTGTTTTATTTTGAATCATACTACACTCTTAATACATGGAAACTACAGGCTGATCTTACTTATTTATAAGCTTAAAAAAATGTTTTAATTCGGCTTTCTTTTCCGGTGAAAGATTGTGCCATCTGATTCCTTCCACAGCTCCTTCGAGCGCACAAAGTTTACTTAGGCAGGCTTCTGAGTCCACAGTTTTAATTCTTAAAAATGCCTGGAGTGCACCGGTTTTATAGAGTTCATCCGGCGAATTAATTCCTGCTTCCCTTAGCAATTCAGCAAGCGTATGTCCGATATTAGGCAAATTTTCAAGCTTAGAGGTTGTTTCCATTTTTATAAAAGTAAAACAGATAATCAGGTTATTTATTTCAGATAATCTGGGAATTTCATAACAAATATATAAAAGATATCTGCTGAATACAGCGTGATTCATTATGTTTGCACAAAATGTCCTGAACATGAATCTTCGCCCTGCTGCTTTGCTTTCGGAATACCTGCATCTTATGCAATTTGATATTCATAAGGCAATGATGCATAATAAATTAAAACACTTTTCATCTGATATTTCAGGTCGCTGGCTCGATATAGGCGCAGGTGATCAGCCCTATAAAAAATATTTTGCCGGAGCAAATGAATATCTGACCACAAACACAAAAAGGCAGTATAAAACTGAGGATTTAAATCAACTTGAAAAGTTTACCACATATTGGATTGAAGATGGAAAAGCGTTGCCGGTAGAAGATAATTCGCTGGATGGGGTTGCTTGTTTTCAGGTGTTATCAGTAATCGACAAACCGCAAGATTTTTTTAGTGAAATGAACCGTGTATTGAAACCCGGAGGAAAACTAATTCTGAGTACAGATTTTATTTACCCTGAATGGAGTGCAGAGGACAGGTTTCGGCACAGTGCTTATAGTCTGAGGCAATTATCCGGAATTAATGGATTTAATGTTGAATCAGTTGAAAGCTTTGGCGGTTTTGGATCAACTCTTTACTCCCTCTATATGTGCTTCATGCGTTCGTTCATTGAGTTGTGGAAAAGAAAAAAAACATTGGCAAAGCTCCTTTCCGGAATACCGTATTTTGCTCTTTTAATGCTTCTTCCTTTTTTCAGCCTCTTAGGAATTATCGTTTTTCTGATTGAGAAAAATAGTATTGAAAATACTGATTTTGCATTTAATTTATTACTTGTGGCAAATAAAAGGTTTGATTGATTTGTGTCGGGAAGAACATGCATTACTTATACTCAAAATTGCTAAATTCTTTATTCTCAGGAAAGTAACAAAAACACAACTTGTGTGAGATAGTTCTTTCTATGATGAGATTAAGTAGGTACGCGTTGGCAAAACTCATTTTAAACCTGCTCTGTTATACGCACTATTTAAGTATCTTATTAATTTTTGAGGATACTTTTCGTACAAATGCCTGCCAGATAAAGCATTCGCTTTTCCCATCGACAATAACCGCTCCCTCGGTAACACAAAAAGTATGCATGCCGTCGGGGTATTCCGAAGCTGATGATGGATTTAATAGTGTATATTCTGATTCTTCATATTCGGTGGGTGATAGCTTGCCGATCTGATTTATACAAATACGTCGCCCAGACCGCTCAGAACAATCTTGCGCCGGTCGGAAAAGTTTACAATCCAATTTAAACGGTTTCCCTGCCGGACGTGATGAACGCACGTCAACTTTTATAGGATTATTGGAATGAGCAGAATAAGGCCCGCGGATATTTGCCGAATAAAAAATATTTAATCGTTCGTTTGTTGAGCTTTTATCTGTAAAAAACAACCACCAGAATCCATTGTGCAAGAAAAGTGAAGCATCCACCGCCTGCAAATTTTCGATCAAAGTGTGCTCAAAAATAAGTTTTCCTGTTGGAAGATCAAACCTGTATAAATCAACATTACCACCAACCGAGTTTTCGGGAATACAATAATGAATACCCTCATATTCAAACAGGTATGGAAAAGCCAGGTGATAATCTTTTTCAAGAGAAACAACTTTATTACTTATTTGATAGCTTAGCCCGTCAACCTGAAATGAAGTTAAGTATCCTTTCGGATTAGAATAATCATATTCCTCACAAATGATGTGATAATTTCCATCTTTCAAAAAGCCAAAAGGATCGGCGTGATAAACAGATTTTTTAGAATTGATCTTTAGCCAAACAGGCTCGGGAATAGTATTTTCGCCGGGCTGAACCAATTGCCCTATAGCCAGCGGGATAACTCCCACATTCCATTTCTCAGTCAGAAAAAGATCGCGGTAATGGAATTTCAGTTTGTTGCCGAATACTTTGAGCAAAAAACGCAACATTTTCAAATTGCCCGGCATTTTATAAATAGCAGATTCCGGCGAATTAGATATGGAGAGGAATTCCGCATTCCCGTTTTCTATTTCGCGGCAAACCTGCAGCGGCCATTCAGTAGAACTTTGTAAGAGATTATTCAGATTCGCTTCCCAGGAATGGTTTATAGTTGCAAAATATGCTTTGTGCAAAATAACCCCACTGTCAATAGAAGCTGTAAGCCGTTGAAGAATGGCAGCGTTAACAGGATCGCCAAACATAATTTCCCAGAAACCTGTAGGCACTCCACGGTACTTGCGGTCGTCGTCGTGATGATAGGACCATACACCATATTTTGCAGCTTCCAGTATCTCACCTTTAATAATCCCGAATCCAAAACGGAGAATAAAATCAAGATTTGCTGATTTGATATTTTCAATATCAATTTGATCAAAATACGCTGAAATTCCTTTCGAAGTAGTTACACATGAAATAGATGGCAGATCCTGGTAAAAATCAGTGATGTCAACTTCCCTCTTAGCTTCCGGTTTTATCATATACCTGAACCAAAACCTGCAAAGTGCCTTTGAATATGGATAGTGAACCAGCTTTTCGCTAAATTTAATGGTCGGAGCCGAATTGGCATTTACAATCAGCAATTTACAGGAATGGCCGCCTTTAACCAGCATTCTGATTGTATCAAGTTGCCATTTCTGAAAAGTATTGCCGTTGCAAAGTATGCCGAAATTCATAGAGCGTATTTAAAAGAATATCAATACTTTACATAACTATACAATTCCTGAAGTTTTTCTTCCACTGCCTTTGTCCCGAAAATTTCAACTGCATCTATGCGAATCTGATTTTTATTAAAATCATTGCTGTGATCAAGCATAAAACTAATGACTTCGGTTAAGACAGCTTCGTCACCTGCTTCGACCAACCTTCCGTTCTTCTTATTAATATATTCAGGAATTCCGCCTACAGAAGTAGCCACAACCGGCAAACCACAGCAGAGGCTTTCGCTGATCACTACCGGCATATTTTCGAAATTACTGAACATCACCATAAAATCGGCGCTATGATAGGCCTCAACCACTTCTTTATTTTCGAGTAAGCCGGTAAATTTAACCACAGATGAATCCAAACCAAGTTCAAGAGCCAGCGCTTTCATCTTTTCAAGATCAATCCCCTCCCCTGCCATAATGCATTCAAAGTCATTCCGAAATTCGGCCAATTTACTAATTGAACGCAGAAGTCCGGTAATATTTTTCGAACGATCCTCAAAACAGGAAATATGAATAAAAAGTCTTTTACCGGCCAGAGTCCTTGCTGATGCTATCGTATATTTGTCATCATCAACCACATTGGGTAAAATCATATAATGTTCATTATTCAATCCGTGGCTTTTCATAGCTTTTGCCAGATTTTCGGAAACGGTGCTTACAGCATCTGCATTACGAACCACCAGTTTTGTTAACAACTTTCGTAAAAAACCATTGTAAGACCCGGTAATTGCCAGATACCTTGACCAATGTTCTGTTATCACATACTTTATTCCTCTGAACCAACGCAGCCATAATGCGAACAAACCCAGCCGTGTAAGTACATTTACATGGATTATATCCGGTTTGTGCCAGGTTTCGAGTATGTATTTATATCCTTTGATAAAAGCTATCGCAAACATGAAACCAGCAACCAATTTTGCCGGAAACAGACGCCTGACTTGGTTGGTTCCATAATAAACTATTGTTGTAACAACCTTATTTTCTGTTTTTTGATCGATTTGAAATCCATACTTCATTTCAGGAGCAGCGCGAAGATACAGCACTGCCACTTCGGCAAATCCCGCCACCGCTTCGGCATGACGCTTTATAAACAAACCAGGCATAGGATCGTACCGGTCGGGATACCATCGTGCGAGGAAGAGTATTTTAAGCTGGGTTTTCAAAAAGTTAAAAAATTTGGTTTACCAAAAGTAAAAATTACTGCAAAGCAAGTAATTAAATCTTTGATCTAGATTTTAAATATTCATCAACAATGTGAATGGCATTTTGTAACCTTTCTTCGCCAAATCCGCTCACAACTCTGTAATTGAAATTGTGTTTCTCCAAAAGGGTCCGGTACATTCCGAAAAGCTCGGTGCGCATTTCAGGATGTTCGCGTAACGGATCATATTGCCACGGCAGATCGATATCACAAAGCAGGTAAAGGTCGTAACGGTTTTGTTCAAGCTTAGTTGTTATCCAGTTGTGACATTTGCCATATTTCACTTGGCACCAGATACTTGTAACACAGAGATCAGTATCGCAAAAAAGAATTTCAGTATCTGAAGCTGCCAGGTCTTCTTCTTCTAACTGCGTTTTGGCAATAACTAATATATCATCATAAGTGTAGGGCTGCCTGATATCTTCAAGGTATTTACGGGCATATTCAGGAACCCATTTAGTTTGGTAATGATGTGCCAAATGCTCGGCTAACCACGATTTACCGGTGGATTCGGGACCTGTAACCGAAATGCGTATCATAAAACCTCATTTGATTTTAAGCGTTTACGCCATTCGAAATATCCCATGATTGCCAAAACGAGGAAAACTATATATTGAATGCTTGTAAAAACGAGGCCTTTATAAGAAAACAGGGGAATAACCAGAGCGTCGCCAATTATCCAGAAAATCCAGTTTTCAATTTTCTTGATTGCCATAAGCCACATCCCGGCAATAAATAAAGCCGTTGTAAACGAATCGAACAGAGGTATGGTGCTGTCAGTGTAAGTATGCAGAACATAATAAATTATTCCGAAAGCAATGGCAATCAACAGGATATAAAAAAGCCATTGTTTAATATTGAGACTACTGATTGGGACGTGGTGGGTTTTATCAACGCGCCGGGTCCAGTTATACCAGCCGAACACACTCATAACAAAGTAAAATGCATTGATGCCCATATCGGCGTACAAGCCGTGAGCAAAACACAGATAGACATAAATGAGAACGTTAACAATTCCGGTTGGATATACCCAAATGTTCTCTTTGCGGGCAAACCATACACTCAGGATTCCGAAAATTACCGCAACCACTTCGAGCCACGAGGTATCAAGAATATTGGAATAAAGCTGATTAAAGATTTCGTGCATATAGAATTAAAAGAGCGGCAAATATAGTCAATTGTTTAGTGAGCCTAAATTGGGTCAGCTATGGAGTTTCAGAGGTATTTATTGTTTGCTATCTTATTTCTGCTTTCCTAATTCCTCTGCAAATTCCTTCACATTTAAACCATCATAATTCCCGGAACTCATTAAAAGCAGGTTCGAATTCTCCCATTTCTGTTCCAGCAGGAATTTTTTAAATTGAGCAGCATCCGAAAAAACAAACATTCCATCTTTCCCAAATGAACGTTTTATATCATCAGGAGAAAGCATAGGAAGTTTTTTCAACTCTAGGGCATGAGGCGAGAAATACACAATAGCTTCATTCGCTTTTTCCATCGTGTTTGCATATTGATTCAGAAAGTCCTTATTCAGGCTGCTGAAGGTGTGTAATTCGAAGCAAGCAACAAGACGCCTGTCAGGAAATTGTTCCTTCACAGCCTGTATGGTGGCTTTTAATTTCGATGGAGCATGAGCAAAATCGCGATACGCATTAAAACCTGGTTTATCAGCTATCAGTTCCAGCCGGTTGGAAGCTCCTTTAAATGTTGAAATTGCTTTGTAAAAATCAGCATTACTGATGTTTAACTGATTACACACCAATCTGGCTCCTTCGAGGTTCATCAGGTTATGATTTCCGAAAATCATCAAAGGAAAATTACCTTCGGATGCATGAAGTATGGTTTTACCGTTCGTAACCGTATGTTTTGGAACACCGTATGGCAGTTTTTTCATTTTACCATGAACCGTTTCAACGGCCTTCTTAACTTCCATATCCTGGCTGCAATAAATCAAAGAGCCCGAATCAGGAACCATATCCATAAAAATGCGAAACTGTTCAATGTAATTTTCAAACGTGGGAAACACATTCATATGATCCCAGGCAATACCACTAACCAAAGCAATATCAGGCTTGTATAAATGAAACTTCGGGCGCAGATCGAGTGCAGACGTAAGGTATTCATCACCTTCAAAAACCATTACATTGGCTTTTTCGGTCAACCTAACCATTACTTCAAATCCTTCGAGCTTTGCTCCTACCATATAATCCGTATCCACATTACATGAATGCAGAACATGAAGAATCATTGCTGTAATGGTAGTTTTTCCATGGCTTCCGCCGATTACAACGCGAAGCTTTTCCTTGCTTTGTTCGTAAAGAAATTCCGGGTATGAAAATATCTTTAACCCAAGCTTTTTTGCTTTGGCAAGTTCCGGATTATCGCCACGGGCATGCATTCCAAGAATAATAGAATCAATACTTTGGTCCAGTTTTTCAGGAAACCACCCGAATTGTTCAGGCAATAAACCATAGGAATCCAATCGTGCGCGTGCCGGATCAAAAATTTCATCATCCGATCCGGTTACGTCGTATCCTTTGAGATGCAGTGCAATTGCCAGGTTATGCATGGCGCTTCCGCCGATGGCTATAAAATGAACCCGCTTATTTGTCATAAAAAATATCTTAGGTTTTATATTTCGCGAAGGTAAAGCAGAAAGTCGTAAGCGTGCCCGGCCAAGCAATAAAAAAATCGTAGCTATTCCGAAAGCAGGATTAGTTTTTGAATCGATCCAAATCCGGTAAAGGTTCATGATGCAAGATTTAAAATAGTAACTTTGCACCAAATCGGTAACTTATGCGAATCCAATTAGCTAAACCTATGAGGGATTCGCTTTAAGCAAAGTTGTTGAATTAAAAAAAGTTATAGCCATGGAAGAATATCAAAAACCAATGCTTAAAGACGGTAGTCTGCTGGATAAAGTGATTGTAGTTACCGGCGGTGGAAGCGGACTGGGTAAAGCCATGGCAACGTATTTTCTGGAATTAGGAGCCAAAATAGCAATTACATCCAGAAATATTGATAAATTAACAGAAGCCAAGCTGGAATTGGATGCAAAAACCGGTGGTAAAGTTTTAGCTGTTAAATGTGATGTCCGCAACTACGATGAAGTTGAAAATATGCTTCAGGCTACTTTAACTGAATATGGCAAGGTTGATGGACTGCTAAATAATGCGGCCGGTAATTTCATCAGTCCGACGGAAAGATTATCATCAAACGCTTTTGATACCATTATTGACATTGTATTGAAAGGAACAAAAAATTGCACCCTGGCTTTTGGTAAGCATTGGATTGATAAGAAACAAACTAAAGCTACAGTTCTCAATATCGTAACTACTTATGCATGGACAGGTTCCGCATACGTTGTTCCATCGGCTACCGCAAAAGCAGGTGTTTTAGCCATGACACGTTCACTGGCTGTTGAATGGGCTAAATATGGCATCCGTTTCAATGCAATTGCTCCCGGACCTTTTCCTACAAAAGGCGCTTGGGACAGATTATTTCCGGGTGACCTGAAAGATAAATTTGATCTGAAAAAGAAAATACCCTTGCGCAGGGTTGGCGAACATCAGGAATTAGCCAATTTGGCCGCCTATTTAATGTCGGATTTTTCAGCTTATATAAATGGCGAAGTGGTAACTATTGACGGAGGTGAATGGTTGCAGGGAGCCGGCGAATTCAATATGCTGGAAGCCGTTCCGCAGGAAATGTGGGATATGCTGGAAAACATGATCAGGGCAAAGAAAAACAAAGAAGAATAAAATAATGAAGCTTTTTCCCTTAATTGCCGATAACTGGAGACTTGATGGTGGCATTGCCTTTGGAATGGTGCCAAAGGTTCTATGGTCGCGGAATCTCGAATCGGATGAGAATAACACAATAGATATTACTACACGGTGTTTGCTCATTATTCACCACGAGCGAAAAATCCTCGTCGATGTTGGGCTTGGAGATAAACGAAGTGAGAAATATTATGCTTTCCATTACCGTCAGCCGGGGATCAGTATCCTGAAATCACTTGAGCAGCTGGGATTCAGTGCAAACGATATTACGGATGTTCTTTTTACACATCTACATGATGACCACGTTGGTGCAGCTGCGAGGATTGATAAAAACGGGAATACCGTATGTGTTTTCGAAAATGCACACTATTGGATTTCCAGATCACAATGGGAATGGGCAATGAATCCGAACAAACGGGAAGCAGCCGCTTATTTTAAGGACAATCTCCTGCCTTTGCAGGAAAGTGGCAGACTGACATTGCTTGAGGAAGGAATACAGCCATTTGATCAGATTACGCTTAAAATATACAACGGCCATACCCACGGACAACTTATACCTTTCATAAATACGGGAGATCGAACCGTGGTTTACATGGGAGATTTTATACCTTCGGTGGCAAATTTGCCAATCCCATATGTTCCTCCTGCTGATATCGAACCACTGGTTTCAATGATAGAAAAAGAGGAATTTCTTGAAGCTGCAGCAGAAAATAATTACATACTTATTTTCGTTCATGATGCGGTGAATGAATGTTGCTCCGTAATGAAATCAGAAAAAGGCGTGGCTGTCAATAAGTCATTTAAAATTAATGAAATACAATTATAAAACAAAATGAATACTACCCAAAATATAGACTTGCTTAACGAAAAATGGACCAAACTAACAGCAGAGGAAATTCTCAAAGAAGCGTTAGAATTGTTTGGCGATAAAATTACATTTGCTACCAGCCTGGGTGCCGAAGACCAGGTAATAACGCAAATGCTTTCGAAAATCGATAAGTCGGCAAATGTCATTACACTTGATACCGGTCGCATGTTTCCCGAAACGTACGATTTGCTTCACCGTACCATTAACCGTTATGGAATGGCGATAAAATCATATTATCCCGACACTGCACAAGTTGAAGAAATGGTAAATACCAAGGGAATAAACCTGTTTTACGAAAGCATCGAAAACCGCAAGCTATGCTGCCACATTCGTAAAATCGTTCCTTTACAAAGGGCACTAAAAGGCAAAGATGCATGGATAACCGGTCTGCGCCGTGAGCAATCCGTTACACGAACCGAACTGAAAATTGTGGAATGGGATTCGGCAAACGGATTGATTAAAATAAACCCGTTGCTCGAATGGCACGAAGGACAAGTGTGGGATTACATTAAAAATAACGATATCCCATACAACTTACTTCACGACCAGGGATTTCCAAGTATTGGGTGCCAGCCATGCACACGGGCAATTGAAAAAGGAGAAGATCTTCGCGCCGGCCGCTGGTGGTGGGAAAATCCGGATAGCAAAGAATGTGGATTGCATGGAGGGAAGAAAGGGTGATTTCGAATTTTGGTCCCGATAGCTATCGGGATCGGATTGCTGGTTTAAGACTAATAGCCGTTTCTGATAAATGAGATTTTGATTAGTAAATAATGTCAATCAAGGGTTAAATTAATGTATAGTCTTTTAAGGGGTTAAACTTTTCCAGAGTTTTAAACTCTGGAAAAGTTCGCTTGGCAATTAATAAGTTACAATTTCAACCCTTGATTGGCATAAATAAGGAATCAATGGAGTAATTATTTTGAAAGAAACTGATTTAACTGGTATTAATCCTGTAGCATTTTTTATGCTACAGGATTTTTTTTGTATCAGCATAATTTTATTATTCATTATTGTCTGATGTACAGTGTTCTATAATCATATTACCAAAAGCAAATACCGATAAAATCTTTCTAATAATATTTATTTACTGGTTTTCAAATATAATATATTAAATACATAGTTTATTTACTATATTTGCAATGCACGCATAACATTAATTTTAATGAATATACAGGAAACAGTTGATTATCATTTAAGAAGCACGCTTTTCGCTACCCGAAGAATGTACAATATATTGGCTATTGACAACGGGATAACACAAGGTATAGGTTATGCGCTCATCAATATCAGTAAGGAAGGTGTACCGGCAACCAAAATAGCACCTATTATGGGCATGAACCCTTCAAGTCTAAGTCGGTTGCTGAAAAATATGGAAGATGACGGATTAATTTACAGGAAATCAAACGAAGCGGACCGGCGGGTTGTAAAGATTTTCTTAACGCCCAGAGGGCTTGAACTCAGGACGAAGGTTCGGAAGGTAGTTATTGATTTTAACAGCAAACTGAGTGAAACAATCAATCAAGCCGATATGGAGGCCTTTGTGAGAGTAAATGAGATAATCCGCCAACAAGTTACAAATGACCTCTCACTTTTGACTGGAAATAATTCAGATGAAGATTAACTCTTTAATTTAAGAATATATGATACGCAGAATCAATAAAGTTGCGGTGCTGGGATCCGGGGTTATGGGTTCGGGAATTGCTTGTCATTTTGCCAACATCGGTCTCGATGTATTGCTTCTCGATATAATCCCAAGGGAACTTTCCGAAGCAGAAAAAATCAAGGGATTGACAATGAATGACAAAGTCGTAAGAAACAGGATTGTTAACGACTCGCTCACGGTAGCCTTAAAGTCAAAGCCTTCACCGATTTATATGCAGTCGTTTGCCAGGCGCATTACTACCGGCAATTTTGATGATGACCTGTCTCAGATTAAAGACTGCGATTGGGTAATTGAAGTTATAATTGAACGCCTCGACATCAAGCAACAGGTATTCGAAAAAGTGGAGAATTCCCGTAAGCCCGGTTCGTTGATAACATCAAATACTTCCGGTATTTCGGTTGAAAAAATGATAGAAGGACGCAGCGAAGATTTTCAAAAACATTTTTGCGGAACGCATTTCTTCAATCCACCACGTTACTTGCAACTTTTCGAAATTATTCCCACCAGTAAAACTTCTCCCGAAATACTGGATTTCCTAGCTGATTATGCAAGCCGTTTTCTCGGAAAAACGCCCGTGCTGGCAAAGGATACTCCGGCATTTATCGCCAACCGGATAGGTACTTTCTCCATTATGGAGTTATTTAATAATGTAGAAAAACTCGGTCTTACCATTCCCGAAATCGATAAGCTTACTGGTCCCGTAATTGGTCGTGCCAAATCGGCAACTTTCCGAACAGCAGATATCGTTGGACTTGACACGCTAGTTCATGTAGCCGATAATATCCGTGAAATGACCCACGACGAATCCAACGAGGCTTTTAAAATTCCGGGCTACCTCCAAAAAATGCTTGATAACAAATGGCTGGGATCAAAAACAAAACAAGGATTCTTTAAAAAGGTAGAAGAAAACGGTGAGAAAAAATTTCTGTCGCTGGATTTCAACACCATGGATTACGTGGAAGCAGCCCGTCCAAAATTTTCAGTTTTTGAGAAAACAAAAGGTATTGATGATCCTGCTAAGCGTATGCCCATCTTAATGGCAGACAAAGGCAAAGCCGGTGATTTCTACCGGAGTTCCTTCTATAGTTTGTTCCAGTTTGCATCCAACCGCATTCCCGAAATTACACCCGATCTTTATAAAATTGATGATGCCATGAATGCCGGATTTGGTTGGAAACTCGGTCCCTTCCAGACCTGGGACGCCGTTGGAGTTCCAGACACGGTTAAGGCCATGGAAGAAGCAGGCAAAAAGCCTGCCCAATGGGTTTATGAAATGTTGCAAGCCGGAATTAATAGTTTTTACACGGTAAAAGATGATAAAAAACTGTTTTACGACATTCCTTCAAATTCATACAGTGAAATCCCCGGACAGGAAGCGTTATTGTCACTCGAAGTGCTTCGCTCATCCAACGTACTCTGGGAAAATACCGACACAACTATTTTTGATTTAGGCGATGGCGTTCTCAACATCGAATTCCACACAAAAATGAACACTATCGGTCAGGGTGTTCTCGAAGGTCTCAACAAAGCATTGGACATGGCCGAAGCCGATTATAAAGCCCTCGTCATTTCCAACGAAGGTGAACATTTTTCAGCCGGTGCCAACGTGGGCATGATTTATATGTTGGCGATTGAACTGGAATTCGAAGAACTGGATATGGCCGTGCAATGGTTTCAAAAAACCACCATGCGGCTACGGTATTCCAGCATTCCGGTGATAGCAGCTCCTCATGGAATGGCTCTTGGCGGCGGATGTGAAGTGTGCATGCACAGCGACAAAGTGATTGCCCATGCCGAAACCTATATGGGTTTGGTGGAATTTGGCGTTGGCCTGATACCAGGTGGAGGTGGCACTAAAGAGTTTGTCCTGCGGCTTTCGGATGAATTAAAAGACGGTGATGTCCGTACAAACGCTTTCCTGAACCGGTACCTAAGCATCGGTCAGGCTAAAGTTTCTACTTCAGCTTACGAAGCTTTCACACTTGGTTATTTGCGCCCCGGAATTGATGAAGTAATTGTAAGCCGCGCTCATCAGCTGGCTTATGCTAAAAAAGTCGCTCTTAACATGGTGGAAAAAGGTTATACCAAACCAGTTCCCCGCAAGGACATCAAAGTGCTGGGAAAAGAAGCGCTTGGATTAGTTTACGTAGGTGCTGATGGTTTTATGACAGCTAACTATATGAGTGAACACGATAAGCTTATTGCCGAAAAACTCGGAATGGTGATGGCTGGAGGCGAAATATCTGAAGCCCTCACGGAAGTTTCCGAACAATATCTGCTCAATCTGGAACGCAAGGCATTTATCGAACTTTGCATGCAACGTAAAACACTCGAACGCATCCAAAGTCTGATCACGTCCGGTAAAATTCTGAGAAACTAAATCAACTACTAACCTGAAAAACGTAAAATCATGAATGCATATATAGTAGGCGGATATAGATCACCAATAGGAAAAGCGCCGAGAGGAAGCTTTCGTTTTACACGACCCGACGACATTGCCGCCACAGTTATCAGGCACTTGCTGGCCGATTTCCCTCAAATAGAACACAACAGAATCGATGATGTAGTTGTTGGCAATGCTTTTCCGGAAGCCGAAACCGGCTTCAACATGGGACGCATGCTATCGCTCATGAGCATGGACACCGTAGAAGTTCCCGGGTCAACCATCAACAGGTATTGTGCTTCAGGTCTTGAATCCATTGCTATCGCTTCCGCGAAAATCACTGCAGGGCTGGCTGATATCATCGTTGCCGGTGGTGCTGAAACTATGTCAATGATTTCCATGGGTGGATGGCGGGTAGTTCCGAATCCCGAAGTGGCTAAAGACCATCCGAAATGGTATTTAAACATGGGCTTGACCAGCGAAATGGTATCTAAAGAATATAACGTATCGCGTGAAGCACAGGATCAGTTTGCACTGAAGTCTGTTGATAAAGCTCTGGCTGCCATCGATGCAGGTAAATTCAAACAAGAGATCGTACCATTCATCATCAAAGAAAATATTGTAGTAAACGACAAACTTATTACCAAGGAAAAGCTATTTGATACGGATGAAGGTCCCCGAAGAGGCACTACTCTGGCAGGACTTTCGAAACTACGTCCTACTTTTGCAGCCGATGGATTTTCAACTGCCGGAAACTCTTCGCAAATGTCGGATGGCGCTGCTTTTGTATTGGTGGTTTCTGAAAAAATCCTCAAGGAATTTAACCTTAAACCCATCGCACGACTGGTTGACTACCAGGTAGCCGGTGTTGAACCCTATAAAATGGGTATTGGTCCGATGGTTGCCATCCCAAAAGTATTGAAACATGCCGGGATGAATCTTAATCAGATAGATTGCATCGAACTGAACGAAGCATTTGCTTCCCAATCCATTGCCGTGATTAAAGAAGTGGGCCTGGATGAAAGCAAAGTAAATGTAAACGGCGGCGCTATTGCATTAGGCCATCCGCTTGGCGCGACAGGTGCCAAACTAACAGTTCAGGTAATTCACGAACTCAAACGAACCGGAGGCAAATACGGTATGGTCACCATGTGCATCGGCACAGGCCAGGGTGGTGCAGGAATATTTGAGATGCTTTAAAAAAAACAAACTTTACATATAATTTAAAAAACTAGCCCTATGTCACAAAACAAATTGCCAAAAGGAGGAGAATTCTTAATAAAAGAAACCCTGGCACAAGACGTATTCATTCCTGAAGAATTTAATGAAGATCAGCGTATGATGGCTCAAAGTTGCAAGGACTTTACAGAGAAACAGGTGCTTCCGCAAATGGATCAGCTTGAAAAACATGACCGCGTTTTGCTCACAAAATTACTTAAAGAAGCGGGTGAATTAGGTCTGTTGGGCATTTCGGTTCCGGAAGAATATGAAGGCTTTGGACAAAAATTTGTTACATCCATGCTTACCGTGGAGGAAATGGGTAAAGGATTTAGTTTTGCCGTAGCCTATTCTGCACATACAGGTATCGGAACGCTTCCCATTTTATATTACGGAACCGAGGAACAAAAGCAGAAATACCTTCCCAAACTGGCTACCGGTGAATTTATAGGTGCTTATTGTCTTACTGAGGCAGATTCAGGATCGGATGCAAACTCCGGGAAAACGAAAGCTGTATTGAGTGCCGACGGATCGATTTATGCGCTGACCGGAGCCAAAATCTGGATCACCAATGGTGGTGTGGCCGATTTGATGATTGTGTTTGCAAAAATAGGCGATGATAAAAACCTGAGCGCTTTTATAGTGGAAGCCAAAACTCCTGGTATAACAATTGGTGCCGACGAAGAGAAAATGGGTATCAAAGGGTCGTCCACCACCCAGGTATATTTTGATAATGCAATAATCCCTGCAGGTAATTTGCTCGGCGAACGAGATGGAGGCTTTAAAATCGCACTAAATATCCTGAATCTCGGACGAATCAAGCTATCGGGAGCAGCCGTAGGAGCCTGTAAAGGCACCATAGATATTGCACTTCATTATGCAAATGAACGGAAACAATTCGGCAGCCTCATTTCCTCTTTCGGAGCCATAAAGTGGAAGTTGGGCGAAATGGCCATCCGTACTTTTGCTTCTGAATCGCTTACCTACCGCGCCAGTCAAAACATTGACGATGCCATCCAACAATTTAAGGAACAGGGAATGGATAAAGGCAAAGCCACTGTTGAAGGTATCCGGCAATATGCCATAGAAGCCAGTATTGCCAAAGTTTTCGGTTCCGAAGTTTTAGATTATGTGGTTGATGAAGGCGTTCAGATTTATGGAGGAATGGGATATTCGGCTGAAACTCTGGTGGAACGTGCTTATCGCGATTCGCGTATCAATCGTATTTTCGAAGGAACCAATGAAATAAACCGTATGGTAATTGTGGGCGAATTGCTGAAACGCGCTATGAAAGGCGAAATCGATCTGCTTACCCCTGCAAAAGCTGTGGGTGCAGAACTTATGGGCATTCCTGATTTTGGCTCGGTTTCAACTGATTATTTTGAAACGAAGAAGAAAATGATTGTGAATTTCAAAAAAGCTATCCTCATGGTTGCCGGTTCGGCCATCCAAAAATACATGGATAAATTTGCCGATGAACAGGAAATCATGATTGCCCTGGCCGACATGATCATGTTTACCTATGCTGCTGAATCGTGTTTATTGCGCACAGAAAAACTAAGTGCAACATTCACCGAAGAAAAACTAAACCTTTTTAAGGACATGACAGATGTTTTCTTTTATGATGTGGCTGAAAAGATAAATAAATCGGGGGTGGATGCAGTGAATGCTTTTGCTGCCGGTGACGAGCAGCAAGCCATGCTGATGGGGATGAAACGTTTTACCAAATCAGCCAACGTAAATTCAATAGCTGTCCGCCGCCGCATTGCCAATCGCATGATCGAAGAAAATCATTACCCTTTTTAAAAAAGAGTAGTTAAATATAAAAACGAAACGTGGAAATACCTGCTCCGGATATTTAAGTTCATCCTATCATGAAAAGCAAAAACAAAATCGGGAAATTGGCAAACAGTCCTTTCAGGATGAAGCTTTTCATGTTATGGAACTTACCGTTGGCATTTTTTGCAAGACTCAGGGTTGATGAGATGGATTTTGAAAAAGCTTCAATTTCAGTACCTTATAATTTTATAAATAAAAACCCTTTTCGGTCTGTCTATTTTGCCGCTTTGAGTATGGCTGCCGAGCTTTCGACAGGAATCCTGGCCATGGCTCATGTGGAGAAAAATCCATTTCCCGTTTCCATGCTGGTTATTGGAGTAAGGGCTGAGTTTGTCAAAAAAGCCAGATCACGCATCATATTTACATGTCTGCATGGAGAATTATTAGAAAAGACCATCGCGCAAAGCATTGCTACTAATGAAGGTCAGACTATTGAAGTATTTACTGACGGCATCGACACCGAAGGCGAAGTAGTTGCCCGCTTTTGGTTCACCTGGACATTTAAACCAAAAAACCAATAATAACCCTCAAAATCCTTGTCCCATGAAAGTACTCAGAACATTTGACATCTTATCGCTAATGGTTGAAAAGTATCCCAAAGAAGATGCACTCGCTATTAAACGAAACGGAATATGGGAAAAATTCTCCACCGCAGAGTATAAAAGGATGGCCGACCTGGTAAGTTTTAGCTTGCTGGCATCCGGTTTTACAAAAGGAGATAAAATAGTCACGATCAGCAACAACAGGCCCGAATGGAACTTTCTGGATATGGGCATGTGCCAGATAGGTGTGGTTCATGTGCCTGTATATCCCAATATTGGAGCAACGGAATATGAATTTATTTTCACAAATTCTGATGCTAAAATGGTGATTGTTTCCTCTAAAGAATTCTATGATAAAATCAAGCCATTGGTAAAAACAATTGCCAATATTCAGCATCTGTACACAATAGATCAGGTAGCCGGAGCGCCAAACTGGGATAAATTATTAAAGATTGGTTCGGAAAATCAGGTGCCCGAAAAATTAGAGGAGATCAAAAAAAACATCGACGAGGGCGACCTAATGTCAATTATCTATACTTCAGGCACTACGGGAAGGAGCAAAGGCGTAATGCTCAGTCACAGGAATTTTATCTCTAATGTGCATGCAACAACCGAAATTTTGCCCGTTGACGATAAAGACCGGTTTCTGAGTTTTCTTCCTCTCTGCCACGTATTCGAACGAATGGTTAACTACCTGCTTCAAAACAGAGGCGTATCCGTTTATTATGCCGAAAGCATCGATACTATTGGCGAAAATCTGCGCGAAATAAATCCACAGGGATTTACAGCCGTACCAAGGGTTATTGAAAAATTGTACGACAAACTTCTGTTGAAAGGAAAAGAGCTGACCGGCATAAAAAAAGCGTTGTTCTTTTGGGCAGTGGATCTTGGTTTAAAGTTTGAATTGAATAATGCCAACGGCTGGTTTTATGAACTCCAACGCTCAATCGCCGGCAAACTTATATTCAGCAAATGGCGCGTGGCTCTTGGCGGAAACATAAAAGTGATTATTTCAGGTGGTGCAGCCTTGCAGGAACGTCTTGCACGGGTTTTTAATGCAGCTGGAATCCCCATTATGGAAGGATACGGATTAACCGAAACATCCCCGGTTATCTCTGTTAACCATGCAGACTACCCTTACATGAAATTTGGAACCGTGGGGCCTGTGTTGGATAATGTGGATGTAAAAATAGCTGAAGATGGAGAAATACTTATGAAAGGCCCAAGTCTGATGATGGGATATTATAAAGCTGAAGCCCTTACCAGTGAAGTTGTCGACAAGGAAGGTTGGTTTCATACCGGCGACATTGGAGAATTACATGAATTAAATATCCTGAAAATCACCGATCGGAAAAAGGAAATTTTTAAATTGAGTACCGGGAAATATGTAGCACCACAGGTTGTGGAAAACAAGTTTAAGGAATCCTCTTTTATTGAACAAATTATGGTGGTTGGCGAAGGAGAGAAATACGCTGCAGCCATTATTTGTCCGACTTTCCATTTTCTTCACGCCTGGTGCCATAGATATGGAATAAAATTTCGTGACAACAGAGACCTGATCCAAAACCCGAAAGTACTTGAACGTTTTCAAAAGGAAGTGGATAAAATAAATAAAGGCCTCGGAAATCACCAACAGGTTAAAAAGTTTGAACTCACCTGCGCGGAGTGGTCTCCTGAAACAGGTGAACTCTCACCTACACTCAAAGTAAGGCGTAAATTCCTGAAAATAAAATACCGGGTAAAATTTGACCGCTTATACGGTTATACCGACCAATCCGGAATGGTAGATGTGTCCGATGATCCGGACTGTCCCAGTAGTACGTTGGAATAGCGAAACCAGGCTTATCAGTATTTATTTATTGCATGGACTAAATATGCTGAACTTGCAACAAATAATATTGATCAGCTTACTTAGTACCAACTATAATTTAAGTTAGAATGCAATGCAAAATTTGAAATCATACAGTAAGCGCGAAGAAACGGCAAATTACCTGACTCATGCCTTCGGGGTGCTTATGGCGGCAATTGCTACTATCGTGTTAATACACAGGGCTGTTGCTGCCGGTAATGAGTGGGCTATTCTGGCTTATTCCATATTTGGTTTTGGCATGTTGGCTTGTATGCTTTCGTCCACTATTTACCATTATGCACAGGAGCCCGAACTAAAGGCCGTTTTGCGTCATTTCGACCACGGTAGCATTTATCTGCTCATCGCCGCCAGTTATTCTCCATTCACATTGATATTGATGAGAGATGAAGGCATGTGGGGCTGGGGGATTTTTGTGTTGATCTGGCTCACTGCTTTGACAGGAATTGGCTTTAATTTCGGAAAACTTAAGGCCAACAACAATCTCAAAACGGCTTCCTACGTACTCATGGGTCTTGTAATTTTGATTGCCATAAAACCCCTGATAAATGTGGCTTTGAGAAATGATTGCCTTGCAGTTTTGTATTGGCTGGCAGCCGGAGGCGTATTTTATATTGCAGGTTCGGTAATTTACGCTCTTGCCAAGCGCGAGTTTGTACACACGTTTTTCCACGTCTTCGTGCTGCTGGGTTTGGCATGCCATATCGTGGCAGCTTACCTGGTTCCGTTATAAGTATCTTCTTCTGTTTTGTTGAAAAGTTTCTTAAATACGAATAATCGGGGAAAAACGATAAAAAGCGCATTAGAACTTTCTTTGAGTTGGAAATTATTTCGAAATTTTGATCTGAGCAAATAACTCAATCAAAGCGTATTGCTTTTACCGGACTAATGCGAGCAATAATAAAAGATGGTAGAAATAGCATCAGAGTACAGGCAATCAATGTACCGGCATTTAGCAGAAGTAAGTGAATAATATTCAGGTTGATAGGTACAACACTCATAAAATACGATTCCTGCGGCAGGCTGACAATGCCGAAATATTGCTGAAGCAGGCAAATACTTATACCTGCGATATTTCCATACAGTAATCCTTTTCCTACAATATAGGCGGCATTATACAGAAATATCCTGCGAATACTCAGGTTGCGCGCTCCAAGGGCTTTCAATACACCAATCATGCTGGTTCTTTCAAGGATAAGGATCAGCAAAGTCGAAATCATCGCCATCCCCGAAACCAATACCATCAGAATAAGAATAATGATTACATTCATATCCTGTAAATCAAGCCAATCGAAAAGTTGGGGATAAAGATCACGTATTGTTTTGGTGTTGAGATCGTATCCAACTGTATTGTAAACAACCTTCCCCATTTTGTCCAGCTGGTTAAAATCATTGATATAAACATCAAATCCAGAAATCATATCATCGCTCCAGCCATTCAATTTCTGAATCTGGCGTATATCGCCGAAAATAAATTTCAAATCAAAATCGCCAAGCCCGGTATTGTAAATTCCCGAAACATTAAACCTCCGGGCACGTGCCAGGTTGTCAATAATGAAATACATGCGAAGCGGATCACCAACCTTAATTTTTAATAGATCGGCGAGATTCTTAGAAATAATAACTGAATTACTGGCCGCAGTATCTGTTGTAGAAAATCCTTTTCCGGAAACGAGTTTATCATTAAAAAACGACCAGTTGAAATCGGCTCCAACACCTTTAAATACAACGCCTTGTATCTGGTCATCCGTTTTTATAATACCAGCCTTGGTAGCAAAAACCTGGATATGCTTTATGCCGTCAGTTTTTTCAAGCTTGCTGTAAAACGCCTGGTTTTTACTTATCGGCTCAAACTCAAACGAGTTGTTCGAGTCAAATTTTGCAATCTGGATATGTGAGCCAAAGCCAACAATTTTATCGCGGATCTGTTTCTGAAAACCGGTTACAATAGCCACCGAAACAATCATAACCGCCAGTCCCAGGGCAACACTGATGATAGCAATCCGTATCACAGGCGCCGAGAAACTTCCGGGGCCACCTTTGATCAAACGACGGGCTATAAACTGTTCAGTGTTCATCGGCTGCAAAAATACCCTTTTTATCCGGTTTACATCATTCTCTGTTTATCACTTCCTGCTACCTATAATTTTTTTTAACAAAACCTCAAACTTGTAACATCAATTTACATTACTATTGCATGATTTTTGCAACTACCTGAATAAAAATAAATCATCACACCCATTCTATAATAATATGCAACCGATCAAATTTATAATACTTTTTCTGTTGGCGTCAGTTACTATTTCAGCTTGTTGCCAACATCAGCAGAATGTAAAAAATCAATTGTCCATAAACCCTGGTATATTACCTGGCGCTTATGCTTCCAGCGAATATCTGCCAATGCTAAAAGGTAAAAAAATCGGCATTGTTACCAATAATACTTCCCTTATCAACAAAACTCATCTGGTTGATACATTGATTGTATTAAAAGTAAATGTTATAAAAATATTTGGACCGGAACATGGTTTCAGAGGTGATCAGCCTGATGGCAAGGAAATCCTGAATGGAAAAGATCCGAAAACCGGCATCGAAGTAATTTCGCTTTATGGTAATCATAAAAAACCAACCCGGTCTGATATGGCCGGCATTGATGTTATGATTTTTGATATCCAGGATGTGGGAACCCGATTTTATACTTACATTTCAACGCTGGCCTATGTTATGGAAGCCTGTGCCGAAAATAATATTCCACTTATCCTGCTCGACAGACCAAATCCGAATGGATTTTATGTTGACGGACCCGTTCTGGATCCTAAATTCTCCTCATTTATTGGAATGTACAGAATTCCAATTGTTTATGGTATGACTATCGGCGAATACGCAAAAATGATAAACGGCGAAAAATGGTTAAAGGATGGGGAACAATGCAATCTCACTATCATAAAATGCAGCAATTACACGCATAATTCCCGGTACCAGTTGCCGGTACCACCTTCACCAAACCTGCAGGACATGAATTCCATATACCTTTATCCATCGCTTTGTTTATTCGAAGGAACGGTAGTAAGTGTAGGACGTGGAACTGACAGTCCGTTTAAAATATATGGTCATCCAAAGCTTCCTTCAGGCACATTTAGTTTTACGCCCAAACCTATAAAAGGCGTAAGTGAGGATCCGCCACTGAAAGGACAATTGTGTTACGGACAGAATCTGGATTCTCAGGCTGAAGTCATGAAAAAAGAAGGACACATTGAGTTGCAATGGCTGATTGATGCGTACAAAAATCTGAGTCCCAAAACTGAATTTTTTACTAATTATTTTGATAAACTGGCAGGTAGCAGTATGTTACGTGAGCAGATTATTGCAGGAAAAAGTGAAAAAGAAATCCGGAAGACGTGGCAACCGGATCTCAATGCGTTTAAGAAAATTCGTAAAAATTACTTGCTTTACCCTGATTTTGAATAAAGGGTTTCAAAGTTTCAGCGTTACTGACCGATGAGAGATCCTGATAGTTTTGGGGACGAAGAGCAGAGTTTCGGCTAATATCAAAATCCCAAATCCTAAATCCCAATTCCGAATTTAAACGCGTCCCGGATAAACCTTCAAAGCTTCAGCCAAACATTTTACCGCGGCACGCAAATCATCAATTTTCAGCACATAAGCGATACGTGCCTCAGTTTTCCCTAAACCAGGAGTAGCGTAGAAACCGGAAGCCGGAGCCAGCATTACAGTTTGGTTCTCGTAATTGAAATCCTCGAGCAACCACTGGCAGAATCTGTCGCTGTCGTCAACCGGCAAGCTGATAATGGCATAAAATGCACCTTTGGGTTTCGGAGCAAAAACGCCAGGAATCTTGTTCAGTTCTTCAACCACAAAATCACGTCGGGCAATATATTCGTCATAAACTTCAGTAAAATAGCTATCAGGGGTTTGTAGCGAAGCCTCACCAACAATCTGACCTAATGAGGGGGGACTTAAACGGGCTTGAGCATATTTCAATGCCGAATTCAAAATTTCAGTATTGCGTGTAACCAAAGCGCCAATACGAACGCCACACTCGCTGTATCTTTTCGAAACCGAATCGATCATAATTGCATGTTGATCAAGCCCATCCAGTTTCATTACCGAGAAATGATGATCTCCACCATAACAGAATTCCCTGTAAACTTCGTCGGCCAATAAATACAGATCATGTTTTAAAACCAGGTCGCGCAACTGCTTTAACTCCTCATTACTATAAAGATAACCCGTAGGATTGTTCGGGTTGCATACCATTATAGCTTTGGTTTTAGGAGTAATAGCTTTTTCAAATTCACTGATCGCGGGAAGTGCAAAACCATCCTTAATATGCGAAGTAATGGGTTTCACAACCACACCCGCCGTTAAAGCAAAGGCGTTATAATTGGTGTAAAATGGTTCGGGAATAATAATTTCATCACCCGGATTCATACAGGAAAACATGGCAAAAAGAATTGCCTCGGAACCACCTGTGGTGATAATGATTTGGTTATGATCCACATTAATTCCCTGACTGGTATATCTTTGGGCCAGTGCTTTACGGTAGGATTCATTCCCTGCCGAATGGCTGTATTCAATAACTTTTCCATCAAAGTTCCGGATAGCATCAAGAGCGATCTGCGGTGTTTTAATATCAGGCTGCCCAATGTTCAGATGATAGACTTTTATTCCTCTTTTTTTTGCAGCTTCAGCAAATGGAACAAGTTTACGGATAGGCGATGCTGGCATATTGATGCCACGTTGCGAAATCTTAGGCATTGCAATTTATTTTAGTTTATGAATCGAAAAACGATGCAAATGTATATAAATATGATGCAGAATTAAGAGCAATCATATAATTAATTTCAGTATTCCACTTAATCTGACTTCTATTGAACTAAGGTATGATTTATTCCTGCTGAATAATTTGGACCAATAATGAACAAACTTCATCCAGGCATGGTTTTTGAAGAATATTAGCTACTTTTGTCGCATACTAATTAACATATTAATGATAATGAATCCACTGAAAAACAAATTCTTCCTGATAGTAATATCAACTCTTTTATTCACTATTGCCCAGGCGCAGAAAGCACCGAATCCCGTTGTAATTAATGGAACACTGACCAATAAAGGCGCTTATACAAGGATTTATCTCGATACTCTCAACGGCCAGAATCCGTGGATTTTTGTTTCGGCAGCTATTGACAGCAATGGGAAATTTAAACTTGTTGCTCCAATTACTTCAGCTGATATTTTCAGACTCAGGCTGGATGATAACAACTATATGATGCTGATTCTTACTCCGGGAGAAAAGGTCAGTCTGAAGACTACGGGTGCAAAACTTGGTGGTGATGCAGCAATCGATGGATCGTTTCACACCCAGCTTTTATACAGCACAATGAGGAATTCCCAGCTTTTCGAAAGTCAGAAAGCTGCTCTCAATCAAAAATACAATGAAATACAATCGTCGCCTAAGCGCGATTCACTAGCAACTATTATTATCAATCAATTCCATGCAAATGACTCGTTACAGAAAGTTGCGTTGAAAATCGAAATGGAAAAACATCCTGCATCGCTTGCATGGATATTTTTTCAGGATAAACTTGATATGGCAAATGACTTTGATATCATTGATAAAACGGATGCCGCAACATTCAAAGCCTATCCTGAAAATGCTTTTGTACAGCAACACCATCAGATGGTGGAAGTTGAACGAAAAACGGCCATCGGTTCACCGGCACCTGAAATATCACTGCCAGATGCTGAAGGTAAAATCAGGAAACTATCGTCACTGAAAGGGAAAGTTGTACTTATCGATTTTTGGGCTTCATGGTGCGGTCCCTGCCGGAAAGAAAACCCGAATGTAGTGGCAATGTATGAAAAATACAAGGATAAAGGATTTGAAATTTACAGCGTTTCGCTTGACAAAGACAAGGATAGTTGGCTTAAAGCCATCGCGAAAGACAACCTTACATGGCCAAACCATGTTAGCGACCTGAAATATTGGAAATCCGACGGGGCGGCAGCCTATGGCGTAACCGCTATTCCATTTACAGTTTTGGTTGACAAAAATGGTAAAATTGTTGCCAAAAAATTGCGGGGCGAAGAACTGGAAAATAAAGTACAAGAACTCTGCAAATAAAACCTGAATATTCCTGAATCATCGCTACTGCCCGTATAAGCGAGGCTTCTGCCTCAATTTTAAGCGGGAAAGCCATAAATGTAATATCTTCTTTTCCTTTAAGTTGATCAAGATTGGTTAGATTCTCAATCAGGAATCTTTGATTTTTCAGAAAAACAGTGTGAAAAGCAAATGGCGATTTGTCGGGTGACGGCGAATCGAATCCTGCAATTCTTACTCCTGCAACTACAAGTTCCTTAGCTATTTCAATGTCAAACTCCGGATAATCATAATAATAACTCGCGTTCCCCCATTGTTTACTGTACCCGGTATAAAAAAGCACAATTTTATATTGTCTGAAAAGTTGCTTCCATTCCAGTTGCATGTTGATTTTTGATAATCCGCTTACATCGATCAAAACAGCCGATCCAGAAAACAATTCAACAGCGTATTTGTCAATTGTAATAGTATCGCTTTTGCTATGAAAAGGAGCATCTATATGCGTTCCAGTATGCATATTCGATTCGAGCCTGTGAGTTACATGTCCGGCTTCTTCGGGTAAAATGTCTCTTATAATTGACGGCCCGGCTTCGCCCGGAAAAACCGGCATCCCGTGACTTAGGGTATGAGAGAGATCTATTAGTTTCATTATTTCTATTTAGCACATTTATATTATTGAGTATGCTTAGCTTCAGCTATTATTTTCAAATGACTATTTCCCTCCCACTTTTCATTTTTCATTTTTCATTTTTCATTTTTCACTTTTCATTTTTCACTTTTCACTTAATAATTCATCCTGTTCTTCTTTCGTAATTTTCTTCCAGCAAACACCCCGAAAATCACAAGGATAAGGCTTCATACACTGCATACCCGGCTTTATATCAGGTGATTTATCACGTTTCATCACTTCAAGCATTTGTATTATATTTTTATGAATAATATCTTCATGCGCTACACATTCTTCAGTAACATCAGTAAAGATGAACATTTCATGCAAATCTCCGGAATCAGATAACTCAATTTCAGGGTTTCTGTGGATAAGGAAGAATTTTTCAGGTTTTAATCCTGATGACCTTATAACATGATATTGCAGAAATGCATCATTATAATATACATTGCTTAACGCCAGGCTGCTTTTTACTTCGTAGGCATTATAACCGGTTTTCGTTTTTACGAGTATATCCAGTGCTACAATAACATCATCGGAAATAAAACAAGCTTCGTAAATTACAGGACAAGCTTCACTGATAAGCTGAGCGGTTTTTTGAGCAGATGCCGTTCCCGGTTTCGTTAAAACTATTCCGCCAGGAAAAAGCTGCTGAGCTATCTTTCCTACAGCATGCCCCCGGGCAAACTTTGCAAGTTGTTCTTCAGTAATCTTATCACGCAAGTAAGGCCTGAACTTATTCAGATATAACGATTTATGACATTGCAGGCCACGGATATATGTCGATTTCGAAAGAATGTATTCTGGCATTTGAACGAATTGAGAAAGCAAAAGTAGCTTTTTAGACCGAAGAATAAAATCATGATATACTTTCAGATTCACTTTAATTCTGTAATCCACGAAAAAGGGAATAAAAAAAAGCCCTGCTCTCCGAAGAAAAGCAAGGCTTAATCAAATAAATACAAAATATTATTTTAATCCACGACGAATCAATAATGGATCCATGGATGGCTCCTGTCCCCTGAACTTTTTATACTGAATCATTCCTTCATCATCTCCTGATTCGGCCAGACAATTCTTACGAAATTTAGCAGCCAGTTCAGGATTAAAAATATCGCCCGACTGAGTAAAATAATCGAAGGCATCTGCATCAAGCACAGCAGCCCAGATATAAACATAATATCCTGCCGAGTAGCCATCGCCACTGAAAATATGGGAGAAATAAGTTGAGCGGTAACGGGGCAGAATTTCCGGAATCAATCCTGCTTTTGTCATTGATTCTTTTTCAAAGTCCATTGGATCAACTTTTGCAGGAGCTGCAAGCTTATGATAATCAAGATCAAGAATTGAAGCTGCCAGGTATTCTACAGTCACAAAACCTTGGTTAAATAAACCGCTTTTTACGATTTTATCAATAAGCTTATCAGGAATCACTTCGCCTGTTTTATAATGTTTTGCATACATTTTGAGCACTCGTGGTTCGCCTGCCCAATTCTCCATAACCTGCGAAGGAAGTTCCACATAGTCGCGAGGCACACTTCCTGCTGTCCGGTTATATTTACCAAGCGTAAACAAACCGTGCAAAGCGTGCCCGAATTCATGGAATAAGGTCGAAGTTTCATCCCAGTTAAGCAAGGCCGGAACATCCCCGGCTGGAGGAGTGAAGTTACATACCATCGAAACTACAGGATCAACTTTTTTGCCATTTTCCCATCCGACCGACTGAAAATCAGTACACCATGCTCCGCCACGTTTTTCGGTACGCGGATAATAATCAAGGTAAAGTATGCCCAAATGTGAACCGTCAGCTTCTTTTACTTCGAATGTTTCAACATCTTTCTGATAAACAGGCAGGTTAGTAACTTTTGTAAAAGTGATTCCATAAAGCTTGCCGGCTACAGCAAACATCCCGTTACGAACGTTTTCGAGGCTAAAATATGGTTTCAATTCATTTTCATCCAAATCATATTTCTGTTTGCGGAGTTTTTCGGCGTAATACCACCAGTCCCACGACTGAAGTTTGAAATTAGCACCTTCGGCATCAGCTATTTTTTGCATTTCCGACAGTTCCATTTTTGCTACCGGCAATGAAGCAACCATCAGTTTATTCAGAAAGGCATCAACAGCAGCAGGAGTTTTCGCCATATTGTCATCAATCACATATGCTGCAAAATTTTCGAATCCAAGTAATTTTGCTTTTTCAGCCCGTAATCTTACTATATCGGCAAGTATGGTTTTATTATCGTTTGCATTATTATTATTGCCACGCATAAAATATCCACGATAAATTTTCTCCCTCAATTCGCGATTTTTGGCGTATTGCAGAAAAGGGATCAGGCTTGGTTTTGCAAGTGTGAACTCCCATTTGCCTTTTTGACCATCTTTTTCAGCAGCTTCGGAAGCGGCAGAAATAACATCATCGGACAGTCCGTCCAGGTCTGCTTTTTTATCAACTACAAGTTTAAAGTTCTTATTGGTTTCGGCCAGAAGATTATCGCTAAATTTTAACGATAACATCGAAAGTTCCTCGTTAACCTTCCGTAACTGATCTTGTTGTTCCTTAGGCAGATTTGCGCCACGACGTTCAAAATCACGGTAGTATTTTTCAACTACGCGCACTTGCTGATCATCAAGTTTTAAATCTTTACGTTTGTCATAAAGTCCCTTAATCCTGGCAAATAACTTTGCATTCATCGAAATATCGTCATTGTGTTTCGAAAGCAAAGGCGATACTTTACCTGCGATACTCTGCAACTGGTCATTGGTATGAGCTTCAGTCATGTTAAAAAACACCTTACCAACACGAGAAAGCATCTTACCTGATTTATCAAAAGGAAGAATAGTGTTTTCGAAAGTAGGCTCTTCTGCATTGTTGGTAATTGCATCAACCTCAGCATCATGTTGCTTAATACCTTCGATAAAAGCAGGCATATAATCCGTACTATCAATCTGGTCAAACGGAGGAACCTGGAAAGGAGTAGAATACTCAGTTAGAAACGGATTTTCTTTCATTTTTTTTTCGTTCTTACAAGCTGTTATCAAAGTAACGGCAATTAAGGTCATGAGCGGGATTTTGTTTAGCATAGGGTTGATTTTGAAGATAATTTAGAAATTAGTTTAGACGGAATAGAGCCGACAAATATAGATTGTTATACCATATATGCAAGTTAATTTAAAAAAAATATTCGGACCTATTATGGAAAATGAACGGTTGATACATCTTAGGATAAGTGAACATTCTTTTGAGACCCATGCAAGCATATCGGAAGCCGATTAAAATGAAATTTTTAATACAATACTAAAAAGCAACCAGGTATCGCTTCGGTTCAATTAAGTTTAAAACTTTTCCAATGAAAGACAAAATGCAATGATTTGAATGATATTTATCAAACATTCAAAAAAATGTTTTCACATTTAAAAAAAAAATTACTTTTGCACGCCAACTAGCGCAGGAAGTCTTCATTTTTTTATTAATTTTGGGGATTCTGCTGAAGGCAATCTTATACGTCCTTAAAAAGCGTTAAGCGTTATGAAGTTGTAATTAATTTGACATTTTCCTATTACGGAAAAAGAATTTAAAGTTGTAAAACGTATTTCGGAAACAGAGAAAAGGGTAGGTATGTTGTTTAGCAAGGGTTGGCTTTCAAAATTCATGATTTATTTCGGATACCTGATGGCTGCTATTTATGTAGGCCTAGGACTTGTGATTTTGGTTACCAACAAATTCCCTGATCTCCCACCGGCAATGAAATTTTCATTTGGTTTATTTCTGATTGCCTATGGATTTTACAGGCTTGTAAAGATGATTACAAAGAAAACTGAAACTAACGATTAAAGGAGATTTAAAGATGAAACGCATTGTTCTGAATCCATTCTTCCTGGCCATCACAACGCTGATGCTGCTTGTCGTATCCTGCCATAATCCTATGGGAGTTCAACCCCTCGATGAAACACCCACACGAGGTAAAATAAAAATGGGTATTGATGAATCGTTCCAATTGTTGTTTGATACAGAGCTTTATACGTTCGAATCTTTTTATCCAGATGCCCAAATAACGCCTTCCTACAAACCTGAAGCCGATGTTCTGGCAGATTTTATGCATGATTCGGTACGCACCATCGTAATTACCCGCGAACTGACCAAAGCAGAAAAGGACTATCTTATTACGCAGAAGTTTGTTGCCCGTACTACCAAAGTGGCACATGATGCACTGGCGCTGATTGTAAACAGGGCAAATCCTGATACCTTATTATTAGACATACAGTTTGCCGATATTTTCAGGGGTAAAATCACCAGTTGGAAGCAACTCAATCCAAAATCACCTGATATTCCGATAAATGTAGTATTCGATAACAATAAATCTGGTAATGTGCGTTATTTTCGCGAAAAGTTTGCTTTAACAGGAAAGTTCCCTGCTAATTGCTTCGCAGTAAATAATAACGCTGAAGTTATTAAGTATGTGAGAGATAACAAAAGCGCGCTTGGAATTATCAGTGTTAACTGGATAAGTGATACTCAGGATAGCGTTACAGAAAAATTCCTAAAAGATGTACGCATTGTTGAAGTTGGAACGGATCCTAAAAATTACTGCAAACCATACCAGGGTTATATCGCCGAAAAATCTTACCCATTCTGTAGAGATGTTTACATGATAAGCAGGGAAACTTTTTCGGGTCTTGGCACGGGTTTTGCATCATTTGTAGCTGGAGACCAGGGTCAACGGATAATTCTAAAGTCAGGACTTGTGCCTGCTACCATGCCGATAAGATTAATAGAAATAAAGAAATAAGAATAGAAAGACTAATTCATCAACTAGATAGGAGGAATCATTATGTTACGAATTACGAGAATGATCAAAACAACCTTCATTGGCGTAAGTTTGCTGGTAATCGGAGGTGTTGCATCGGGCCAGGATTTAAATAAGGCCTTAAATATGACAAACCAGGAGCAATTCGATGCTGCTGATAATGCTTTTAATGCCCTTATTAAAGCAGAGCCTGCCAATGGCAAGTATTATTATTATAGTGGTGAAAATCAACTAGCCTCCTATTTAATTGATCCTACCAATATTCCTTTCGATGCAATAGCAAAAAAGGCTCTTGATCGTTACAATAAAGGTATTGCAGCTAATCCTAATGAACCCCTCAACTATGTAGGACTTGGAAAAGTTGCTCTTCTACAGAACAACAAAGCGCTTGCCGAAGAGAATTTCGCCAAGGCACAAACATTTCTTCCTGCAAGAAAAGTAAAATCCGCTCTAACAAAACCGGAACAGGCAACCCTGCTGGTTCAACTGGCTGAAGCTTATGTAACAGTTAATAGTAAGGATAGCGCAACGGTTCTTGGGTTTTTAAGAAGAGCCGCCTCGCTTGATATCAAGAACCCTGAATTGTATCTGGTTCTTGGCGATTATTGGATTAATACATTTAATAATGGCAGTAAAGCGGCTGAAAATTATAAACGATCACAGGATTTTGCGCCACAGTCCAAGAGAGCCCGCGTAAGACTTGGTCAGCTTTATACAAGGATCAGAAGCTATCAGGATGCACTAAACTATTACCAGGAAGCTCTTGCTATAGATCCTTCATTTGCCCCGGCATACCTCGAAATGGGATTTCTTTTCGCAAAGATGGATCAACCCGAAAAGTCGAAAGAAAACTTTAAGAAATACCTTGATCTGAGCAGCAGAAATATAGCCGCACAACGCCGTTATGCCAACATGCTGATTCAGACCGAAGATTACAAAGGCGCAATTGCGCAGATTCATGAGATTATGGCAATGGACTCTACCTCATTTAACGACCTTAACCGGGCGCTGGCATATTCTTATTTCGAGGAGAAACAATTCCCACAAGCAAAATATTACATGGGAAAATTTATGAAGAATGCTCCGACTGAGAAAATCACATCAAAAGATTATGCTTATGATGGTAGGATTATGATTAAAAATGGCCAGGATTCCTTAGGTATTATCAGCCTTACGAAGGCTTTTGAAACCGATACTACCAATCTTGATCTTTTAACTGAAGTGGCATCTTTGTACAGTAAAGCAAAAAAATATCAGAATGCAGGTGATACCTATAAATTAAAAGTTCAGTATCCTAATGCAGGTATCAATGATTACTGGAAGATGGGTCTTGCCTACTATTACGCCCAAAACTGGGCTGAAGCTGATTCCTCTTTTGCAAAAGTAAACAGGATGAGTGTTGATTTTGAACCTGCTTACCTTTACCGTGCCAGAATATACTCTAACCTGGATCCCGAAACAAAAGAAGGACTAGCCAAGCCTTTCTATGATATGCTGATAGAAAAAGCAAGCGCCGATTCTGTCAAGTATTCGAAAGATCTTTTCGAAGCATATAATTACCTTGGATATTATTATCTGGTTAACAAGAAATATTGCGAATCGGCTGAGTATTGGGATAAAATCCTGGCAATTGACCCAACTTATGAGAATGCAATGAGTGCTTTGAAAGATCTGAAAGCACGATGTCCTGAATTCAGACCTAAAAATCTGAAACAGCAATAACATATTTAACTGATTTTCA
This sequence comes from Bacteroidales bacterium, assembly GCA_038237165.1. Classification (GTDB taxonomy): domain Bacteria; phylum Bacteroidota; class Bacteroidia; order Bacteroidales; family UBA4417; genus UBA4417. The sequence goes on along the minus strand of JBBRYZ010000014.1, from coordinate 10,309 downwards.
AAATTGTACGTAGTATTTGATGGATACCATTTTACAGAAATGTACTTTTTTGCAATAAAAATGAATCTTCTCAAGACAAAGGCTTTTTTAAAAGATAAAATCTTTTATCTTTGCGTTGAGTTTACGAATGAATTCACCCAAAAACAATTAAATACCATTCACTAATCTTAAATCTTATCACAATGAGCAAAAACGGTCAATCGTTGAAAGAAACACTTCGTTCAGTTTTCGCAACTGGAGTAATTTTAATTGCACTGGCACTCGCATTCCTGATATACTATTATGTATTGGGAAATCCTGTTAACTTTGAAGGCGGAAATCCTGATGGCCATCCGATTCCGGGCAACTACCTGGCGATGGTTTACAAAGGAGGTATGATTGTACCTCTGCTGATCACTCTTATTATTGTACTTCTTACTTTCACCATCGAAAGAGCATTAACACTTCGCAAAGCTCAAGGTACAGGTAAAATCAACGTATTTGTTACAAACCTTCAGGGTTTCCTTAACAACAACCAGATTGACCAGGCTATCGTTTCGTGCGACAAACAAAAAGGTTCAATCGGTAATGTTATGAAAGCCGGTTTGGTTAAGTACAAAGAACTTCAGTCGGACACTAAGCTTGACAAGGATCAGAAACTTGTTTCGTTACAGAAAGAATTCGAAGAAGCTACCGCTCTCGAACTTCCAATGTTGTCGCGTAACCTGGTTATCTTATCTACCATTGCTTCAATTTCGGTACTTATTGGTCTTATCGGTACTGTACTTGGTATGATCCGCGCATTTGCCGCTTTGGCTCAGGCAGGTGCTCCTGATGCTCTTGCTCTTGCAACCGGTATTTCAGAAGCTCTTATCAATACGGCATTTGGTATTACAGGTTCAACACTTGCTATCATTTTCTACAATTACTTCTCAACGAAGATTGATGGAATGACTTACAAAATTGACGAAGCAGGTTTCAGCCTAACACAAACTTTTGCAGCGCAGACCAAATAAGGTTAGCTGTTAGTATCAAATGTAGCAAGGCGCTTTGCGCCCGGTTTTCACAATACAAAACAAGAAACCATGCCAAAAATTAAAGCACCGGTAAGGACTCCACACATCGACATGACGCCTATGGTGGATTTATTTGCCCTTTTGCTTACTTTCTTCATGCTAACAACATCATTTCGCCCAACAGAAGCTGTCGTAGTTGATACGCCAAGTTCTATCAGCGAAAAGGTTAGTCCTGAAAAAGATGTCATTACAATTCTTGTTGGTAAGGATAATAAAGTGTATCTCAATTTTGACAATGGGAAAGACACATCCATACTGATTAGAAAAGAAGTTTTGAAAAAAATGGCGGAACAGTATCACCTGACTTTTACTGATAAGGAATTAAAAACCTTTTCAAACTGGGCATCCTTTGGTATGCCGGTTGATAAAATGAAGGCTTGGCTTAATACCGCCGATTCAAAAGACCGTGAAAAATTTAACGTAGGGATTCCAACTGATTCAACAGATAATCAGCTAAATCTCTGGGTTAGGTTCATCCGTCTTCAAAATCCAAATGCCGATGTAGCCATAAAAGGAGACTCAGACGCTGATTTCAAAACTGTAAAACACGTAATGGATATTCTTCAGGACAACCAGGTTAACAAGTTTAACCTTACCACCAACCTCATGAAGGACGAAGCCAAATTGCCAGAATAGTAATTAAATGTTAATAATTTAAAGAAATCAAAATATGGCTGAAATAATCCAAGCGGAAGGCAAACAAAAAGGCGGCAAAAAGAAAGCCAAAAAGTTTTCGACGCATATCGATATGACCCCTATGGTCGACTTGATGTGCTTGCTGATTACCTTTTTTATGCTAACCACAGCTTTTAGCAAACCTAAAGCAATGGAAATTACTATGCCTGATAAGACTGAGAAAGATGATCCTAAAGATGCACCTAAAATTGCAGCTGACAGGACAATCAACATTCTAGTCTCAGGTAATGACAAAATTTACTATTACTTTGGAGTTGCAGATCCGAAACAGCCTCTTCCTCAATTAATTACAACGAATTACAGTAAAGATGGAATTCGTAAAATGTTGCTTCAGAGAAATAAATTAGTTTTTAAAGCTGTTTACGATTTGAAGCAAAAAGTAACTAAGGGAGAATTGGTGATATCAAATGATACTTTAACACAAAGAATAAAAGTGTTAAAGAAAACTGTCGATCCGAAAGCGCCTATCATTCTTATCAAAGCTGATGACAAGGCAAAATACAAAAACTTAGTAGACATTATTGATGAAATGGCAATCTGCACTGTTGCTAACTACGCTGTAGTTGATATCAGTGATCTAGAAAAGCAAATGATAGCTGGAACCGCAGTTTCCGCACCGGCTAAAAAATAACTCATCAGATGTTGACAAAGTTTGTTGTTCACATTTAATATTAGACACAAAAATGACAAAGCAAGTAGTTGATGCAGCTCCAATGGACGAAATCGTCTTTGAGCGCAGGAATAAAACTTACGGAGCGTACATTTTGCGTAAATTGTATAATAAGCATATGAACAGGGCGTTACTGATAGCCATTGCAATTTTACTTGCAGGCCTGGCGTATCCACTTGCTTCGAGCTATTATGCGCAGAAAAGGGCTGGATATGTCGAGAAAGTAGCTAGCGCTGATTTCATGGACATGGACAAACCTAAAGAAGACGCTCCCCCTCCTCCCCCACCTCCACCTCCTCCTCCAGCAGCACTTGAGCAAAAAGTAAAATTTGTTGCTCCCGTTGTTACTACTGAAGAAGTTGTGGAAAATGCCGACATTTTTAACCAGGATGATCTGGCTAAAACTTCGACCAACGTGGCAGTAGCTATTGATGAAGTACCAGTAGCTGAAACAAAGGCAGAAGTAATCGAAGTACCTGAGGAAAAGAAAGAAGTCTTCACTATTGTTGAAGAAATGCCATCTTATCCAGGAGGGGAAACCGAGCGCAATGCTTTCCTCGCTAAAAATATCGTATATCCTCAGCAAGCTACCGAAAATGGAATTCAAGGTACAGTTTATGTTTCATTTGTTGTTGACTCAAAAGGAAATGTAACCGATGTAAAAGTACTTCGCGGTATTGGCGGTGGTTGCGACGAAGAAGCTAAACGTGTAGTTAAAATGATGCCACAGTGGCATCCCGGAAAACAAAACGGGAAACAGGTTCGCGTTCTTTTCAACATGCCTATCTACTTTAAACTTCAGGGTTAATAAGAAGTTTACCATACTAAAAAACGCCACCAGGTATTTTCCGGTGGCGTTTTTTGTTATTAAGCAAACAGATGATTCTTCAAAGTATAGTTGACATAGTTGCTTTATTTGATAGTAACATTTAATTTCAACCTTATATCGTCTGACGATGAACCAATAAGCAATTCGTATTTGCCTTTTGCAACGGAATAATCATTTATGTTCAGATCATAATGACGGAGACGCGATACAGGGATTGCAATTTTAATATCATTTGTTTCTCCTTTAATAAAATGAACCCGTTCAAAAGCTACCAGCGATTTAATTGGTTGATTGGAAACATCCAAAGGCTGCTTTATATAAACCTGAACTACTTCATCTCCATCAAAATTTCCGGTGTTGATGATATGTACCGATAAAACAATGGTATCCTTTTCGGAAAGTTCCGGTGAATTCAACACAGCTTTTAAATAAGAAAAGGAAGAATAGCTTAATCCGTAGCCAAATGCGTAAACAGGAGTTCCTTTAAAATACTTATAAGTGCGGCCTTTCATTGAGTAATCTTCGAATGCAGGTAAGTCATTTACCGATTCGTAGAAAGTTACAGGAAGCCGCCCTGATGGGTTATATCTGCCAAAAAGAACATCAGCCAGGGCATTACCACCTTCTTCACCCGGATACCATGCTTCAACAATTGCATTTGCATTTTGTTTAGCCCATTTTATCCCAGGAGCACTGCCATTCGTGAGAACCAGAATCAACGGTTTGCCTGTCGCTTTTAACTGCGAAAGCAAGATTTGCTGGTTCAGAGGCAGATCAAGCGAAGTACGGTCGCCGGCAGAAAAACCTGGAACTTTCACATCCATTTCTTCGCCTTCAAGGTTTGGTGAAATACCCCCAATAAATATTACAATATCCGCTTTCTTTGAACCTGCAACCGCCTCTCTAAATGAAACATCCCCGGTAATATCTGCGTTTTCGGAACGCAGAGCCCTTACTTCGGGCCTTTCAACTCCCTGGCTGTAAAAAATATTTTTCCCTTTTTCGGCAGAATTTCGAATTCCTGCCAGAAGAGTTACCGGCTCTGATGGCGTCCCGTTATAGTTTCCAAGCAGAACACTTGTATCATTTGCATAAGGGCCTATAACTGCAATGGAGTTTATCTGTTTTGAAATTGGAAGCAAATTATTTTCATTTTTCAGTAGAACAATACTTTGGCGGGCAACTTCCCTGGCAAGGCTGCGATTTGCTTCAGTGTTATAATCAGTTGAGGGAACTGTTGCAAACTTAACTTTTGCAGGCGGATCGAACATTCCCAGTCGGAAACGGGCTTCGAACAGACGTTTTACTGATACATTCAGTTCGTTTTCTGTGATATAACCGAGTTCAATAGCCTTTGCCAGTGTGCCATACTCCGGCCCACATGACAAGTCAGTGCCAGCTTTTACAGCCAAAGCAGCTGCTTTTTCGGGTGTTGTTACAAATTTATGAAAATTGTAAAAATCCGAAACAGCCCAGCAGTCGGATACCACATAACCTTTAAATCCCCATTTTCCACGAAGGATTTTCTCCATCAACAAATCACTTGCACAGGCAGGAGTTCCGTAAATCCTGTTGTAGGCGCCCATAACTGAATAGACTCCGGCTTCCTTAACCAAGGCTTCGAAGGCAGGAAGATAAGTTTCAAACAGATCTGTTTCAGATGGCCATGCATCGAATTTGTGCCTCTCGGATTCAGGTCCGCTATGAACAGCAAAATGCTTAGCTGTAGCAATAACTTTAAAATAATGAGGATCTTTACCCTGTAATCCATGTACAAAAGCAACACCTATTCGGCTGGTCAGAAAAGGGTCTTCACCATAGGTTTCCTGGCCCCTGCCCCATCGCGGATCGCGGAAAATATTGATATTCGGTGACCAGAAGGTGAGACCCTGGTATATTTCATTCTGGCCTTTACTTATAGCTTCAGCGTATTTAGCCCGGGCTTCGGTTGATATCACATCCGCTTCCCGTTCGATCAGCGAAGGATTAAAAGTTGCAGCCATCCCGATTGCCTGGGGAAAAACAGTTGCAACTCCATTTCGTGCTACTCCATGAAGACACTCATTCCACCAGTTATACTGAGGAATCCCCAACCTTGGAACAGCGGGTGCAGTATGTTGCATCTGAGATATTTTCTCTTCAAGCGTCAGCCGTGATACCAGATCGTCAACTCTTGCGTGAATTGTTAATTCGGGGTTGTTAAACGGAAAATCTTTGATATTTTCATTTACCTGACTCTGCACAGTAATTATAAAAGTGATATTGATAATCAATATCAGAAAGAATTGCTTAGGATTAGAAATGATTTTTATCATAGTAAGAGACTATTTGAAATAAATTTATCTGGAACTTTAACTTTGAAACAGATTTAATTAAACGAGTAATGGCCAACAAATTTAATATATTTGCTGAATGGATGCAACTAAAATTCTTTTACTTAAATCCAGAATTGCTGTTATATAAACTTCTGACAAAGAAATTTTTAAAACCATAACTATGAAAACCTCATACGAACATTTTGGTTACCTGCCTGATAAAAGAGAGGCATTATTATACACACTTGAGAATGAGAAAGGGATCAGGATGAAAATCAGCAATTATGGCGGAACCATTATATCGCTGGAAGTTCCGGATAAAAACAAGGAGCTGGCTGATGTTGTGCTTGGAATGCCTGATTGGAAAGGCTGGATTGAAAACCCTTATTACTTCAATTGTATCGTTGGTCGAACCTGCAACCGAATAGGTGGTGCGCGTTTTTCCATTGATGGCATTGAATATAAAGTATCAGCCAACCAGGGAGAATACTCGTTACACGGAGGGTTTAACGGATTTCATCACAAATTATGGGACGCGAAAATTTTTCAGGATAAGAACAAAGCATGGCTGGAACTTACTTACCTGAGTGTAGATGGCGAAGAGGGATTTCCTGGAAATCTTAAAGTAAAAACAATTTATACGCTTACTAAAGAAAATGAAATAAATATAGAGTTTTTTGCCGTTACGGATAAAGCCACGCCTGTAAACCTGACAAATCACGCCTATTTCAACCTGGGAGGCGAAGGCTCAGGTGAAATATATTCGCATGAGCTTATGATCAGCTCCGATATGATTACTGAGACCGATGACAATAGCATACCCACCGGAAATCTGACAGTTGTTAACGGAACTCCGTTTGATTTTACTCAGTCGCATCAGATTGGTGAAAGAATTGAACAACTTTATAAAGGCTATGATGATAATTTTGTTCTCAGGAACAAGACGGGAAGCCTGGCTTTGGTGGCAAGTGTGCACGAGCCGAAATCAGGCAGAGTATTAGAAGTTTTTACTACCGAGCCCGGAGTTCAGCTTTATACAGCTAATTGGTTCGATGGAACACTCTCCGGGAAATGTGGAGTGCCACACACAAATCATACTGCATTTTGCCTCGAAACCCAGCATTATCCTGATTCAATGAATCATCCAGAGTTTCCGGATGTAATTCTTCGCCCCGGAAAAGATTTTTACTCGAAAACAGTGTGGAAATTTTCAACCTGGTAAAGTTATTTGGTAAGTCAATCCACTACAAAATAAATTAACATTCTATTTTTCCTAAAGGATCTAAATATCATGTAATTAGTTGCGTATATGGCGTTGAATTAGTCGTATTTTATAGTTAAAACGGACTACTTTGACGTTTATAAACTACATTATACCTAAAGCAAAAATCAATTCATGTTAGGAATTAGTTCCCAAATCAGCTCAGGGTTTCCAAAAAGGGACACATCTATATATCAATAATTGTATATTCAATATATATATCTGTATATCTGATACATACGTTATATGGCATGATTTTTAGAGATAAAGAACTGTTGAAAGCGCTGAAACCTGTCTTTTAACACTGCTCGTCTGCTATTTTTTCTCGTAAACCACTATAAATCAAATAGCATGGCAGTAAAAACTATTTACCCTGACTCGTCTTCCTTGTTGATGCCATCGGACATCAGTTCCATTTCAGGACAAGAAATTGTTAATTCCTATAGTTCCTGCATCGCAGCGTCATTTCTAAACATAGGATATACATTTTTTAATTCATCACATTTTGGTTTCCTGATTCAAAAACTTTTTCTAAAAATACGCAGGATGATATAAAGCATCATTCTAAAGTTCCATGCACCTTTTTTTATAAAACTCATCATCCCTGAATCACCTGCAACAACATACAAAAACTCATTGCCATGAAAAATTATTATCAAAAAGCCTCTTACTTCAGTTCATCAACTTCAAAATGTCTGGGGTTTTGTATGATTAAATATAAAGCCTTAATACTGATTTTGGCCTTATTTATAATTCAGCAGCTAAGTTTTGCCCAAAATTTTACTGTAACAATTACAACAGATTATTGCTCAGTTCCGGGTTCAGTTATATTGACTGCTAATCCTGATCCGGCTACTAACAATTACATTTATACCTGGAACACCATTCCTGTGATGAATACCAAGGATATCGTTGTAAATGTGGCAGGTGAATACACTGTAACTGTAAATAACGGAAGTGGTGATGAGGTTACTCAAACTTTGAATATATCATCGAATCTGGTAGTAAACGGAGATTTTGAACTTGGGAATGTTGGTTTTACGACTTCATACATTTATGCTGCTCCGGGACCAAATGCATTGATACCCGAAAACAGGTATACTGTTGACCGGGATCCTCATTTTAGTCATATGTTTTTCTGGGGCAGGGATCATACCACAAATAACGGGAATTTTATGATTGTGAACGGAGTGGATAATAATTCCGTTGTTTGGTCACAGCAAATAATGAATATTCTTCCAAACACAGATTATTATTTCTCAGCCTATGGCATTAGTCTGAATGGTTCTCAACCTTTTGCCAACTTACGATTCAGTGTTAATGGGAATCAGGTGGGAACTACTTCTGGTCCTTTGCCAGCTCATCAGAGCAATAATAATCCTCCATACAATTGGATACATTTCTACGGAGTATGGAATTCAGGTAACTCAAATTCTGCTTTATTGAATATAGTTGATCTTGAACCGGGCGCTGCAGGCAACGATTTTGGGCTTGATGATATATCTTTTGGCACTATAACACCGCTGCCATTAACCGTTAATGCTCATGCAAATACGCCATGTGAGGGTGATGCGCTTCAACTTACTACCACCATTGATGGTGGTAAATATCCGTTCGCTTATTCATGGACCGGTCCAGCAGGATTTACATCAGATATTCCTAATCCTGTTATTCCGAATGTTTCCTTGGCAAACGCAGGGAGTTATACTGTTAATGTTACAGATGGGAACAGCTGTTCTCCGCCTGTCTCGAAAGTTATTACGGTAATTATCCATCCGGCAATAACAGGGGGGAGTACTTCAGGCGGTTCTACTATTTGCTCCGATGGTACAAGCGGTTTACTTTCATTATCAGGACACAGCGGTTCGGTAGTTAACTGGCAAAGTTCGGTTGCTCCTTTCACCACATGGACAGATATTCCGAATACGGAAACCACATTTACCTCAGGTATCTTGACCCAAACTACTCATTTCAGGGCTGTTGTTCAAAACGGAAGTTGTGTAGCTTATTCAGATGCTGCAATTGTAATAGTTGATAATACCCCCCCAACTATCACAACCCTTGCAGAAAATAAGACAGTTGAATGCGACGGAACTGGAAATTCTACAGAACTTAATGCATGGCTTGCCAGTAATGGTGGTGCTATCGCTTCGGATAATATTTCAGGAATAAGCTGGACAAATAATTTTCTAACATTAAACAGCATTTGTGGGGCAAGCGGTTCAGCTGATGTAACTTTTTTAGCTAAAGACAACTGTGGAAATATTTCTTCTACAACAGCCTCATTTATCATTGTGGATTTTACCGCTCCAATTCTGAGTTCTGTTCCTGCCAATGTTACTGTTGAATGCAATGCAATTCCTTTGGCAGCTTCTTTAACCGCATCAGATAATTGTGATGCAACACCTGTAGTAACTTTTAATGAAGTTCGTACCGAAGGAACATGCCCAAACAATTATATCTTAACCCGCATCTGGACTGCTACTGATGCTTGTTCAAATACATCAAGTGTTTCGCAGATTATAACTGTTCGGGATGTAACAGCTCCTAAACTGAGCGATGCTCCTGCTAACGTTACTGTTGAATGCAGTGCAGTTCCCTTGGCAGCTACTTTAACCGCATCAGATAATTGTGATGCAACACCAATAGTAACTTTCGAGGAAGTTCGTACTGACGGAACCTGCCCAAACAGTTATATCTTAACCCGCAAATGGACTGCTACAGATGCTTGCTCTAACACATCTTCCGTTTCGCAGATAATAACTGTTCAGGATGTAACGGCTCCCACTATCAGTTGTACGGAAAATATTACAGCAAATAATGATCCGGGTATTTGTGGAGCTACTATTACAGTTCCCAAGCCGACAATAACTGAAAACTGCGGCACACCTCTACTAATAAACAACTTTAATCAAACGTCTGACGCTTCGGGATTATATCCTGTAGGAGTTACCACCGTTCTATGGACTGTAACAGATGAATGTGGTAACACATCAACCTGTGAAATGACAATAACTGTGAATGATACTGAAAAACCAGTAATCACATGTCCAGCCGCTATTACCCTTTGCTCTGGAGAACAACCTGTTCTTGGAACTGCAATAGCTACCGATAATTGCGACACATCACCTATCATTAGCAATAATGCACCATCAATATTTGCAGAAGGAACTACAACGGTTATTTGGACAGCAACAGATATGCATGGCAATACTTCAACTTGCATACAACTGGTTACTATTTCATCAAAGGTTACGGCAGATGCAGGACCTGATGCTCCTTTATGCTCAACTATACCCTATCAGCTTTCAGGGGCAACAGCTGAAAAGTATTCTTCAGTTTCGTGGTCACACAACGGGCATGGGAGTCTTTCAAATTCAACAATATTGAATCCAATTTATACTCCTTCTGCAGGTGAAATCGGGTCGATAGAGTTTACATTAACCGTTAAAGGACTTTCCGAATGTGGAAATACGGAAGCCT
>JBBRYZ010000013.1:0-44850 GCA_038237165.1 Bacteroidales bacterium | reverse complement strand
GACCTGAATTAAATTCCGGAACAATTACAAGGCGTGGGTTTGTTAGTTTGATTCGGTAAAACCGAAACTTAAATAAATTAATCAACAAGAATATTTATTGTGATAAAATTATCAGAGGAATCAAGAAATTAAACAGTATTTGACCTTGACATTACATTTTCGGCAGTTGCAAGGTCAGATTTCGAATTAACATTTAGAAAAAGGTGTTCCTTATAAAATTCCAGGCTAGAGCTGATTATCAACCGATTGATACTTATTTCTTCAAATAAATCCGGTAATTTGTAATTCCCGTTCTGAATATAACTTTCTATGCGGTCTAATAATGAAATGTTGTAAAAGCCACAAAGCGGTTCGTAATGTTGGTTCCCCAACCAGGGAACAGCAACCTGGTAACCGGCAGAATTTTCAAGAATAAACGACATTAATTCTTCTGAAACAAATGGCAGGTCACAGGAAAGTACCAGGTTTTTCTCCGTTTTGCTATGTTTCAATGCGGAATAAATACCACCCATGGGGCCTATTCCGGGAAACTCATCGGCTACAACCTCGAAGCTAAAAGATTGATACGCATCAGAAGATGAACTGATTATTATTTCGGAACAAAAACCTGAAAGAACCCTTATCGCATAAGTGATCAGCGGTTTTCCGCAGAGTTCCTGCAAACCTTTTTCGGTACCCATGCGCGAACTTTTGCCGCCAGCAAGAATGATTCCGGTTACTGACATCTTATTTCAGTTCATGTTTAAAGAATAAGCAACTGTCTCCATAGCTGAGAAATCGGAAATTATTTGCCAGCGCAAAACTATAAGCGTTTTTCCAACCAGGTCCGACAAATGCGGCGACCAATAACAGCAAAGTGCTCTTAGGCTGATGAAAATTGGTAATTATGGCATCAGGAATATGGTAATTATAACCAGGTGCAATCATAAGGGAGGTTTCTCCATGAAGCTCGGATAAGCCTGACTTTTCGAGTGTATCGATTACGCATTGCAATGCTTTTTCGGTAGAAACCGGTTTCGTGGCAGGATTCAGATAAGGATCCCATTGCTCAATGTGCATTACAAGTTCTACGATCGGCCGATTAAGCCATTTCACTCCCTGCCAGTAAACGCTTTCGAGTGTACGCACTGTAGTTGTGCCTACCAGGGTGATGTGTTTGTTTTTATACTTCAGAATTTCTTTGAGCAGTTTCAAGGGAACTATCACCTGCTCATAATGCATATGGTGATCGCCAATTGTTTCGGAACTTACGGGTTTAAATGTTCCGGCGCCTACATGTAGTGTAACCGAAGCTGTTTTAATATTTTTCTTTTCCAGTGACGACAGGACTTCGGGTGTAAAATGCAACCCTGCAGTAGGAGCAGCAACTGAACCATCGTTACGGGCAAAAACAGTCTGGTAGCGGATGCTGTCATCTTCCGATGCTTCACGCGAAATGTACGGAGGTAATGGGATTTTGCCGAAATGTTCCAGCACCTGCGCAAAAGTAAGGTTTGCCGGCGTCCATTCAAACCGGATCAGGAAAGTGGCTTCATCACGGGATTCCATATTTGCTGTAAGTGTTGAAGGAATTCCGTCTGCCTCACTCTCAAGCTGCAAAGTCCCCGATTTCCAACGGCGCGCATTTCCCACCAGGCATTTCCAGGTGCAGCTTTGATGGTGCTGAAAAGCGAGCTGTATGTCATTTGTAGGTGCAACAGGTTCGAGGCAGAATATTTCGATTTGGGCGCCCGAAGGTTTGCTAAATAACAATCGTGCATGAACAACTCGTGTTTCATTCGATATCAGCAGGCTGTCTGATGGAAGGCGGGAAGCAATATTTGAAAAAGTATCTTCCGAAATCACATTATCCTTCATTACCAGCAATTTCGAAGTATCGCGCACAGCGAGCGGAAACTGTGCAATTCGCTCAGCCGTTAATGGGTAGTCGAAATCTTCGATCCGGATGTTACGGAGTGCTTCAATCATTTTTAAGTAAGCTTATTGTGGTCGGCAATATTAAGGTTTTGTACTTTTCTGCCTCCCTCTGTAAAAGTCTATAATTTTGTAAATGATGCATCAGGATTTTCAGAATGTTTCTTTTCCGAAATTACTCATGGTTATTTGTATACTTCGTGATAATCGTATTTCGCAGACCTGTGTACATTTCGGTTACTTTATTCATCAGTCCGTTTGAATAGGATGTAAGGTATTCCCGGGCTTCTTGCGGACTTTTTTTGTAAAGATTTTGTGCTTCCAGTTCAATCTGATTTTGTTTTGTGAACATTTCACGCTCAAAAGGATCTCTTACCGCCTGAACATCCTTGCTGATTTCCTGAAATTTCAGGTTCGCCAGGTTGTCAACAAAATCAATTGCCCAGCGCGCCGACTTTTCGTCATATTTATTCGGATCGTAAAGGTTATAGGTTTCGGCAACCGAAAGATTGCCCGTATAAATTGGAACATAAGGACTGAAATATGGATTGTCGAGATACACCCAATAAACGCCGCCGATTTCGTTTGGCAACCAGCCGCGAAGCTGGCATATCATTCCATAATGACCACGGTGCCGCGCAATAGGACGGCGGTAAGTCTGTTTAATTAATTTGCGCATATCGCTTCCCGGGAAAGGCGTTGCCAACGGACTTTTTACATAATTCCCTTTTCCATCTGGCACCAGCCACTCCGGGTAAGAAGTCATATCATAAATAGTGCCTTCAAAAGTGGAACGTTGAAAAGCTATCAAATCCTGAACCGAGATTTTCTTTTCGGGTGTAGCCGAAAACGGATAAAGGGAAAGTGGTTCAACAACCTGGTAATAAGGTTGCATTCCTTTATATGGATTGGCAGGATCGAGAAAGCGGTTGGGCCATTTTTTTAGATTTGGCATGTAAGTCTGGTAGAACAGCCAAAACCTGCTGGTGGCAAATTCTTCGGGTAAAGGGGCATAAATTTCCTGCCATATAAATGGTTTGCCTGATGCTGAGTTATACCAGCCGCGATCAATAGCAAACTGCATATAATTTACCGAAACAATAAAATTCTTTTTGTCGGCGGTATTAATTTCTTTGATGATGCTCCAGTTCGGGATCATCGCGGCCTGGTCGTCGCCTATACGCTGAGCTGCCCAGATAGCGCCGGGTTTATGGCTCTCGGGTGTCCAGCCCGGACCTACGCTAAAGACTTCCAGAACCCACGCTTCTTCGGAATCGGCCAGCACCAGCGTTTCCGACCCATCGCCTGTTGAAGGCAGAAAACCGTAAGTTGTCATTAGTTCGCCAATAAACTGTGTGGCTTCGCGTGCGTTCTTAAAGCGTTGAAGTGCAAAAATCATGGCTTGTTCTATTGTCATGATCTGCTTTCCGGTTTCCCTGGTAACAATCAGTTCGTCTCTTTGAGAGGTGGTGCTTTCGGCAATACCTAACTGAAATTCATTTATATGCGAATATGCTGACTGAAAATATGCGTAGGTTTTTTCAACCTGTGGGATATACCCGAGTATTGTCCCGTCATCGTTCAGAGGTCTTTCGGCATCCTGAATTCCAAAATATACAGCAGCTTTATCGCCAGGCTTAAATTTTTGAGCCGGTACCCGGAAAATCCTAGAATCCGGCCCTGCATCGGTTTGCGAAATCATTACAGAGCCATCGGCAGTTGCTTTTTTACCGGCTACTATTACTGTACAGGCATTAGATTCAGAAACCTGCATGGCCGTAACTGCCAGGAGGAGCATAAGTGTTTTGGTCATATTCATGTATGAGTTGTGTTTGTACGAAGCATTAAAATCCTGCCAAAGATAGAGAAACATTATTATTGCCATTTAAAAAAGCTGTTAAAGCCAAATATAAATTCCGGTAGAATCAGTAATTTCGGAATATGCTGAATATTCTGGTTACTTAAAATTAGGTTACAGAGCTTCAAAAAAAACGCTAAATTTGCCATTCATAATTTTTCACTTGGCAGCACTTCTCAAAAGAAAGAAATCAAAAAAAGCGGATGTTTCCGAAAAGGAAATGACTTTCTGGGATCATCTCACTGAGTTGCGGAAACGGCTTTTCCGTATGATCGCTGCGTGGATGGTCATGTCTGTTATTGCATTTATTTATAGCCGTTTTATTTTTGACAAAATTCTCCTCGCCCCCAAAAATTCTGATTTCATCACCTATAAATGGCTTTGTAAACTTGGCGAGCTGATTCATGTTGACACGCTTTGTTTGCCTCCGATGTCATTATCAATCATAAACCTCAATCTTTCGGGCCAGTTTATGACCGATATGACGGTTTCGATGTTCGCCGGACTTATCATTGCATCTCCTATCATAATTTTCCAATTGTGGCAGTTTGTTATGCCAGCTTTGTATGTGAAGGAACGCAGGTATGCGCGGCGGGCGGTATTTTTGATGTCGCTTCTGTTTATTCTTGGGGTATTATTCAGCTATTACTTTATGGTTCCCTGGACTCTCAATTTCCTTGGTACATATCAGGTGAGTACAACGGTACTTAACCAGATTTCGCTATCCTCCTATATCAGCACGGTTACGTCTACAATCCTGGGAGTAGGCATTGTATTTGAGCTGCCTGTAGTAGTTTATGTTCTTGCCAAGCTGGGAATAGTGACTCCAAAATTCCTGAAAGCTAACCGAAAATATGCGTTAGTTATTATTCTTATTGTAGCTGCAATCATTACACCCCCCGATGTTTTCAGTCAGACAATTGCTACTATTCCTTTATATGCACTCTATGAAATCAGTATTCTTGTGGCAAAAAGGGTAACTCCTGCACCCGATCCTGAACTTGAAGATGATGACGATGACGAAGATGATGAAGAATAATTTCCTGAAGTAAGGATAACCGAAACCAACAATTTCTTTTCAGGCTGTTCAATAGTTTCCTTTTGGGGAATGAGGTTAATCTGTGTTTTCTGATAAGCCTGCATTTTTAAATTCTGATAATTATCTTCTATTATCGATTTTGAATCATAACCTGGTAGCAGGATCTGAAGTATTGAGTATTAAAGGCCGGCATTTATCAGATTATTTTTTTCAAAAAGAGTATTCCCGTGTAACCTAATCCGAAACCTTGCGTCACATGCATAAACAATACTATTTTAAAGCATAAAGTCATGGAAAAGAATAAACGTTTGTATCGTTCAGCTAAGAGCAAAGTTTTTGGTGGTGTGGCAGGTGGAATAGCCGAGTATTTCGATATCGATCCCATAATTATCAGGTTATTATTTGTGATCATTGCCTTTGCCGGCGGTGGTGGCGCTATAGTTTACCTTATTTTGTGGATTGCTTTGCCGCTAGAACCGCTAACTTCTTTTAATTACAATATGGGTTCCGGTCAGCCATATGGTACTGAAAATCCGGGTGAACAACCTGCATCCGACAACTCCACCGGTACATCTAATCCATTCAATATCCCGGTAAAAAATGAAAACCGTAATAGTCTGATAGGTGGAATCGTTCTGATAACGCTGGGTATCATTTTTCTTGCAAACCGATTTATCCCGACTATTCATTTCCGTGACATGTGGCCTCTCGCTCTTGTAATATTAGGTGGCGTACTTATTGCAACCAGCTTAGCCGAACGAAAAAGCGAAAAGAAAGAAGAAAAGTAATAAATCACTTCATTTATTGAAATACTTATAAATTTTTTCAACCAAATAAAAACCGAATACTATGAGCTACCGTAAAATATTCTGGGGACTTCTGCTGGTGCTGATTGGCGTCCTTTTTATCCTGAAAAATACAGGTGTATTGTTATTCAGCTGGCATTCGATGTGGCAGCTCTGGCCGGTTATTCTTATTCTTTGGGGGATTTCACTGATACCAATTAAGGATTGGGTCAAACTGGTGCTTTCACTTGTAACTGTTGTGGTTACAATTATCGCAGTACAAGCATATGGGCCGAAAGACAATCATAACTGGAACTTTGAATGGAATGAAAGAAATGACAGGGATAATGATGACGATAATACTAAAGTTTATAACAATGTGATGTCCGAAAATTATGACTCCCTCACAAAGTTTGCCCAGCTTAAGCTAAATATTGGTGTTGGTGATTTTAAGATTAAGGACACTACAGCCAAACTTATTGAGGTAAAACACGACAACGAAAAGGCCAATTACTCAATGACTGCCAAAGTGGAAGACAGCTTGACTATAATTGATCTTTCACTCGAAAAAGGAGATTTCAACAACGGCAATATCCGGAATAACGTGCAACTGAAATTGAATCCGAACCCTATTTGGGATCTGGATCTCAATGTGGGAGCCGCCTCTGTTGATTTTGACCTTTCCGGTTTTAAAACCCGCAACCTGAAAATACAGGGTGGCGCTTCGGAACTCGATATTAAATTAGGCGCGATACTCCCGCTTACGGATGTAAAACTGGAAGCCGGTGCCGCATCTATCACCATTCGTGTACCCGAGAGTGCAGGCTGCGAAATTATTTCCAATACATTTATGTCGAGCAAGGATTTTAAAGGATTTTCCAAAATTGGCAAACAACTGTATCAGACACCCAATTTTGCTACAAGCACCAATAAAATCAAAATTAATCTGCAGGCAGGCGTTGCCAGCGTGGATGTGGTAAGATATTAATTGGTATTCTGAAAGGCTTGCAGGCGTGGGAGTTTGACCGTTCTTATTAGTTTGCAGGCCTTTCAGTTCCAGTGTTCTTACCGTAGTATTTTTATATCTGAATAAGGAATATCGACCTTAAAGTTGCTTTATGCCTCATAAATTTAGCCATTTCAAACTTAATAATTATTTTCAAATTTAAGTATCTAAAAAATGAAAAACATCAAAAATTCAATTGCTTTAGTAGTGATTTTACATTTGAGTATGTCACTATGTTTCGCACAGGATGTGAATAAAGATAAAGGCCCTCAGACTCTGAGCGAGTTAAAGGCATCGATCAGGAAAATATTAAAAGAAACCAATACGCCGGGTGCGGGAGTAGTTATGGTATCGGGTGATGAAACCATAATGCTTGAAGGGTTTGGTAAGGCAGATAAAGAAAACAATATTGATGTGAACGAAAATACCTTGTTTCGGCTTGGTTCAGTTTCAAAATTGTTTGTTGGATTAGCCATTTTGAAATTACAGGAAGAAGGTCGTTTAAGTTTAAAAGATAAGGTTAAGGATTTAATTCCTGATTTAGAAATTATAAATCCATGGGAAGATAAACATCCAATCAGGGTTGAAAATCTTCTTGAACACACCGCGGGGTTAAATGATTGGAGTTTAGCTGAGTTAGGCTGTAACAATCCTAATATAAAAACACTTAAACAATCGCTCGAATATTATCCAAAAGGCAGAGTAGCGAAGTATGTTCCCGGCTCACGAACTTCATATAGTAATCTTGGTGTGAGTATAGCCGCATATATAGTTGAAAAGGTTTCAGGGATGCCCTACGAAGTTTATATCGATAAATATTTTTTCAAGCCTATGGGGATTACAGATATGTCTTTCAGTAATTCCGATAAATATAAAAAGGCTGGTGCAAAAGGATATGATAACGGAAATCTGTTGCCATTTTTATATCCTCTTTATCGTCCTTCAGCAGGACTTATTGGCTCCCCCAAAGATATGGTTAACATGCTTAAATTTTTTATTAATCGTGGCAAAATAAACAACACACAGTTGCTTTCAGACTCTTCCCTAAAAAGAATGGAAAGGGGAGAAAGTTTTACTGTTTCAAACTCAGATATATTTAGTGATGGTATTGGCTTAACAAACTACATTTCTCGTTATAAAGGTTTTGCGTATCATGGACATGGCGGTCATGTTCCCGGAAGCAACGCTGATTTTCGCTATCTTCCTGAATATAATATAGGTTTTGCAGTAATGATAAATAACGAAGATGAAAGCGTAATAGACAATAGAATATCAAGATTAATAATGGCGTACCAAACAAAAGATTTACCCATAGCACCTGTTAAAGCAATAAAAGCTATCCATAATTCAACATTAGACATCTCGGGATATTACATAAGGATTAATTCAAAGTTTAAGGCTCTTCGATTTTTTGAAAAAATGAAATATATTCAAAAGATATGGTACAAGAATGATACTTTGTACGAAAAAAATGTCTTAAATAGTTATTCTATAGAAAAATATATCCAAACAGATAACAATGAATTTAGGTTAGCTAATTATAATAGTATAGGGTTTATTCAAATAACTGACCCGGTAGAAGGACAAGTATTATATGGTAATATTGGAATGTTAAAAAAAATATCCCCGATTTGTGCCTATTCACTTTTTGCAATATTTTGGGCACTTTTCATCATTCCTTTTATCATAACTGTTTTTGCCTTGCTCCGATTACTTATTTATCTATTTGGCAAGAAAAAAAATAAAATAGCTTTAATGATAAGTCTTTGGCCTTTTATAAGCATTTCTTTCCTTTTTGCCATTTTTGTTGCGCTAAAAATAAGCATACAGACGAATATTGATAGTTTCTTATTGTTGGGAAACATTAGCCCACTCTCATTATTGATTTTTATCGGTACAATTTGCTTTGCGTTAGCATCTTTATGGTCTATCTTTTACATCATCAAGAATCGGTATGTGAAGATGTCCAGGATATTTTATTATGGTGCTGCCTTAACCGCTATTTTTAATTTAATATTTACAATTTATTTTCTCAGCAACGGAATAATTGGAATAATGACGTGGGTTTAAATGAATTGATAATTAGGGTCTGATGAAAAACTAAAATACCGCTATTAATCAATCTTTTATGGCTTCTTTTTTTCTTTAAATGCAAAGCTAATTGTGAAATACAATCAATTCCCTTGCATTTATATTTCGGGGCGCTGCACCTTTAAAATAAGCCACAGAGTGGCGAAATCTTTGTAGAAACCAATTTTCCCGCGAATAAAAAGGTGCAAAGCACCGAAATATAAAGTGAATATTTAGTTTTTCAGCAGTCCCTAATTACTAATAGTGGTGGAATTACAAAGACTAAAAGCAAGCGGGCGTTCGTACTTTGTGAAATGAAACAAAAAAAGTAAAATGAAGGTTGGTAAATGTAAAGAATCTCAACTTCAACATTCTATGTTCCTTATTCAATATTCGATATTCTTTGAACTTTAATAAAGTGTTTTGACGCTAATTTCTCAAAACTGCTTTTGATCAGCTAAACGAATTGGCATTCCCTTCCAAGGAAACCGCTTAAAAGGTAACATAATTCTTCCGGGGCATCCGCATGAACCCAATGCGTAGCCCCGGAAATTGTTTTTATAAAAGCTTCGGGGAACATGCTTTTAATCAATGGGATATCAGCATCAGGAACATAGTCGGACTTGCCGCCCCGGATAAAAAGAGTTGGACCGGTATATTTATTTTCGCTGCTGATACCATCGAAAAGCAAATCCATACTTTGATTTATTGCTTCAAGGTTAAGGCGCCAGGCTAATTTTCCATGAATTTTGTAGTACAGATTTTTCAGGATAAACATCCTTATCCGGGTATCCGAAATCCGTGAACCAAGTATTTTCTCCACTTCAGTCCGGGTACTAATGTTATCAAGATCAATACTCATCATTTCGCTGATAACCTGTGTATGTGTTGTCCTTTCGGGATATTTCCGCGGGCTGATATCGATAACAACCAGTTTCTTCACCTTTCCCGGATTTTCGAGTGCATAGGTCATGGCAACTTTGCCACCCATCGAATGGCCAATAAGAATAGGGTTTTCAATAGCATGTTCCTCGATAAACTCAGCCAGATCGTCAGCCATAGCCGGGAAACTGTGTATGGTAGTATGCGGAGACTGCCCATGGTTGCGCTGATCGGGAATAAATACTTGAAACTGATCGGCGATCCTACGGCCAACCGTTACCCAGTTATCGCTCTGCCCAAAAAGGCCATGCAGTATTATTACAGGTTGCCCTGCACCGAATTCGCGGAAAAATAGTTTCATATCTTTTTCAGAAATAGATCTTCATGTGGTAAAAGGAAGGAAAATACTAAATGATATTTACCTGTAAACCTGATAGATTAGAGATTTAATTTCAGGTTCGAAAATGTTGGATAAATCCTGTTTATTTGAAGGTGCGCTCTGATACAACATCACCTGATTTATAGGTAACGATTTTAATCAAAGTGCCATTTTCATCCCAGAACTGCCATTCTCCGTCTTCGAATCCTTCTTTAAAAATCCCTTCTTTCATTTTCTGACTATTTGGATGGTAATACGTCCAGGTGCCGGTTTCGCGGCAATCGGAGTATGATCCTTCATATTCCTTTTTACCTCCATGATAATAATGAACCGATGGGCCATTCATCAGGCCTCCCGAATATATCTTTTCATATTCAAGCCCACCTTCGGCATAATAAAATCTGTAAGATCCGTTAAATTCGCCATCACGATAAGTGATTTCCATCATTACTTTCCCATCAGGAAACCAGGCGGTTTCAAGCCCGTTTTGTTTGCCATTCAGAAATGGAGTTTCGATTTGCTTGTTCCCGGTCGGGAATAATGAAACTGCGTTCCCGGTAAACGGAATATTCTCTCCTTTTACATAAACAAGCTTATTTCTCTCCTCGGTTTGTTTGCCGTCAACAACTTTTTGAGCCATGACAACAAAGGTTGAAATACTAAAAAACAGAAAAAGGATTTTTTTTAACATGATGGTGAAATTATTGTTTTGCTTTAAATGTTCAACCTTTTGATTAAAATCATTAAGCCTAAATGGCTAACAATTTGTAATACAGACTGTTTTCTATTTTCTTTTAACTATTTTCTTCCTCTTCCTCTACCGTAACTGTTGCAGGTATAACTGTATGGTTTTTTCGAGCCCCATATATAAGGCCTCACTAACCAGGGCATGGCCGATGGATACTTCAAGTACTTCAGGAATGGTGCGCACCAAATACCAGAGGTTGTTAAGGTCAAGATCGTGACCGGCATTGATGCCCAGATTATTTTGTGTGGCAACTTCGGCTGCATCCACATAAGGTTTTATTGCCTTAATCCTGTCCTGAATATAGTGAAGTGCATAGGCCTCCGTATACAGCTCAACACGGTCGGCACCTATTTCGGCAGCATGAAAAACCATATCGGCAACAGGGTCAACGAAAATTGATGTCCGAATGCCATGCGCTTTAAATTCCGAGACAACTTCTTTCAGAAATGATTTATTCTTTTTGGTATCCCAGCCAGCATTTGAAGTAATAGTATCGTGCGAATCGGGAACCAATGTAACCTGGGCTGGTTTAACTTCGAGCACAAGGTCGATAAAACGCGGAATGGGATTGCCTTCGATATTAAACTCTGTTTTTACCAGTGGATAAATTTCATATACATCGCTGTACCGGATATGTCGCTCGTCGGGACGTGGATGTACTGTAATGCCCTGAGCACCGAATAATTCACAATCAATAGCAGCCTTTAACACATCGGGCATATTTCCACCTCTTGCATTACGAATTGTGGCTATTTTATTAATATTTACGCTTAACTTTGTCATCGCTTATTTTTAACGCTGCAAAATTACGAAACACCATGCTAGGTTCGACGTATTTGAGGCACGATATTTGAGCCAATATTTTTATGACTGCAAAAGACCTTATATCAGGCGCTGTACTGCCACTTAAAACTTCCGATACCGGGCTTATTGCCATGCATTGGTTCGATGAGTTCAAGGTTTCGCACCTGCCCGTGGTTGGGGATTCGCAATTATTGGGTTTGATTTCGGAGGATGACATTTTTGCAGCCGGTACATTCGAAGAGCCAATTTGGAATAACCAGCTCCAATTGCAGAATATATCTATACTCCAGTCGCGGCATATATACGAAGCTATGAAGCTTTTCGCCGATTATAAACTTACAACTTTGCCTGTAGTTGACGAAAAAGGTGCTTATCTTGGCCTTATCACGCTTGCCGATATGGTTAAAAAAATGGCGCAGACAGCTGCCGTCAGCAACCCGGGTGGTATTCTGGTTCTTGAGCTGAA
This sequence comes from Bacteroidales bacterium, assembly GCA_038237165.1. GTDB lineage: Bacteria > Bacteroidota > Bacteroidia > Bacteroidales > UBA4417 > UBA4417. Next base: position 32,899 of record JBBRYZ010000013.1, on the reverse strand, counting down.
TGCAAACGATTTTTCGATGGTCGAAATTGCAAAGATTGTTGAGGACAATGATGCAAGAATCCTGAGTTTTTATGTGAGTTCGCCTGCAGATTCTACTCGACTTGAGCTCACACTCAAGCTTAACCGCATTGATATACAGCCTGTAATACAATCATTTCTACGTTATGATTATACCATCAAGGCTTCGTTTTTCGAAAGTGATTATTTCGAAAACCTTCGCGAACGCTATGATCTCCTGATGACATATTTAAACGTCTGATTCCTTTTCATGTATTTTATATACAAAATGCCACCTGCAAAGTCAATCCGGTTTCTGGTTTTGCTTTTTCTGATGGGTTATTACCTTTTCCCTTTATCTGCGCAAACCGACTCATCATATCTCATTGTTACCGTGGGAACTATCGAAATTTCGGGGAACAAGAAAACCAATGAAAAAATTATTTCCAGGGAGTTATTGATTGTTAGCGGTGAGAAATTCTCACCTTCAGAACTAAGCCGGCGGTTAAATCAATCCCGGCTGAATCTTCTGAATACCTCTTTGTTCAATTTTGTGACTATTGATACCGTTCTTAGTCTCAATTCAAGCGTACCTTCTGTTATGAATATTAAGATTTCCGTCTTGGAACGCTGGTATATATGGCCTGTACCCATTTTGCAGATCACTGACCGGAATTTCAATTCGTGGCTGCAGACACACGATTTTACACGTATTAATTATGGTGTTGATGCCAAATGGTACAACTTCACCGGGCGTATGGATGAGTTGGATGCGACTGTGCAGCTCGGTAAAAATCATCAACTAAGCCTGGCTTACCAGGATCCTTATATTGATAAGGCCAAGCATATCGGAATTGGTTTTGAAGCTGGCTATAAGAACAACCGCGAAGCCGGATATGTCACTCAAGATGACAAATTGCTGTTTGCATTTGTCCCGGAAGGCTTATACTACGAAAATTATTATTCGCTGAATGCTACCTATCGAAAAAATATTTTTACCACCAACCAGCTGATTGTGGGATTACGCAATTTTTCATTTTCCGATTCACTCCTTTCTCTGAACCCTGATTTCAGTTATGCAGGCGTGGATAAGCCGGTATTTTTATACCTTTATTATAAATTGAAAATTGATCATCGCGATATAAAATATTACCCGCTCAAAGGATGGTATGCTGATCTGGAACTCAACAAATCGGGATTAGGATTCGGTTTTGAGAAACCCGTAGATATTGCCTGGGCAAAAACCACCACAAGATTTTATTCACAATTAGCTAATCGCTGGTATTCAGGAATTTCCTTTATAGGCAAAATTTCGTCTGCAGCCTCGCAGCCTTATTTCATGATTCAGGGATTAGGCTACAACCGCGATTATGTAAGAGGCTATGAGTATAATGTAATTGATGGAAAGCACTTTGCATTGGTTCGGTCGAATGTAAAATTTGCATTGGTGCCTGAACATACCTATAATATGGGATTTATTCGGACACCCAAATTCGGGCTTATCCATTATGCAATATACCTCACTGCTTTTGCAGATGCTGCTTATGTATGGCAACCCCAATGGATTGGAGATATGAATAACAAACTTCCGCGTACATTGCTGGCTTGTGCCGGGCTGGGAATCGACACGGTTACATATTATGATAAAGTTGTTCGTATTGAGTATGCTGTAAATAAATCGGGTAAAAGTGGTATCTTTATTCACTTTATTGCTGGAATATAGCTGCTGCCGAGTACAAAACATGAATCTTCATTCTTTTTTAAACCTACAAATTCAAACAAAGTGAGAATTGCATTATTCGGAAAGGAATTTAATATCGACCAACTCGGGTATTTCAAGATTCTAATGGATGCGCTTGAAAGCCGTGGCTGTAAATTGCTGATATGGAAACCTTTTCATGAGTTTTTAAAAGAAAAAATCAACTTTAGCCAGGGAATTGAGCTTTTTAATGATCATTCGGACCTTAGAGGAAAAGCAGACCTGCTTTTTTCGGTAGGAGGCGACGGCACAATGCTTCATTCGGTTCAACTGGTGCGTGATTCAGGCATCCCGATTGCCGGCATTAACCTGGGTAGGATGGGTTTCCTGTCGAGCATACCGCGTACCGAAATCATTTCAGCTATTGACGATATATTGGCGAATCGCTACAACATTGTAAAAAGAAGTCTTATAAGTCTGATTTCGCCAAAAGCTTTGTTCAGTGATTTTAACTATGCGTTTAATGAGCTTTCGATCAATAAGAGAGAGAATTCGACACTGGTGGTGGTTCATGTGTGGGTAAATGATCAGCTTTTACATTCTTACTGGGCCGACGGACTTCTAATAGCAACGCCTACCGGATCGACGGCTTACTCGCTCAGTTGCGGAGGTCCTATTCTAACACCCGACTCAAAGAATTTTTTAATAACACCCATTGCGCCGCACAATTTGTCGTTACGCCCTGTTGTTATTCCTGATAATAACCTGATACGCATCAGGGTTGACAGCCGCATTCAGCAGGCGCTTGTTGCTATGGATTCGCAATCTGCAGTAATTACACCTGATATTGAACTGGTAGTCGGGAAGGCAGATTTTGAAATTAACCTCGTTCAGCGTCAGAATGAGAACTTTTTTTCGAATATGCGTGCAAAACTCAACTGGGGATCCGACATCCGCAATTGATTATTCCAATGCATGCAGATGAATTTCCATGCTTACTTTTACCCAAGACTTCTGCCTTGTTTTTAAAGAGTTTCAATGCCATAGGTATTGGATACTTTGTTATTTCCGGGAGAACAGGTTGAATATAAATTTATCATATTAAGAGTGCCGGAAATATATTTCATAAATTTTCGTTTGTATTTAAGTACAGGTGAAATCCTGAATCCTGATCTTTTCAACCGCTGTCTTTATTTTATACCCCGCAGTTATATTGAAATCAGAAACAGAATGATAAATCATAAATTTTGACAGACTCCATTACTGTGCGCTCTATATCAATATTAATACTACCTTTGCACGCTCAAAAAATTATGCAAAAAATCAACATTTTACTCATATTTACGGTGCTATTTGCTCCGTTTGCCAAAGCCCAGAAATCGGGCGATGTGGGGATATTGGGTGGTGTAACCTATTATGTCGGCGACCTTAATCCCGGTGTTCCGTTCCGGTTGTCGAAGCCTGCGTTTGGTTTAATGTACAGGCAGAATTTCAATTCGCGGATATCAGTGAGGGCTCACGGTTTGGTTGGCTCGGTTGCCGGTGATGATGCCTACAATAATACTAATCCTCAGCGTAACCTGAATTTTGAATCTAAGATTTATGAGGCTGGCGTTCAGCTGGAAATAAACTTCCTCGAATATTTTATCGGCAGTAAGCTTCATCCCATATCACCTTATATTTTCGGTGGCGTTTCGGTATTTTTTTTCAAGCCTTACGGAAATGTTGCCGGACAAAAAACTGAACTACAGCCTTTGCTTACCGAAAACCAGGGCAGTCCCTATAATTTATATGGCTTCGCCATACCTTTCGGACTTGGTGTTAAATACAGCGTTAGTAAATTAATTGGTGTCGGCGCCGAATGGGGCATGCGCAAAACTACCACCGATTACCTTGATGATGTGAGTAAAACATATTATTTTGATGGTCCATCTACAGTAGCGCCTACCATAAAGGAATGGGCTTCAGACCCATTGCTTACACACACAACCGGAATGCAACGCGGGAATTCGCGCAATACCGATTGGTATTCGTTTGCCGGTGTGTCGTTAACTTTTAAAATCCGAATGTTGAAGAACGAGAGTTGCCTCGATCACCAACGTGAAGGCTACTAGTAATTTACAGGATTAAAAACCTGTAACAACCACATTAAGAATAATTAACAAAAGGGGCTCTTGAAGTAAACTACAAAAGCCTAAATTTGTCGAAAATCATGGAGAACAACAATTTGATCGACACTATAGATAAAACCAGACTGCCAAAGCATATTGCAATAATTATGGATGGCAATGGCAGATGGGCACAACAACGTGGCGAGCAACGTGTTTTTGGTCATAATAACGGGGTGCAATCGGTACGCGAAACGGCTGAAGCCGCCGCCGAACTGGGTGTAAAATATATCACCCTCTATGCCTTCTCAACAGAGAACTGGAACCGCCCGAAAGACGAAGTGGATGCTTTAATGCACTTATTAGTTGTTACCATTAGTAATGAGATAAAAACTCTTAACGATAACAATATCAGGCTGAGGGTAATCGGAAATATAGATTGTATGACACCGCCGGTACGAAAAGAACTTGAAATAGCAATGGCGGAAACTGCGCATAATACACGAATGGAATTATTTCTGGCATTGAGTTACAGCGGGAGGTGGGAAATTGTTGATGCTATTAAAAAGATTGCTCAGCAAGTAATGGACGGTAAACTTAAACCGGATCAGATAAATGAAAAATTGGTTTCTGCCCATATGAATGCTCCTGATTTGCCTGATCCCGAACTTCTGATACGTACCAGCGGCGAATATCGCACCAGCAATTTCCTGATGTGGCAAACAGCATATACCGAATTATTTTTCTCGTCAAAATATTGGCCCGATTTCCGTAAAGAAGATCTATACGAAGCTATTATTGATTTCCAGCATCGCGAGAGGCGGTTTGGAAAAACAAGTGAACAAATTATAAATTGCAAAGGATGACACTGAGGCGCTTTACTTTACTTACTATTCTGATTTCAATCCTCTCAATGCCTTTAATGGCACAGGTTTCGACAGGTGAAGAAGTTCCTGATATTGATTATAACCTGCCACGGAAATATACCATCGGCGGCATCACTGTATCCGGCGCCCAATATCTGAATAGCTCTGTTCTGATCTCATTATCGGGATTACAGGTTGGGAATAAAATAGACATTCCCGGCGAACGCATCCGGACGGCCATGGATAAACTCTGGCAGCAGGGACTATTTGAAGACGTAAAAATCATTGCAACGAGCGTGCAGGGTGACCAGATTTTCCTCGAATTAAAGCTGAAGGAACGACCACGTTTGTCGAAATTTACATTTAGCGGAATACGTAAAGGCGAAGGCGACGATTTAAAAGATAAAATCAAAATATCGAAAGGCGACGTTGTAACAGATAACCTGATCACCCGGGCAAAAAATACCATTATCAAGCATTATATAAGTAAGGGGTATTTTGATGCTAAGGTTACCATCACCCAAATAAAAGACACAGTATCCCTGAACAATGTCGCGCTGAATTTCAATATTGAAAAGGGTGGCAAAGTTAAAATCGAAAAGATTAACATAATCGGGAATAAGGATGTAGGCGAAATGACGCTGAAATCGTCGATGAAGAAGACAAAGGAAAAAGGATCGTACCGGGCATTATATACATTTCAGGAAACCATTTTTGGCTTTTTCGGCCATTTGTTTGCCGGAGATTTAAAGAACTATCGGTCATATGTGCAGGATGTGGCGAATAAAAATTTCAAACCCAGATTCAAAGCTTCAAAATTTATTGAAAAGGACTACGAAGAGGATAAGCTCGCCCTGGTTAAAAAATTCTACGAAAACGGATACAGAGATGCGACGCTTATCAAAGATTCTGTGTATAAATCGGGTCGTAATGCTATAAACATTGATCTTCATGTTTACGAAGGTCAAAAATACCATTACCGCAATATTTCATTTGTCGGAAATACCAAGTTCACCGCCACCGAACTGGGTTTGTTGCTGGGTATTCGCAAAGGCGATGTGTATGACCAGGCGCAATTGGAGTCATCTCTGCAGTTTAATCCCAATGGAATTGATCTGATGAGTTTGTTTGTTGATGACGGATATCTTACCTGCACCATCGAACCTATTGAAACAAGCGCTGAAAATGATTCGATTGATCTTCAGATCCGCATACGTGAAGGCAAGCAGATGAATGTGAACAGGGTTAAAGTTGCCGGTAACACCAGAACCAACGATCATGTTATTATCAGGGAATTGTACTCAAGACCAGGACAGCTTTTCAGCCGGTCGGATATTCTTCGCAGCCGTACTTCGCTTACCCAGCTTAAATATTTCGATCAGGAAAAAATTGATATTACAACTCCCAACGTAGATCCTGCCAACGGAACCGTGGATGTTGCCTATAAAGTGGAAGAAACGTCTTCTGATCAGCTTGAGCTATCCGGAGGTTGGGGATATGGGCGATTAATCGGTACGCTCGGAGTATCATTTAATAATTTCTCCGCACGCAATCTCTTTAAAAAAGGTTCATGGAAACCGATACCATCAGGCGACGGACAGAAGTTGTCGTTGCGGCTTCAATCCTATGGTAAAGGCTATATAAGCGCCAGCGCTTCATTTACCGAGCCATGGCTGGGTGGTAAAAAACCTAACCAATTGAGTGTTTCCACCTTTGTATCCGCTTTTAATAACGGTGTTAGCAAAACTGACGCTAGTTATTATGCATACAACATCACAGGTGTGTCATTTACTTTCAGCCGCAGGTTGAACTGGCCCGACAATTATTTCAATCTCTCGCAGAGCATTAACCTACAACACTACAACCTGGATCAATACACCTTGTTTGGCATTCAGCAAAGCGGTTTGTACCAAAGTTATTCCTACACGATTGCCTTAGGCCGTTACTCAACCGATGCGCAGATTTTCCCCCGTGCCGGCTCGGAATTCAATTTGTCGCTCGAACTCACTCCTCCATATTCGCTGATAGACCCAACAGGGTTTGCTGCAAAAAGCCAGGATGATAAATACCGTATGATTGAGTTTAACCAATGGAAATTCAGTGGTGCGTTATACCAGCAGATCGTAGGCGACCTGGTGCTTATGGCACGTTTTAAAGCCGGTTTCCTTGGCAAATACAGCAGTGATATTCAGGTTACTCCTTTTAACCGTTACTTTATGGGCGGTGATGGCATGTCGGGTTATTCGGCTATCGACGGAAGGCAACTTATTGGCTTCAGGGGCTACACTAACGAAAGTATGACTCCTGATGCAGGAGTTACCACTACGCCTGCAGGAGGTACTGTTTTTAACAAAAGTACACTTGAGTTACGTTATCCTTTATCGCTAAATCCTAACTCTACTATCTACGGTCTTATGTTCGTAGAAGCAGGAAACGACTGGTCATCTTTCAAGGATTTCGACCCGTTCAGTCCTAAAAGGTCAGCAGGTATTGGTGTAAGGGTATTCCTGCCTATGTTTGGATTGCTTGGCCTCGACTGGGGATATGGATTTGATGCCATACCCGGAATGACCAGCGCCAACAAGGGTCAATTCCACTTTTCAATTAATTCTTCAATTGATTAAGTGTTTTGGCAGGTTATTTGATATCTTCAAAGCAAATCAAACTTTAGTCACCGTTATATAAATCCTAAGGTAATTAAGCTATGAAAAAAATCATTCTGATTGCAGCTATTTTTTGCACTTTTGGTTTTGGCGCTTCCGCCCAGAAGTATGCCTTTGTGAATACCGATTACATACTCGACAATATTCCCGATTATGCAGATGCGCAGACCCAACTCGACGAGCTTTCGGCACAATGGCAGAAAGAAATTGAATTGAAATTTACAGAAATCGATAAAATGTATAAAAGTTTCCAGAACGAAGCTGTACTGCTTCCCGAGGATATGAAAAAGAAACGGGAGGATGATATCATCAAAAAGGAGAAAGAAGCAAAAGACCTGCAGAAAAAGAGGTTCGGACAAGACGGCGATCTATTCAAAAAACGACAGGAACTGATAAAACCTATTCAGGAAAAAATATACAATGCCATTGAGGAAGTCGCCAATGCCGAAAACTATGCCACAGTCTTTGATAAAGCCAGTAATGCCACTCTTATTTATACCAATCCGAAGTACGACATAAGCGAACAGATCCTCGATAAGCTGGGCTATACCTATAAACCTCAACAAGGTACCAAACCTAAAAAATAGCATGAGGTGATTTTGGTGCCACCTTTTTTATACCTTTGCGCCTCATTTAATCAGAAACACCTAAACCTTATATTAAAAATGATGAAGAATCTCTTAAAAGTATTGACAGTTGTAGTAATGATTGCAGTTGCAACAAGCGCCAACGCACAGAAAGCCACAAAAATCGGACATATTGACTTTGGAAAAGTATTGGAACTTATGCCAGGGCAGGATACCGTTAAAGTTGTTATGGAAAAATACGTTCAAGTATTACAAGGTGAATTGCAAACCATGCAGGCAGAACTGGAAATGAAAGGCGCTGACTATCAGAAAAACGCCACTACCATGTCGAGCATTATTAAAAGCACCAAAGAAAAAGAAATTACGGACCTACAGGGACGTATAGAAGCTTTTCAACAATCAGCCCAGAAGGAACTTTCGGACAAGCAGACATCGCTTATCACTCCTTTTGTAACCAAAGCAAAACAGGCTATTAAAGATGTTGCAAAAGAAGGCAATTTTGCATATATACTGAATGCAGTTGAAGATATTCTTTTATATTCTGATGGTGGCGAAGATGTTGGTCCGCTGGTGAAGAAAAAACTGGGAATCAAATAACCCGATTAATCAATAAAATTTAAAAGGCTTTTCCGTAACCGGGATAGCCTTTTTTTGTATCATTTCGTTTCGTATATCTATAGAAGAAATTGTTACTGTTTAGGGTGGTAAAATTTTCTGGTTAGGGAATATAATTTCGTAGTCAGGAGAAATTAATTTCCTGCTTAAGAAAAAAAATCCGATGCACATCGGATTGGAAAGCGATGCGCATCGGATTAGAAAGCAGTGCGCATCGGATTGGAAAGCAGTGCGCATCGGATTAAAAACAGATGCTGTCCTTTTTTAAAAAAAGAGACAGCATCTATTAGTGATAAAATGTTTCCGGTTCTTTTTATCGGCTGAAGTCAAACTAAAGTGAGAGATCAATCAATACTTATCATTCTCATCTGCAGCGTTCTGTCCAGGCTGGTTGGCATCAAAAGTGGTACAATTAAAATAATCCTCTTTCAATCCTTCGGGTCTTTCGAAATCGCCCTTGGTTAGTTGCAACTGGGTATCAGCATAAACTTGCTTCATATACAGCGCCCATATAGGAAGAGCCATATTGGCGCCCTGTCCAAGAGACGTAGTGCGGAAACGTATGGTGCGGTCATCGCCCCCAACCCAAATACCGGTTACCAGGTCGGGCGTAAGACCCATAAACCAGCCGTCGGAGTTGCTTTGTGTGGTGCCTGTTTTACCGGCAATAGGATTGGTAAATCCATATTTCCCTCTCAAACGGGAACCTGTACCACTTTCGACAACACCTTTCATCAGGCCAATCATCATATAGGCTGTTTCCTCGTTCATGGCTTCATCCTGATGAGGCACAAACTGTGCAATCACATTTCCATGTTTATCTTCAATACGCGTAATAAACAGGGGCTGAACGAAAATTCCCTTATTGGCAAAGGTGCTCATGGCGCCGGTCATTTCGTATAACGAAATATCCGGTGTGCCCAGGCAAATGGAAGGAACTGCAGGCAGCGGACTGAATATTCCCATCTTGCGCGCAATTTTTATTACAGCCTGTGGCGAAAAACGTTTTATTAAATATGCCGAAATCCAGTTGATGGAGTTTGCAAGGGCTTCTTTTAAGGTAACCATCTGGCCTTCCTTATAATGGCTTGAATTCGACGGTGACCAAAGTTTTCCGTTGGCTTCGATGGAGTATTGTACATTAGGTACCTGTGAGCATGGATACATTTGTCCATCCTGCATGGCAACGGTGTAAACAAATGGTTTGAATGTAGATCCTACCTGGCGGCGCGCTACAACCACATGATCATATTTAAAAAATCTGAAATTTATTCCGCCTACATATGCCCGCACATAACCGGTTTGAGGTTCCATCGACATCAGTCCGGCATGCAGAAACCATTTATGATATTTGATAGAATCCATTGGACTCATAATAGTATCAATATCACCTTTCCACGAAAATACTCGCATGGGGATAGGTGTTTTAAATGCAAGCTCAATAGAGTCGTTCGACAGGCCGGCCTTCTTCATGCTGCGGTACCTGTCGGAGCGCTTTTTGGCTGAATTGAGCAGCATTTTTATTTCCTTGGGATCCGAAAGATCGTAAGGCGCATGTGAATTTCCTTTCCAGTGCTTGAAAAACGCAGGTTGCAGGTCATTTGCCATATGATCGGTAACAGCGTCCTCGGCATACTTCTGCATATGGGAGTTGATGGTAGTATAAATTTTCAACCCGTCCTTGTATAGATTGTAGTAAGTACCATCGGCTTTTTTGTTTTTCGAAACCCATCCGAATGCGGGATCGCGCAGCCAACGGATTGAGTCGGCCATGTAATCATCAGGGCTGTCGTAGTTGTCCTTTTCCGGCTTATCAGCCATCATGGCCTGGCGCAGGTATTCTCTGAAATAGGTTCCCAATCCGCTGTTGTGATCCTGTAGCGTATAAGCCGACATATCGAGAGGCAACAGTCGTACGGAGTCGTATTGTTTCTCGCTGATATAGCCGTTTTCCAACATCTGGCTCAAAACCACCTCGCGACGCTTTTTGGAGCGCACTTTGTTTCGTACCGGCGAATAATAGGAGGGAGCCCTCAGTAAACCGATCAAAACAGCCGATTCCTGGATGTTGAGTTCGGCAGGCGTTTTATCAAAATAAGTTTTAGCTGCCGATTTTACGCCATAGGCCAGGCTGCCAAAATCAACCGTATTGAAGTACAAAGCAACGATTTCTTCTTTTGTATAATTGCGCTCCAGTTTAATAGCAGTGATCCATTCCTTAAGCTTCGAAAAGCCGGTTCCGAATACTGTATAATGTTGTTCGCGGGGGAAAAGATTTTTAGCCAGTTGTTGTGTAATTGTGCTTCCTCCTCCTTTATTTGTTCCGGTAATCATACCTTTAAAAACCCGTAGCAGTGCAATGCCATCAATTCCTGAATGCTTCTCGAAACGGAAATCTTCGGTGGCTATAAGCGCTTTTACCAGCCAGGGCGATAACTCTGAGTAATGGATGTTGGAGCGGTTTTCAAGATAAAATGATCCTAATAATTTCTGATCTGCCGAAATCACCTCTGAGGCAAGTTTGCTTTTCGGATTTTCGAGTTCTTCAAATGAAGGCATAAAGCCTAACCATCCGACGGAGAGCGCTGCAAAAAACAAGGCAATAAAAAACAGGGAGATGATGTACCATTTCCAGAACCATTTCACCCATTCGTTTTCATTCATATTCTTTTTCTTCATTGTTTGATCTGATTTCAGCCGGGCGATTATACTCAGTACGCTTGTTTTTTGATAAGTATTCCAACATCCGAAATGCCTTTCAGCTTATCTGTACGCATAGCTTGGTTTACGGCAATAACATAATTGCCTGGTTTACGGAACCTTACACCTTTGCGGAAAAGGAACCTGTTATCCTTGTGCTTTCCCATTCCCTTTCCATACCACTTGCCGTCAGGCGCTGCCAGAATACATTCGGCTGTATCGCGCGAATAGGTGTTGCCGGGGTAATAGGCAGTGATAAAAAGATATAGGTTTTGCATATCATAATCCGTTGTATTGCGGATCTCAAAATAGAAATCATATGATGACAGCGTATCTTTTGAATCGAAGGAGTAAAAAAGGGTATCGGCAGCTTTCCATTCATCATTCTTCAGATGTACTGATTCATTTTGAAATGCCTCATTATTGCAGGCGGTTGCAGCCAGAATTATAATAACTGTAAATAGCAATGTATGCACCAATGAATGCCTTAAAGTGATTTTGTGGAAAGCCATGAAAAATTTATCTGTCATCAGATTTATAGGGAAATTATTTCTTTTTATCAAACCTGTATAGGTCTTCGTTGGCGGCCACGAGTCCAATGGCTGGTTTCTTGTCCTGCTTAATGGTAAAGTCTTCTATTTTATCCGGAATTTTTCCTGCTTTGTTCATTGCAATAACTTCCTTAACACGAGTAACGGTTAATGCAAACATTTCGTGTTCCTTGCCTTTGTAGCCGAACCACATAGTTCCGCCAAAGACATCAATTTTTTGTAAAAGAACATCACCCTGCCTGGTTTTCAGAATTGCATTTTCATCCGGAAAATCTTTAAGCGCATCGTTATAAGCCTCTACTTCATAGTTGAGACAGCATTTAAGCTTTGAGCATTGCCCGGCAAGTTTCTGTGGATTTGGCGAAAGTTGCTGAACCCGTGCAGATGATGTTGATACAGAATGGAACCCGCTGATCCACGTGGCGCAGCATAATTCGCGGCCACACGAGCCAATACCGCCCAGTCTGCTGGCTTCCTGCCGCATACCTATCTGCCGCATTTCGATCCTGATCTTCAGCTCCTCAGCCAGTATCTTAATCAGTTCCCTGAAATCGACCCTGTCCTCCGCGGTATAAAAAAAGATGGCTTTTGTATCATCGCCCTGGTATTCAACGTCGTTCACCTTCATTTTGAGGCCAATTTTCAAAGCGGCAACTCTTGTTTTATAAAGGGCATCGTGTTCGTGCGAGATGGCATTCAGCCATTTATCCACATCCGCCTGTTTGGCTTTGCGGTAGAGTTTGCGGATATCTTCCTTGGCGGGATTTACAGCTTTTCTCAGCATCTGCAGCCTGGCGGTTTCTCCCGTAAGTGTAATAATGCCAATATCGTGACCCGGTGATGCTTCAACGGCGACAATATCACCGTTATGGATGGTAAGTCCTGCCGGAATCCTGAAGAAGTCCTTGTGGTTGTTCTTGAACCTGACTTCGGCACAATCGAATTTTGTGGTATTGCCGGGCAGAGGGAGTTTGCTCAGCCAATCGTAGGTAGCCAGTTTGGCGCACTTCTGCTCTGAACCGGCAGAGCCCATAAGTGGATTGCTACTGCCACAGCAGCCCCTTGATCCGATATTTTCCCTGCCTGATATATTGAGTTGTATGTTTTCTTCCATTTGAGTAACAGTGTATCCTTCGGTAACTTTAACCAAAGTTTAACGAAGTTATTGATATATTAGTATAACCCGGATGTGCATTTCAGCACATTACGAAATCTGTTTTTCCGGTATGAAGTGACAAATTTACGCATTTTTGGATTGAGCCGCAGCGGGAATTTTCAATATGCGGGCTATCAGATGCGAAAGGTCGGTTAAAACGATTTGTGCGTTGGCATTCCGCTCAATATGAAAGATGGCGCGGTTAAATTCCTCATCGAATTTTTCGATGTTATGCGGATGAATGTAAGGAGAGAAATTTTTCACAAAAGCCAGTTCATCACCATCGAGTTTTACCAGGTGGTGATTGCCGACATTGTACTGAAGGCAGGTCCTGAACATTTGCAAACTATAAGCCAGCATCTCTTTCTGTTTCTCGCGGCTTCCGTCGCCCAGCAACGAAGGTATTGTTTCCTGCAACTTGTCGTAATCTTTCAGGTTACCGGAAATAGTAAAGCATCGCCGCATCCATTCGCGGAAAATAATAAATCGTTCCTGCTCGGTTTCGAGCGAAACGGAATCGGAACTGGTTTTCCCGGCAAGCATTAAAGCCGTTGTGTAATTGCCGTCCGACACACGGGCAATTTTTAAAGCATCGGCTGTGGCAATTTCATGCCGTGCTTCAAGCCCTTTCTGAATATCGGAATCTGTTAATCGGGGAAATTTGATCAGCTGTGTCCGCGAAAGTATGGTAGCAATAATCTGATCCTGATTTTCGGATATCAGGATAAAGAGCGTTTTATCAGGCGGTTCTTCCAGGTTTTTGAGCAGTTTGTTGGCTGATTGGATATTCATTTTTTCAACCATCCAGATGATCATCACCTTATACTCAGCTTCGTAGGCTTTGTAAGCAAGCGTACGGTTTATGCCATCGGCATCTTCGGCATTGATAAATCCCTGTTTTTTTTCAATTCCTATTTTTTCGTACCAATTGGGCAAGGTCACATAATAGTTGTTTTGGAGTAGGAATTCGCGCCACGGGATAATAAAATCTTTACACAGGATTTTTGCGCCAGTCACTTCTTTTGTGCTGTTGATAGGGTATAGGAAATGGAGGTCAGGATGTATAAGTTTGCTGTATTTTCTGCACGAAGGACATTCGCCACACGAATCCTCGGGCGTACGTTTGCGGCAATTAATATATTGAGCATATGCGAGAGCAAGTGCCAGTTTGCCGGAACCTTCCGATCCAAGGAAAAGCTGGGCATGGCTTACACGGTTGTCGAGTACAGTGCGTTTAAGACGCTGTTTCAAAGGCTCCTGGCCAATAATATCAATAAATTTCATATATTATCCGGTGGTAAAACTTACGGCCAAAGGTAAGATTTATTTGGGAGTTGAGGAATATGGTAAAACTGGTGTTTTAGATGTTAACTGCAGGATTAAAATGCTTTTGTCAACATAACCTTGTTTTCATCTGCTGCAACTATTTTCTCAAAGAAAGTTGCTATTTCGTCGTAGCGGTCAACCGGGTATGTTCCTTTGAATACTTTAAAACTACGAATGTATTGGAGCATATTCCCAGTTTTTGTGACTTCAGTGGTATATTGTCCGAAGTCGGACTTTATACTGACTTTTGCAGGAATTTTCTCCAACGTATATCCTTGTGGTAAAGTATAAGCAACAGTATCAATTTCATAAACCGGCCACTTAATTGAAACCGGGGTTTTTCGGGTTGTTGCCTGGAACGGTGATTCGTTTAGCTGGTTCGTCATGTTAAGACAAAGTATCAGTTTTTCACCAACTTTAGGACAATAACTGATTACAGAAATGATGAGGTTTTCGGTTACTGAAGGTAATTCGGTTTTGGTTTCCTGTATATTGTAATCGTCCAGTTCAAAGTTTGGGATATGAATTCTATTGGTTATCAGTTTCTTCCGGTCGGCCTGATCGCTGTATAGGATTTGGGCGTAGTTGTCATAAGTAGCCCCGTGGAAAACAGTTTTTACTTTGGCTGAGCCATTTCCTGACTGGTCGAGAGTAACTTTTACATTTCGCGCTGCGAGATCTAATTCGGTTTTTAATGTTGGTGTTTTAACAAGTTTACCTCCATTTTCATCTGTAACCAGTACTTTTCGATCGGCTGTAAAAGTCCCCATGTAGTTGAACGGATTTCTCTGGCTGGTACATTCGAGCCATACTGTATCTTTTTCCAATGGGACACAAACAATTGCATGATTAAACTGGTTGCAGGAAAAGTCGGAATGTATGGTAGGATTATCATCACCCGCTAATACAAGAGTGTAACGTGAACTGATACCTGCAACTTCAAGTATAGATTTCATATAATTTGACAATGCTTTGCAATCTCCATACGAAAGCCGGTCAACAGTTTCGGCATCAAACGGCTGGAAACCTCCCAACCCAATCTGAATGCTTACATACCGCGTTTTGTTCTGCATGTATTCATAAAGTAGTTTGATTTTTGCACGCTCGTCTGTAATACCTTCGGTCATTTTTCTGATTTTGGCTTTAGTTTCTTCATTCAGGTTGTTTTTATCCTTGTTGAGTTTGCTTATCCAAATACCAAAACCTTCCCATGTATCAAAATTGCCTTCGTAGCCTTCGACATTGACTTTTGAGGGTGATATTAATACCGCCGGTGTTATATCAGCAAGTGCCGGACAAAATTTCTCTTGTTCAATTGCCGGCAGATTATTCAAATACCAGTTGTAACTGGTATTTTTGAAATAATTCGCAACCTCAACTTTGTTGGGAATATTCAGCTCGTAATACCTGCAATTAGCTTGTTTCGCAATGAGAAGGGAATAGCTTGAGTTCTCAATTGCAACATTAAAATCATTCACAGGATGCCAACCCGGGAACTGCATCACATCAGAAAATGTTATTTCATAGCTATATTCAATTGTATAAGGAAAGTTATAATGTTCGGGCAAAATTACCTTAATCCGGTTGTCATCATAAGTAGTGCCGTTTGAAATCAGAGCGTAATCCAGGACATTAAAGCCACCTTTTTTTTTAATTTCCTTTCCGGATTCATCATACATCCGGGCTTTAATATCGCTTACTTTCATTTTCCGCGTATAGGGTTGCATAAAATTTGCATTCCATGCTCCGTTTTTATTCAGGATTGTGATCGCATATTTTACCTTTTCTACAACTTTTGAATCGGATTGAATGTCAACAAAGATTTCTTCATTACGTACAACAGCCTTGGCATCCTTAAGCAATTGTTGTGGAATATCTGCAACACGATATTTTATTTCGCCTTCGGCAAATGAACTTTGTGAAAATCCAATGCAGACAACGAAAAGGAAGTTTAATAAAATGAGCTTTTGTTTCATAAAATAGAATGATAGAGAAATGTACGGATTAATAAAAACAGGTGATTTAAAATAGTGATCACGATTATATCTTTTTCAACACAACTGGCTCAGCGTGTTTGGTAATAACCTGATTATAGAATTCACGGAGGTCGGCATATTCAGTTGGAAGGATCAGAACTTTGTTGATTATGAACTTATAGGTTATAGAAATCCTATCACCGGAAAATAAAGATTTACACAAAAAGGATGCAGCATTTTCGGGCAACCTGAGGTTAGCATCTGCAGGAAGGCTTACAACTGCATACCCTTGTGGGATGGTGTAATTTACGATTATAGTTTTTTCGCGTGCATAGCCAAAATCAATAGGATATTCCCTTTTAACAACCTGAAAAGGGTTTTCCTTCAACTGTTCGAACAACAATGGTATAATAAACAATTCTCCATCAATATCACTCACTGAAGTGTAGCTTGTAATTTCAAATTCCTCATTGATAGGCTTATACAAACTGTCGAGATTATCAATTTTATGCGACTGGATTTTTAACCCCTTTTTGCCTGATTTAAAGTCGGTGAGGTAGGCTTCGTCGCTGTTGAACTTATCGTAATTATTGCGAAAGTCGAGCGCAGCATAATCTCCCTTCAAATATGTGATTTTACCTTTCAGACTCAGGTCATTTTCGATGGAAAGGTTATAAGCTACCATTTGCTTATCTTTCTTTTTGGTATTAAGAGGAATCCACCCCGTTGTTGATTTATCTATATATTGGCCTTGCCCGTTCAATGCTCGCATAGGTAAAAGGTAATAAGGGCAATGGGATTCAGTTGCATCAAGCAATAATGTATCTTTTTCTATAAAAACAGCTGCAATTACATAATTCAGTTTATACACGCTTGACTCGAAAGTCGAAAGCCTTCCGTTTTCACGTGTACTGAGAACCACGGGAGCAGCTTTAAAATCAAGTTTTCGCAGCAACTGTACCAATGCCAGATTTATCTCGGCTGAATTGCCATTTCCTTCCTTTAAAACTGCGCTAAGCAATGGCTTTTCGGTAATCAATCTCTCTTGTTTATTCCATTTTATACGTTTTACATATTCATAAGCTATTTTTACATATTCATCCTGTTTTGCTCCGCTGGCTTTAATTTGCTCCGCTTCTTTTTTCATATAGGCGTCTGAACTTAAGGCTATCCCAAAGAAAGTTTCTTCTAAAAGCAGATCGCGTATAGATTCCCAAGTGGTTGTCGTATGATAAGTTCCTCTTGAAGTATAAAATGCCTGGGGTTCAAACTCTATACGTGTCCGGTAATTGTTAGAGGATGTAATAAATGGCTCAACTTTGAACGCCGGCATATTTTCAGCAACCCATCGCGACTCGGTACTTTCTTTTAGGGTAATGAAACCATAAAAATTCTTTGTAAATCTTAAATATGGTCCCTTTTGAATATTCAGTTCACTATGTACAATTGGGATCAATAGTTGAAAGTCCCAACTTCGGGGCAGGCCATAATAGGTAAATTGAATGTCGATAATTGATCCCACTTTTACATTTGGCATAGCCACACGCATTTCATAAAAGTCTTGCGTTATCCTGGTTTTAAAAATCGATTCATTTTTCAACTTTGTTTCAACAATCTCGTTACCTTCTAAATTATAGGTAATGCCACGGATATTAGCTTTTGCATCTAATTGGAATGATTGGTTGGCAACGGATAAACCTTCTTTTTTTAATATTTTTATTCGTAAGGTTCGTATGGTTTGAAACCTGTTCAATGTAAAGTCCCCGTAATCACATAAAACTACCGCTGGTGCGCTGGTGTCAGGGGAATACACATTATTAAGAAGGTCGGACTTGTTGATTACGCCGAATTTAATTGGATCTTTATCCGCTATGGCAATTCCAAAGAAGCCTACTATCAGAAAGAGTAAGAGAAGAAGTTTATTCATGATAACAGTTTGAAATTTATAATTAAAAATTGAAAGTCAGGAACTTAAATTAAACTTTGATTAGGCGTACTCACATAAAGAATGCATTATATAAATGGTAACTCAACAAGCTAAAGGCAAGCAGGCGGTTTAAAACCCGCCTGCTTTCACTTCTTTTTTCTGTGCACCAATTTTTGCTCCCAGGAACTCACGGTTCATGCGGGCAATATTATCGATGGAAATTTCCTTTGGACATTCGGCTTCGCAGGCTCCTGTATTTGTGCAATTGCCGAAACCGAGCTCATCCATCTTGGCAACCATAGCCTGCACCCTGCGGGTAGCTTCGGATCTTCCTTGTGGCAATAATGCAAGGTGCGAAACCTTTGCAGCAACAAACAACATAGCTGAAGCATTTTTACAGGCCGCTACACAGGCGCCACAACCTATGCAAGCTGCCGCATCCATGGATGAATCGGCATTTTGTTTCGGAATCAGAATGGCATTGGCATCTGGAATTCCTCCTGTATTTACCGAAATAAATCCACCGGCTTGTATAATTTTATCAAAAGCCTGGCGATCAACCATCAGGTCGCGGATCACCGGGAAAGGTTTGGCACGCCATGGCTCAATGGTAATAGTATCTCCGTCCTTAAATCTGCGCATATGTAGCTGACAGGTGGTTACGGCATCGTCGGGTCCGTGAGGCCGCCCATTGATGTAAAGGCTGCAGGCACCGCATATTCCTTCGCGGCAATCGTGATCAAAAACAACAGGATCTTCGCCTTTAGTAACCTGCTGGTCGTTGAAAACGTCGAGCATTTCCAGAAAAGAGCTGTTTTCACTAATGCCGGTAATTTTGTAGGTGTGAAATTTGCCTTTGGCTTTGGCATTCTTCTGACGCCATATTTTGAGTGTAAAATCCATGTTTAAAAGGTTTTAGGTTTTAGGGGTTGGGATTTAGGGTGATATATTGCTTAAGCAATCCATTTTCGAAACCTCGTGTCCTTTGTTGTATTTGTTTTTGCTTTCAAGCTAATAATCAAAGCATCTATTTATAATTCCTCTGCTTCACCTCAATCGCCTCATATTCCAGCGGTTCCTTATTTAGTATTGGTTCTTTGCCATCACCTGCATATTCCCAGGCAGCCACGTACATAAAATCATTATCATTACGCAATGCTTCGCCTTCGGGAGTCTGGTATTCCTCACGGAAATGGCCACCGCAGGATTCTTCCCTGTTAAGTGCATCCAACGCCATTAGTTCTCCCAGTTCGAGGAAATCGGCAACCCGGCCTGCTTTCTCAAGTTCGGGATTTACTTCGTTAAATTCGCCAGTGATCTTTACGTCTTTCCAGAACTCAGCTCTCACTTCACGGATCAGTTTTATGCCTTCCCGAAGTCCTTCTTTATTGCGCGCCATCCCTACGTGCTCCCACATGATTTTGCCTAGCTGGCGATGGAAATGATCGACAGGTTTGCTTCCTTTTACATCGAAAAGCTTTTGTAAACGGGATTTAACTTGTTTTTCTGCCTCTTCAAATTCGGGAAGGTCAGTTTTGAAACGTGGTACATTGATCTGGTCGGCCAGGTAATTCTGCATGGTATAAGGCAATACAAAATAGCCGTCGGCTAATCCCTGCATAAGTGCCGAAGCGCCTAAGCGGTTTGCACCGTGATCGGAAAAATTGGCTTCGCCGGCAACAAATAAACCTGGAACCGAAGACATCAGATCGTAGTCAACCCAAAGCCCGCCCATGGTGTAATGCACTGCAGGATAGATCATCATTGGGTTTTCGTATGGATTTTCATCCACGATCTTCTGGTACATCTGGAAAAGATTACCGTAACGCTCTTCGATCACATTCCGGCCGAGTCGTTTAATAGAATCGGCAAAATCGAGATATACAGCAAGTCCGGTTTCGCCAACGCCATAGCCTGCATCGCAACGCTCCTTTGCAGCGCGCGAAGCCACGTCACGTGGAACCAAATTCCCGAAAGCCGGATAACGGCGTTCAAGGTAATAATCACGGTTTTCTTCGGCTATGTCTTTTGGCTTTATTTTATTATGACGAAGCGCATCAACATCTTCCTTGCGTTTAGGAACCCAGATTCGTCCGTCGTTCCGCAGACTTTCACTCATCAGTGTAAGTTTCGATTGGTAATCGCCATGAACCGGTATGCAGGTAGGGTGAATTTGCGTGAAACAAGGATTTGCAAAGCAAGCGCCCTTTTTATATGCCTTCCAGATGGCAGTGGCATTGCTGCCCATGGCATTTGTGGATAAGAAAAAGACATTGCCGTAACCTCCCGTAGCCAGTACCACTGCATGAGCCGAATGCCTGGTAATTTCGCCGGTAACCAGATCGCGGGTAATTATTCCCCTGGCGCGGCCGTCGATAATTACCACATCAAGCATTTCTTCTCTGGTAAATGATTCAACATTTCCGAGGCTGATCTGTCGGCTCAATGCACTGTATGCTCCAAGCAATAACTGCTGTCCGGTTTGTCCACGGGCATAAAAAGTACGCGAAACCTGCGCGCCGCCGAATGAGCGGTTATCAAGCAATCCGCCGTATTCGCGGGCAAAAGGAACACCCAGTGCAACAGACTGATCTATTATATTTCCGCTTACTTCGGCCAGACGGTAAACATTGCCTTCGCGTGAACGATAATCGCCGCCTTTGATGGTGTCGTAAAACAAACGGTAAACGCTGTCGCCGTCGTTCTGGTAATTTTTTGATGCATTGATACCGCCCTGGGCTGCAATACTGTGTGCGCGACGCGGGCTATCCTGGTAACAGAAAGCTTTAACCTTAAATCCTAGTGCTCCCAGTGATGCTGCCGCTGATGCTCCAGCAAGTCCGGTACCAACGACAATAATATCTAGTTTCCTTTTATTAGAAGGATTTACAAGGGCAATGTGATCCTTATAATTGCTCCATTTTTTTTCAACGGGCCCTTGTGGTATTTTTGAATTAAGTTCTGCCATACAAATTATTCTTTTATGAGCTGACAATCAGCCATTTGAAATGTCTGTTACTTTATAAATATAAAAAACAAGGGAATACATGCAAATCCCAGCGGAATCACAATCGAATAGATTGTACCTGCTGCTTTAATAACAGGCGTGTATTTAGTGTGATTTAATCCCAATGTTTGAAATGCCGACTGAAAGGCATGGTGCAGGTGAAATCCTAGAAATACCATCAGCACAACATACAGTATGGCGTAAAATTTATTGGCGAAAAGTAAGGTTGCCATCATGTAAAAGTCTTCTTTGCCTATACCTGGGGGCGGACTTACCCAGCCCAGTTTTACAAAATAGAAATTGGTGAAATGCACACCCAGGAAAATAAAAATGATAGCTCCTGTATGGATCATATATTTCGAGAAAAACGAAAGCTGCGAAAATCCATCCACTTTGTAACGAACAGGCCGTGCCAACCAGTTCTGTATCTGTATGATAACTCCGATAACGATATGAATGCCAAATCCACCTAAAAGAAATATCTCCATTATTTTTATCAGTGGGTTGGTGGTCATAAATTCAACGGCAACCATAAAAGCTGCGCCATCATCGTTAAGCAGAAGCAGCAAATTGATGGCCAGATGGATAACCAGAAAAGATATTAAGAAGAGGCCGGCAAGGGCCATAACCACTTTTTTAGTGATTGATGAGTACGATAATAATTTGTTGCCCATACGATTATTGATTTGATATTTTTACAGGCAACAGTTATTACGGCATTGAAAATAATTCATACTTTTGACTGCCTGTGCGAGGAACAAATATAGAAACAATACTATTTGATTTCAATTCACAGGATATAAAATTTAATTTTTTTTCAAAGAATACATTTAAATCAGTTCAACTAATTAAATTACAGCACTATGCGATACCAACCTATAAGTCAGAAAATGTATATCCGTAACCGCGTTAAACTTCTCGCAAAGTTAAAACCCGGTTCGCTTGCCATTATCAACTCAAATGATGAAATGCCCCGCTCAGGTGATCAGACCTTTATCTTCAGGCAGAATTCAGATATGTTCTACCTCACCGGTCTCGACCAGGAGAAATGTATATTGACTTTATGCCCTGCGCATCCGGTTGAAAGTATGCGCGAAATACTTTTCACGGTGAAAACCAACGATACGATGGTAGTGTGGAACGGACATAAATATACAATGGATGAGGTTCGTGAAGCTTCAGGCATTCAGAATGTTAAATGGCTCGATGAATTTGAAATTACGCTTCGTGACCTTATGTCGAGGGTGCAAACTGTTTACCTGAATCAAAATGAATATCCTAAATTTATTACTGAAGTTCCCTTGTTGGATCAGCGTTTTGCTGAGAAAATGAGAAACGATTTCCCGGTTCACACTTACGAACGGCTTGCCCCGATTATAACCGGACTGCGATTGGTTAAAGAGCCTGAGGAAATTGTCCAGATTCAGAAAGCTTGTGACCTTACCAATGAAGGATTCCGCCGGGTGCTTAAATTTGTAAAACCGGGACTGAAGGAATATGAAGTGGAAGCTGAGTTTACGCACGAATTTATCCGGAAAGGAGGCAACGGTCATTCGTATCCGCCAATCGTTGCATCGGGAGCCAACGGTTGTATCCTTCATTACAATACGAATTACAATTTATGTAAAGATGGTGACCTTTTGCTGATGGATGTAGGCGCCGAATATGGAAATTATGCGGCTGATATGACACGTACTATTCCTGTAAACGGTAAGTTTTCGCCCCGGCAGAGGCAAGTGTACGACGCCGTGTTACGTGTTATGAAAATTGCTACATCCATGCTTAAGCCAGGAACAACCATAGAAAAATGGCATGCCGAAGTATGCAAATTTATGGAAAAGGAACTTGTAGGTTTGGGACTGATCAGCAAGAATGATCTGAAAAATCAAACCCCTGACGCACCTGCCTATTTCAAGTATTATATGCATGGAACCGGCCATTTCATGGGGCTTGATGTGCATGATGTAGGTTCGCGCCAGGTGATTTTTGAAAATGGAATGGTTATGACCTGTGAGCCTGGAATTTATATTCCTGAAGAAGGAATCGGCATTCGCCTCGAAAACGACATTATGGTTGCCGAAGAACCCGTTGACCTGATGGCTGAAATTCCATTAGAGCCGGAAGAAATTGAGAGGCTGATGGCGGAATAAGATGGATTTGTGATTTACGATTTGCGAGGTATGATTGTTTGAACCATTCGCACCTAGTTATACTTCATTCGTAACTATTTTCAATCTCGTCAATCTTATCAATCTTATCAATCCCGTCAATCCCATCAATCCCATCAATCCCATCCATCCTACAGGCATCCAAACTCTTTCATCTTCGCATCCTTCACTTTAAATCCAAGTTCTTTGGCTTTTTTAAAATCAGCACAGCCGTCGGCATTCGGGTAGGTATTTGCAGGCAATTGAAACCATACGGTTGCACGATTGTAGTAGGCCTCGGCGAAGTCAGCTTTTAATTCTATTGCTTTTGTAAAGCAATCGTAAGCTGTTTTATATTCAAATTTATTTGAATGATCCACACCTTGTTTGTTCCATTCGGCAGCTGTTTGCGCAAATGATGCTGATGCCAATACAAGGAATAATCCTGCGAGTAATAAAATCTTTTTCATCTTCTATGGTTTTAATTCTACAAATTTAATCCAATTTTTAACATTTGGGTATTTAATATGTTTAACAACTGATGTACCAAAACTGTATATTTGCATCAAATACCTAAAACTATTTTTAAAATTTAAAAATACCTGCAATCATGTTCAATCCTCAAGTTTATACCGGACGTCGTAACGCATTACGCAAACTGATTCCCTCAGGGATAATCCTCTTACCTGGCAATACCGAAGCTGCTTATAATTATGCGGCCAATACATATGCCTTCAGGCAGGATAGTAACTTTTCCTATTTCTTCGGGCTCGAAAATCCTGATTTCGTTGGTATTATTGATGTGGACAACGATATAGATTATATTTTCGGAAACGATTTTGAGATTGATGATATCATCTGGATGGGACCTCAGCCCAAAATGGTTGACCTTGCTCTAAAAGGTGGTGTTAAAAGCACCGCATCGCTCAACGAACTAAGTGCTTTTATAAATAATGCCATTCAGAAAGGGCGGTCTGTACATTTTGCCCCGACTTACCGTGCCGAAACCACACTTCAGGTGTGCGGATTACTGGGACTTAACCCGCTTCGCATCCGCGATTATGCTTCATTGCCATTAATTGAGGCTGTTGTAAAACTCCGTTCGATAAAAGCAGATATTGAAATTGCCGAAATTGAAACCGCTATTGAAACGGCCTGGCATATGTTTACTACAGGCATGCGTATGGCTTACCCTGGACGTAAGGAACAGGAAATTGTAGGCGCTATGGAAGGAATTTCGATTGCTCATGGAAGACCGGTTTCTTTTCCTATCATTCTTAGCCAGAACGGACAGATACTGCATAACCACCACCACGAAAATATGTTGCAGCAAGGTCGCTTAATGGTGATGGATGCCGGCAGCGAAACCGCTCTGAATTATGCCAGCGACATTACACGCACCGTGCCGGTAGGAGGAAAATTCAGCCAAAAACAGCGAGAAATCTATGAAATTGTGCTTAACGCAAATCTCAACGCAGCAGCAGCGACAAAACCCGGAACATTTTACAAAGACTGCCATACAATTGCATGCGAAACCATAGCAAGTGGTCTGAAAAATCTTGGTCTGATGAAAGGCGATGTAAAAGAAGCTGTTGCAGCCGGGGCTCATGCCTTATTTCTCCCTCATGGACTTGGTCATATGCTTGGAATGGATGTACATGATATGGAAGGCCTTGGCCAGATTAACGTGGGTTATGATAAAGAAATACAGCCGAGCAATCAGTTTGGGACCGCATACCTTCGCCTTGGCCGACGCCTGCAGCCTGGATTTGTAATTACTAATGAGCCCGGGATTTATTTTATTCCGCAACTTACAGATATGTGGAAAGCCGAAAAGAAATACCAGGAATTCCTGAATTATGATAAAATTGAAGAATACCGCGATTTCGGAGGCATCAGGATTGAGGATGACATACTTGTAACCGCCGACGGAAGTCGTGTTTTGGGCAAACCAATACCCAAAACTGTTGCTGACGTTGAGCAAACTATGGCAGATAAAATATAGAGTGTCTTTAGGGTGCCTGACACTCTTAATGTCTGCTCACCGTTTGGTGTCTGCACACCAAACGGAGACAGTGCTAAGCTCCAAAATATTTACCATGGGAAAGACTGTTCGGTTTCAGGATAAAAATATTAGTTACCACATTGCCGGAAGCGGTCCGGCATTGGTACTTCTTCACGGATTCCTCGAATCGAAAGCGATATGGAATGATTTTGCCGCTTCGCTTAAAAAGGACTTTACCGTTGTTTTAGTTGACCTGCCGGGACATGGCGAAAGTGACCTGCTTGCCGAAACGCACAGCATGCAACTGATGGCAGAGGCAGTGAAACAAGTCTTAAAAGCTGAAAATATTTTGCATGCTGTTATTGCCGGGCATTCCATGGGTGGCTATGTAGCATTGCAGTTTGCAGCGGATTATAATGAAATCGTAAAAGGATTGGTGCTTTTCCATTCTCATTCCAACGCCGACAACGAGCAGGCCAGGGATAACCGTCTTCGTACTATTGATATTGTAAAGAAAAACCGGCATAGTTTTATTATGCAGTTTATTCCTGATCTCTTCGACCAGAAACATGTTCATGAACATTCAGCTGCGATACATAAATTGCTGGATATTGCCGGCCTTATGACACCGGAGGCTATTATAGCGGCGTTATCGGGTATGCGCGACCGTTCCGGAAAACTTAACTACCTGACAAATACAAAAATCCCGGTTTTATCTATTCTTGGCAAACAGGATAGCCGTATGCCCTATAAGCAATTAACGGAACAAGCTATGGTTGCTTCGCACAGCGAAATACTCTTGCTCGAAAACGTTGGACATATGGGTTTTATTGAAGCTCCGGGGAAGACTCTGTTAGCCTTAAAACATTTCGCATTAAGGTGTTTTGCTCCGGGATGGTGACCTAATTTAGTTCTATCGGTTTATTGTCATGCCTCCAGAATTGATGATGTTTAACGTTGGAACTTAGTGCTGCTGCCTTTGTAAATTGCTCAAGCAACCAATTCTTACGACTCTCTTTAGGATTATCAATTATTGCTTGTACAATAGCTTTGCTGGTAAACCTCTTAAAATCACCCAATACATCCTCCGGCTTATTTTCTCCGGCACTTCTGAATACCAGATACATATGATTTGTCATAATGCACCAGGCAAAAACTTCCATTGCTTTGTTCTTTTGGCAAAAACTGAGACTCTCCAACAAAATGTCTTTATATGTATTTCTTGTAAACACATCAATCCCTGCTTGCAGCAGGCAAGCATTCCACAACAGCAAAACTTACAAAGTAAACGCCTTCGGGATTAAGAAATTTATAATTGCGGCTCATATAGCAAAAGTAACAAATATCTACCACCACACGAAAGGATTCGCGCGGTAGCGGAGAAAGGATTCGCGCGGTAGCGGAGTATTTTTGAACACAAACGATAGCAGAGAAAGATTTTCTTTGGTAGCATTTCTAAAATAGCGGAAAAATTTTCTACTTATCTATTGTAAAGGGTTCACTCCACATAATGCCTTTTCTTTTTTGAAGTTTTTCCACTAATATTTTTCGAAAGTTAGTGCCATCAATAGTTTCATCTTTACCGATTAGAATAAAACCCAACTTAAGTTCAGACTTTTTTACAATAGTAGAATCCTCATATATCTGAACAACTCCTTCATATGTTATTTCTTTTCCAGGTTCAATAACCTTAATTATAGGACTATTATTATCGCAACCTCGATTGTATAAGTTTAATGAGTTGGTACTGAAAAGCCAATTTTCTTCCCAGGAACAACTCATGGTCCAAAAATTGAAGATTGAATCAGAATTATTAAGCATAACTATTTCAGCATTATAGAACACACCCTCTTGGTTTTTAAATTGTTCAGAAGTTATTTTTTGCATGATTTTCATATGAATAATAATATTCCCTTGAGAAGTTTTATGTTCAGTACAACAGTTAAAGGCCATAAGGACAGCACTAAATATAATTAGATATTTCATATTTTTTCTTATTTGGAATTTGGCTAATGAATTACAAAGATTGGATATTTGCTTGTTACGCCATTATAGGTTGTAAAACCGTAAACTACGGTAATTAATGATCTCCCATCTTGCCAAAGCATAGCAACCCCTCGCCAACTTACGTTCCCGTCAGAAGCTGGACGACTTGGACTATCGTACATCCCGGAAGTATTACCTTGAGTAAATTGATCTCCCATATAGTACATATTTCCTGAATACCTACAATTATCATTTGGATCCATATTGTCAAAATAAGGTGATGTTCTATTACAAGTGGGAGAATTTGTAAATATTACTTGAACCCATTTTGCACTTGAATTAATTTCTGTTTCAGTGTATTGAATTTTAAATTCCACACCGCCACCTTTTTTTACCCAACCAGTTCTCGAATCATCAGGCGAAAATGCATAATAAGAATAGAGTGTTAATCCGGTAACGCCATTAAGATTATTGATTGGCTTTGGATCAGATTGAATTTGGACTTCAGTGCTTGCATCTTTATCCCTAAAATCAAAATAATACATACCATTCTGATCCTTTCCACTAGCATATAATATATGATTGCCATCAGGTATATATTGAATTGAGCCAACTAATTGACCCCAATAATTCGTATTTTCTTTAGTATCTTGATTAACCGCCCATGAAGACCAACTATCATAAATCCCTCCAGGTACAACACCCCCAACGCCACCCCAGCCACCGCCACCGCCACCTCCACCGCTAGTACGACTGCCACTAAAGCTGGTGTAGTCAGTTATTTCCTTCCCCATATTCCAGCATTCATCAAGCGCAGCCATTAACCACCCACTCGGGTCGGTATATCTTAAAGGATTATTCATACAATAGCTATAGCGGTTATAGCTTTGGGTGTAGCCAGGTGCTTGTACAACTTTATCAGGGCTTAGTACTCTGCCAATTATTGGGTCGTACATACGGCCATTCATATTAATTAAACCAAAGGCGTCAAGCATTTCGTGTCCGGTATATCCCCGGCTTATCAGGCGAGGGGCTTTAACATTGTAATCTTTCCAGTTGTCGGGATTTCTTCTACGGCCCCAGGCATCGTAACTATAACGTTCACTTACAGCGCCGTTTTGTTTCAGTAAGGCAACAATAGAACCTTGCCTGTCTTTACATACTTAGAACATGCTGTCCTACATCCCGAACCCCAATTTTCACTTCAGAAAACACCATTTTCATTAGAATATCTTTAAAGTCTCTTTATGGAATCAAATGACTTAGTAAATCTTTAGTATCCTCGTAACCTGTAACCTGTTCATATAATCCTTTTACAAAAAGATCATCTGGATATTTAGTTATTGTTCGTTTCATTAACCGAATCGCTTTACTTTTCCCTTCTTCAATAAATGTAATTATACTTAATGTATAAATGGTCCCAACATATGATTCTTGCTTCAATTTTTCGGGCTTTTCTAATGTTTTTTCACAATGTAACTTAACTTTTCTGAAACAGCTATCTGCCTTTAATTTATTGCCAATTTTAAGATATAGCAATGATTGGTTAAACAACAATGCTATTTCAGTGCTATCATTCAGATATTTCTCTGAGACTTCGATCGCTTTTGGATAATTCTTGTCAATTTGATAAAAACCGAAAAGCCACCTAGCGGCTTTCTTTGAATAATTCTTGTCAGTCAGAGCTTTTTCACTAAGCTTTATTAACATGTCAAGTCCATTTGTTCCTGTGGTATCAACCAAATAAGATGTTCTGACAATACTATCTATATAAACCATCAAGCTATCTGAAGACATATTTACAATGTTACTATTGGCATAATTTAGCATAAGCTCGAATGAATTTTTCGATATATCAGATGTTTTAGCTGATATCTTACTTTCATTCTGCGGCTTACAACATGTTGGTATCATCAAAGCCAACATAAATCCTATTAAAAGTTTCCTACTAATCATATTTCAAAAATAAAAACTAATTGTTTGAACAGAAGATGAAGGGAATAGAGAGCTCCAAATAGAACCCTTATTTAGTTGAAGAGTAAATGTTATGTTCACATAAAGAGCATTTACATTTGGTGAAACATTAAGACTAAGACTCCCAATTTCTTTAAAATTATTATCTTCATTATTGAAAGAATTACGTCCATATTTTTTAAGATTAAAATAGGTTGATTCATCACCATGGGAAATGCAAACCTTGCCATAAACTTGATTTTCTTCTTTCGCACTCGAAAAGGTGGCGTAAATATTTAAATCATATCCTGCTAATGTTAAATCAAATAGATTGACTATAGGATCCAAACTAATATTTCCTTCATAGTAAGCTCCAGAAACATCAAGTGCAAAAGCACCGTTTCCTTGAGCTAATGATTGATCATGAAGTATCCCATTAAAAGACTTTGAGTATGTATTCAATGGATATCCAGCTTGGGAACATTCACTCCCATTGCAAGCTAATTGATTATCTGGTTGAGCAGCATATTCAACTACTACTCTGTTATTCTCGACAGATAGAGAAAATCCATCCATTTTGTTAACTATAGCAACAAAATTCCGAGCCATTTGGCCTGTGTAGTTGATAGAGTTGGGACGTATATAATTATCGTAGACATCATTCCAGGTTGTCACTTCTCCATTATGAGTGTAAAATCCGCCACTACTATTATAGGAATAACCTCCACCACCTCCACCACTGTACCCATCATATCCACTTGTATATAAGTAGGATTCCGGATTGTTTACACGTTCCGCCCAGGCGTTGGAAATATCAAACAATGCATTATCAAAATTGGCCAATGCCAACCACCCACTCGGATCCGTATACCTCAACGGATTATTCATACAATAGCTATAGCGGTTATAGCTTTGGGTGTAGCCAGGTGCTTGTACAACTTTATCAGGGCTTAAAACTCTACCAATTACCGGATCGTACATTCTACCATTCATATTTATTAACCCAAAGCCATCCAGCATTTCATGGCCGGTATAGCCCCTGTTAATAAGGCTTGGAGTGGGCACATTGTAATCGTTCCAGTTGGCTGGGTTTCTTCTACGGCCCCAGACATCGTAACTGTTGTGCTCGCTTACGGTGCGTGTGGCCAGGTTGGTTCCCGGATTATGGAATTTATAATTGCGGCTCATATAGCAAAAGTAACAAATATCTACCACCACGCGAAAGGATTCGCGCGGCAGCGGGTGCAAACTTTACAGGCGTTGAAACATTTTGCAATCCGGTGTTTTGAGCCTGCAGATTGAGCAGCCTTTGCATTTATTTTTCGTAAAAATGCATCTCCCGGATATAATTGTATGATTTTTCGGGAAGAAAATACGACATATTTTTGCCGTTGCGAATGGCTTCGCGGATAAAGCTGGCTGATATTTCGACCATAGGTGCATCAAAAACTTTTACCGAAGGATGTCTGGTAAGCTCATGATCCTGTGAGCCGTTTCGGGGATAAACATAAAATTTATAAAACTCAAGCAGCTGCTCCCAGTTTTTCCATTTATGAAAGGTGGGGAAAATGTCGGTGCCCGAAATAATTACAAATTCGCGATCGGGATACTTATCCTGGAGGTAAGTAAGCGTATGGATGGTATAGGAAGGCTTTGGTAATTTAAATTCAATATTGCACGACCTGAAACGGGTATCGTCATCAATAGCCCGGTTAACCATTTCCAGCCGATGATGGTCGGGCAGCAGCGATTGCTTTTCCTTCAGCGGGTTGAGTGGTGAAACTACGAACCACAATTCGGCCAGGTCGCTGAACTCATACATATAACCGGCAATCATCAGGTGACCTATGTGTATGGGATTGAATGAGCCAAATAAGAGACCGGTCTTTTTCATGCAAAGATTTAATTATAATTTTATACCAAGGAATTCCATCACCAGTTTTTCGGCTACACCAAAGGAATCTTCCAATACATCATTTACGATCACCTGGTCGAAATCCTTTTCAAACGAAAGTTCCCATTTTACCTTACTCAATCGTTTCTGAAGGCTTTCCTCGCTGTCGGTAGCTCTCGAACGGAGGCGGGTTTCAAGAATTTCGAAAGAAGGCGGGCGAATGAAAATGGCAAGCGCCTTATCGCCGTAAATCTTCTTGATATTCAATCCTCCTACAACATCGACATCAAAAACGGGGAATTGACCGCTCTTTCTGATACGTTCCACCTCCGAAACCTGCGTGCCATAAAAACTATCAGGATAAACTTCCTGCCATTCGAGAAGTTTCCCCTCACTGATCATCATACGAAAATCATCGGAAGTCATGTAATAATACTCTTTGCCTTCTGTTTCGCCTTCGCGTATTTTGCGGCTCGTTGCCGAAACGGAGAATCCAAGCTGGGGAAAAGTATGAAGCAGGTGCTGAACAATGGTTGTTTTCCCGGCGCCTGATGGAGCAGAAACGACGATCATTTTTTGCATTGAAAGATTACTAATTGTCATTTTTATCTTTATCAAATTATCTTTCTAAGTTTGAAAGGTAATAAATAACATATAACATAAAATGAATAATGATTAAGTAAGTATAAACTCCCAAATTACTGATTTAGAAAATTGGAGCCGGAGCATATCTCACTTTACTTGTTCATTTTTAATTAAGTGTTTTATGTTAAATGTTTTCTAAAACTTTAAAGCCTGAAACCCTGCGCTTCAGTTACGTTCAGCAGCCTGTAACCTTGTAACTCTGTAACCTTGAAATTTTGAAACCCTGAAACCCTGAAACCCTGAGACAACTCAAACACCCAAAACATCTCAATCTCCTCAAACCCTTAGAGTACATTACTCACTTGTTCCTTGATTTTCTCCAGTTCGTCTTTCATCTGAACTACTATCATTTGTATTTCAGCGTCATACGCTTTTGACCCCAGCGTATTGATTTCGCGACCTATTTCCTGTGTGATAAATCCAAGTTTGCGGCCGTTGGATTCGGGAGAATTCAAGGTATTGATAAAATAGTCGCAATGCTTACGCAGGCGGACTTTTTCTTCGGTAATATCAAGTTTTTCGAGGTACCAGAAAATTTCCTGTTCGAAACGGTTTTCGTCGAATTTATCCACCTTAGTGGTTTTTTCGAGAAATTCGTCCTGGTTTCGCTGAAAGCGATCGCGCAAATTGCCGATGCGGGTTCCTTCCAACGGTTCAGCTTTCAGAAGCAAATCGAGAATGAGCCGGATGCGTCCTATCATATCTTTACCCAATAATTCGCCTTCGGCAACACGGAATGCTTCCGTTAAAGCAAGGGCTTCGCTGATTGCTGTTTTCACCTGTGCCCATTCGGTTTCATCAGGGGCTTCGCGACCGGCTTTCATAACATCAGGCATTTTTAAAATATCCGAAAGAACATCTTTTTCAGTGGTTATGCCTAATTCCTGGGCTAATTGGATGATTTCTGAATAATATTTCTTTGCCAACGGACGGTTGATTGCAAATTCACCGGCATCTGCATCGTTGTCAACGGTGATCATAAAATCAACTTTTCCACGTTCGAGCACCCGGTTAATTTCGGCACGTATTTCTGATTCTTTGTCGCGGTATAACGAAGGTATCCGGGTATTTACATCGAGCTGTTTGCTGTT
>JBBRYZ010000012.1:0-45071 GCA_038237165.1 Bacteroidales bacterium | reverse complement strand
CGGTTTGCGACAATGCAACAAACGGTAAGCGTTTCGTGGCCCAGCATTTTCCCAAGACCGTATAAAGCAGACGTTTCCATCTCGAAGTTTGCGATGCGACTTCCTTTGTAGTCAAAGCTTTCAATCAGGTGATTTAATTCCGGGAAAGCCAGTTTAAGCCTTAACTCTCTGCCTTGCGGTCCGTAAAATCCAGGTGCAGTAAGGGTTACTCCATGTATTAGACCTTTACCCACTTTATCCATCAGCATTTGTGAACAAGGAACTGCATAAATTCCCGGCAGGTTTGTATTCCAGTTTACATATTTCACAAAAGCCTCCGCCAGAGCAGGATCCATGACACTTTTGCCTTTCTCGTAAAAATATAATAACCCATCCATACCCATTCCATAAGAGGAAGCAACAAAATCGCCGGGCTGAATATCTGCCTGCAAAGCGCCTGCTGTTCCAAGTCTGATTATGTTGAGTTTGGTATGTGAAGTTTTAGGTTCGCGAGTAGTAAGATCAATATTTACAACTGCATCCAGTTCATTGATAACAATGTCAAGGTTATCGGTTCCCATACCGGTAGATAATACAGTGAGCCGCTTATTTCCAATTGAACCGGTGTGCGTATATAATTCGCGGTTTTGCACCGTGAAATCTATTTTATCGAAATGTTTCGAAATTTCTTTTACCCTGCCCGGATCGCCGACTACTATGATTGTTTCAGCAAGATTCTCAGGTTTCAGATGAAGATGATAAACACTTCCGTCAGGATTCAGTATCAGTTCGGATTCAGCAATTGGTGCCATAATTAGGGTATGAATAAGTAAACAGGTAATTTTGCTGGCAAATGTAAACAAATCAGCAATGTGATGAAGAAAATACTCATACCTGTCGATTTCCAGGAGCAATCGCTGCTGGCATTACTGCAATCGTACAACCTTGCCAGGCGTATCGAAGCAGAAATTGTATTGTTGTATGTTCACGAGCAGCCAGGGATACTGGCAAGTCTTTTCAGTAAAGATCAGCACAACGAGATCCTTTCGAAAATTGATGAAAAACTTGCAGAACTTGCCGGTAAAACTTCGTTAATTTCCGGATTAAAAATCACTTATCAGATTGAAAAAGGGCGTATCTATTCAAAAATTATTGATGTAGCCGGAGAGATCAATGCTGATTACATTTTCATGGGAACTCATAGCTCAGAAAAAGACGAAGAGCACGAAATGCGTTTAGGCGCAAATGCTTCGAAGGTGATACGGTCGGCGATATGCCCGGTGATCACTTTTAACACCAGACATCCTTATACTGAATGCCGAAATATCCTTTTGCCTGTAGACCTGGCAAAAGAAACCAGTCAGAAAATCACAAAATGCATCGAAATAGCTAAAATATACGGCGCAGGCATTAAGGTAGTTACAGCTATCTGGACAAAAAATAATCCTGAGATAAAATACTTGCTTCACCAGCAGGGAGAAAAGGTGACTGAAGCAATTAACAAGGAAGGCATTGCCTGCATGTTCGAAATTATTGAAAGTGATGACGGGGAAAACACACTTGTTCCTGCCATACTGAATTATGCAAAACAACAGGAAGATATCGATCTAGTATTAATTCTTACTCAGCAGGAAGTAGGCTTTGTAGAATATTTTGTTGGCTCATATGCTCAGGAGTTTATACGCTTATCACAAATACCTGTAATGTCGATCATTCCTGAGAAAGCAAGAGAGGAATCAATTTTTTCATAGATCCGGAGAGGAACGGATTTTTGAAAAACTGCATGCTAAGGGATCATTGTGAAAACAGCTATACCAAAGATATTTGAACAATTGAATAAATGAACATTTGCGCTTCGACTTCGCTCAGCGACCGGAACCTTTGAACCTTTGAACAATTGAACATTTGAGCATTCGAATAAATGAACCCTGAACCTTTAAACCCTTAAATCCATGCACTTTGCACCATGCACCATGCACTATATTCAAAAAAAACATAAAGTAAACCATCAACCTAACAAATTATGCTTGCAGAAATAATAACCATTGGCGACGAACTACTTATCGGACAGGTAATTGATACAAATTCCGCATGGATTGCCGAACAGCTTAATATAGTCGGAGTCAGGGTTCACCAGATAACCAGTATTTCAGACAATGAAGAACATATTCTCAAAACTCTTGACGAAGCATCGCATCGAGTTCAGCTTATACTGATTACCGGCGGACTCGGACCTACCAAGGATGATATCACCAAACTTACTCTTTGCAAATATTTCGACACTCCAATGGTTTTCAGCGAAGAAGCTTATAAAAATGTCGAAAAACTTTTTTCAGCCCGCGGAGTATCTGTTACAGAAATAAACCGGTTGCAGGCAATGGTTCCCGCTAATTGCAAGGTAATTTCCAATCCTAACGGTACCGCACCTTGCATGTGGTTCGAAAAGGACAACTGTATTTATGTTTCCATGCCCGGCGTTCCTTTCGAGATGAAAGCCATTATGGAAGAGGAAATTATTCCGAGGCTGCTGGTTAAAATGGACCAGGTAATCATACACCGCACTGTACTCACAGAAGGCATTGGCGAATCGGCACTTGCATCGCTTATCGAATCCTGGGAAGATTCACTTCCATCCTTTATCAAACTTGCCTATTTACCGCAGCCAGGGCTTGTCAGGCTGAGACTTACCGCTTACGGAACCGAACGTACCGAATTGCAAAATGCCATTAACAAGGCTGAAAAAGCTCTTTATTCTTATGCAGGCAAATATATTTTCGGTTTCGATAACGATACTCTGGAATCAGTTATTGGTCAGTTGTTACGCAGCAAAGGAATGACGCTTTCGACCGCCGAAAGCTGCACCGGTGGTAATATTGCACAACTTATTACAAGCATAGCCGGTAGCTCCGATTATTTTAAAGGCTCGGTGGTAGCTTATGCAAACGAAATTAAAGAACAAATTCTCGGGGTGCCACATAATATACTTGCCGAACATGGCGCTGTAAGCGAGCAGACCGTGATTGCCATGGCTGATGGCATACGCCGGCGCTTTTCGACTGACTGTTCAATAGCTGTTTCAGGTATTGCTGGTCCCGGTGGCGGAACTGCTGAAAAACCTGTCGGCACAACCTGGATCGCAGTTGCAACTCCTTCGGGAACCATTGCCCGAAGATTCCTTTTGGGTGAGCATCGAGGAAGAAATATAAGGAAAGCCTCGGTCGCTGCGCTTCATATGTTACGTGATAAATTAATCGAATAATGGCATTCGATAAGTCGGAATTTGGTTTGAAGTCACACATCCGCTGAATCTATCGTTTTTTAATATGCTATTTATCAATCATATAGGATAATTTTACAGGCGTTATCAATAGTACCTCAAACATTCCTGAACTTTTTTTTCAGATTGTTTTGATTTATACAAATTTATACAGACCTTTGCACTCCATTTTGAAAAGCCTAAAACTATGTCACGAGTTTGCGAATTAACCGGAAAGAAAATGATAGTAGGAAACACTGTTTCCCATTCAAATATTAAAACCAAACGCAGGTTTTACCCAAATCTTCAAACCAAGCGCTTCTTTATTCCTGAAGAAGACAAGTGGATAACCTTAAAAGTTTCTACTTCAGCATTGCGTACCATCAACAAAAAAGGCATATCCGCATGCCTGAAAGAAGCCCGCGAAAAAGGTTTTCTGATCAATAAGTAGACATTTGTAATGTATATTGACAGAGCTGTTTCCCTAATGGGTGACAGCTTTTTTTGTTGCTTACGGAAAACACTTTAACATTATTTTTGAAATCATGGCTGCCGACGCTACCTTTGACATAGGAAAAGAAATATCTTTGCATCTGATGAGAGCAACGCTACAAACAATTATATTTATCTTTGTCTTGCTTCTGGCTTCAAAAGCAGATGCTCAGCGGGTCAACGACCTGGTACAGTTTACGGGTGTGGTGGTTACCGCCGATAGTTTACGACCGGTTCCTTTTGCAACCATTTCGGTAGCAAAAACAGGCAAAGGCACTTCATCTGACTATCTGGGATTTTTCTCCATTGTAGTACACAAAAACGACCTGGTGTCGTTTTCGGCAGTTGGTTACAGATCCGGGCTGTTTCGCATACCCGATACACTCTCAGAAAACCGATACTCCATGATACAGGTCATGTCGTCGGATACCATTATGCTTACCGAAACCGTAATTTATCCCTGGCCAAGCAAGGAACAGTTCAGACATGCTTTTCTGACATTGAGAATTCCGGACGATGACATTGAAATAGCTCGCCGCAACCTGGCATATATGGAAATGCGCGAAATTTACGGCCGTAACTATGATCCTGAAAGGTATGGTTATACACCCGGGCAGAGTTACCACAATTATATGAGTGGTCAGGCTGATAAACTCTATTACCGGGGACAGACAATGCCCAATAACCTTCTGAACCCGATTGCCTGGGCAAAGTTTATTCAGGCCTGGAAACGCGGGGATTTTAAGAAGAAATATTAGGAAGGTACGATTGACGATTAATTAAGCTGTCCTCGCCCAATCGTAATTCGTAATTCGTAAATTTCAGAACACTAATTCGCAAATCGTCATTTTTACTCAAACATACTACTTTCGTAAAAAATCCGTTATCTAAATCGGTTATATTATATTTGCAGAAGCTATACTAACAATCCCGGCCCGATTTTGAAACCTTTATTCGCTTTGTCATTTTCCTTTGCTAAAACGCTGCTCATTATTTATCTTTTGATAATGAGCAATTTTGTTTTTGCTCAGCAAGTGGGAATGATAACCGGCAAAGTTACGGATGAGAAAAACCAGCCGGTGGAACTGGTAAATGTCAGTATTTTCGGATCTCCGGGAGGTACTACTACTGCAGCGGATGGAAGTTACAGTCTGCAGATTCCCGCAGCAAAACACATTAAAGTTATCTTTTCTTTTATCGGATTTAAAACCGACACTGCTTATGTTAAAGTAAATGCAGGTGAAAAACTCAGGGTAAACCGAACTATAATCTCCATAGCTACCGAGCTCGAAAGTGTAATTATTCAGGATCGCCAGATTCGCAACACCAACCTTACCCGTATCGATCCCCGCGCTGTAAATGCACTACCATCGGCTTCGGGCGGAATTGAAGCCCTGATTAAAACAATGCCCGGAGTTGTTTCCAACAATGAGCTTAGTTCGCAATACTCGGTGCGTGGCGGCAATTACGACGAAAATCTCGTTTATGTAAATGATATTGAGATCTATCGCCCGTTCCTGGTCCGCTCAAGTTCGCAGGAAGGAATGAGTTTCCTGAACAGCGACCTTGTTTCGTCGGTTTTATTTTCGGCAGGCGGTTTCGAGGCAAGATATGGCGATAAACTTTCCAGTGTCCTGGATATTAAATACAAGCATCCAACTCAATTTGCAGCTTCGGCAACAGCCAGTTTGCTGGGAGCTTCGGCTCATGTTGAAGGAATAGGAAAGAATAAGAAGTTTACCTACCTGGCCGGTGCAAGATACAAAACCAATCAGTATTTGCTGAATTCGATGGAAACCAAAGGGAGCTATATGCCTGTCTTTATTGATTTCCAATCGCTTTTGACATACCAACTGAATAAAAAGCTTGAACTCTCCATCCTGGGCTATGTTTCATCCAATAATTATACAGTGATTCCTGAATCGCGCCAGACAAATTTTGGCACCTATACGACTCCTCTGAGGCTTACCATGTATTTTGATGGCCGGGAAGCGGATAAATACGACAGCCGCATGGGCGCCATTACCCTTACTCAAAAACCTAATGAGAACATTCAGGTAAAATGGATTGCCTCGGCTTACAATTCCAGGGAGACAGAATCATTCGACATCATGGCTCAATATTATATTGCGTTGCTCGATAACAAGCCTGCAAACAACGATTCAATCGAAGTGATTGAAACAAAAGGCGTTGGAGGATATTTTAACCATGCCCGCAACCAACTGGATATGAACGTGATGAATCTGGAAAACCGTTACACCTATTCAAATGGAAACAGTTTCGCCATGTGGGGCATTAAATACCAGCACGAAATCATTAAGGATAAAATAAGTGAATGGCAACTGATTGATTCAGCAGGTTATTCCATTCCAAATTATCCCGGCATTCCGGGTCAGCAAGGCAACCTTACTGATTTTGCACTGAACTACAGCCTTAAAACATCCGTTAATTTAAATTCGAACAGGTACACCGCTTTTGCGCAGAACACATGGACACTCGACGGTGATTCGGCCCGGCTGGCAATTACAGCCGGTGTGCGTTTTCAATACTGGGATTATAACAAGCAATTTCTGGTTAGTCCGCGTGCCAGTTTATCGTATCGCCCCAATTGGGAAAAAGATATTATACTCCGGTTTTCGGCCGGGTATTATTACCAGCCGCCCTTTTACCGTGAACTTCGTAACCTGCAGGGTGAGGTAAATCCAAATCTGAAAGCGCAACGCTCGATACAGTTTGTTGCCGGCAGCGACTGGAATTTTACGGCATGGGGACGTCCTTTTAAATATGTAACTGAAGTTTATTATAAATATTTAACCGATCTGGTTCCCTATCAGGTTGATAATGTGCGCATTCAATACCTTGGGATCAATGGATCAAAAGGATATGCATATGGCATTGACCTTAAAGTAAACGGCGAATTCGTGAAAGGAGTTGAATCCTGGGCAAGCCTTTCATATATGAAAACTGCTGAGGATTTGTACGACGATCATTATATAGAATATTACAATGCCGAACACCAGGTTATCCATCCGGGCATAACTGCAGATGCTGTTGTGAAGGATAGTGCAACCATTTTCCCTGGTTATATTCCCCGACCTACTGACCAACGTATCACATTCGGGCTTTTTTTCCAGGATTACCTGCCGATGAATCCTACGTTTAAAATGAACCTGGGACTTTATTTCGGAAGCGGTCTTCCAACGGGAGCACCAAATACGCCTTTATACACACACACCTACCGGATGCCGACTTACCGCAGGGTCGACATAGGATTATCGAAACAGATCATTGGCGGTGAATCCCTGCACCCTAAAAAAGGCTTTTTCAAAGGATTTAAAAACCTTTGGGTCACCATGGAAGTGCTGAACCTGCTTCAGATAGCCAATACAATTTCATATACATGGGTGCGCGACTTCAACAATAACCAGTACGGTGTGCCTAACTATCTTACTCCAAGACAGGTAAATTTTAAAATCGGGGCTGATTTCTAAAATCGGGACATTCTTGCAGGGAGTATTTAAAGCACTTTGTTATCGGAATGCCTGCGAATGTGGATCCTTTTCCTAAAAAGATTAAATTGTCATTTTAATTATTGAACTATTTACATCCGCTATTGTTATTTATATTGATTCTAAATTATTTTAAGAAACCAATAAATACAATTTCAAAATGAACTATACATTTCCTGAATTGCCTTATGCTTTTAACGCATTGGAACCCCATATCGATGCACAGACTATGGAGATTCATTATACAAAACATCATAAAGCATATTTCGACAAATTTGTTGCCGCCATTAAAGAAACTGAACTGGACGGCAAACCTCTCGAAGAAATCTTCGCACATGTTAGTAAAGTACCAATGCCTGTCCGCAATAATGGTGGTGGTTTGTATAACCACACTCTTTTCTGGGAAAGCATGTCGCCAAACGGTGGCGGATTACCAAACGGTAAACTGGCTGATGCTATTAAAGCACAATATGGATCTTTCGAAGATTTCAAAGACAAATTCAACGATGCTGCGGCCAACAGATTTGGCAGCGGCTGGGCATGGCTGTGTGTAAAGGCTGACAAAAGCCTTTCTGTCTGTTCAAGCTCCAACCAGGATAATCCTTTAATGGATACCGCTGATTGCAAAGCTACTCCTATCCTGGGTCTCGATGTGTGGGAACATGCTTATTATCTCAAATTTCAGAACCGCCGCCCTGAATATATTGCAGCTTTCTGGAACGTAGTAAACTGGGCAGTTGTTCAGGCACGTTACGAATCAGCTGTTAAATAGCTCCGAAATAGATTCTCGATATTCTTTATCAGGTTAACGTTTGACAAAATAAATGAAACGGATTCAGGATAATGATTCCTGAGAATTAGAATCTTTAAAAAAGATAATTGTTTTAGTGAATGGTTAGTGAATGAAAAAGCCCGTCAGTAGACATACTGCGGGCTTTTGATATTTTATTGTCTATCTTTTTTAACTTCACCCTACCTTATCACCTCATCCACCCTTCAAGCACCTTTTCACCTCACCCTGCCCTCTCCTTGAGGAGAGGGTGAGGGATGAGCAAAATCTTGTATACTAGCATTTTGAATAAAAAACAGATCTTGTTATAACAAAACCTCCCTTCTTGACAAGTTTATTCAAATGAAAGAATAGCTGTTTTAATAATCTCGATTGCTTCGCGTAACTGAGTTTCGCTGATAACCAAAGGAGGTGCAAACCTGATGATATTACCGTGGGTAGGCTTGGCCAGAAGACCCATATCTTTCATTTTAACGCATACATCCCAGGCTTCGAAACCGTTTTCCGGACGGATTACAACAGCATTGAGTAAACCTTTACCGCGAACAAGTTCAATCATTTCGCTCTTTACATTTGAAAGTTCTTCGCGGAAGATTTTACCAAGGTATTCTGCCTTTTCGGCAAGCTTTTCGTCCTTAACCACTTCGAGGGCAGCAATTGCAACGCGTGCGGCAACAGGATTGCCTCCAAAAGTTGAACCATGTTCGCCGGGTTTGATAGTGAGCATGATTTCATCGTCGCACAGAACTGCAGATACAGGCATGGCACCACCCGAAAGAGCTTTTCCCAGGATCAGGATATCAGGACGTACATTTTCATGATCGCAAGCCAGGAGTTTGCCCGTACGTGCAATACCCGTTTGAACTTCGTCGGCAATAAAAAGTACATTTTTCTTTTTACACATATCATAAGCCTTGGCAAGATATCCTTCATCGGGAACAAATACACCCGCTTCACCCTGTATAGGCTCAACCAGGAACCCAGCAACATCAGGATCAGCCAATACATTTTCGAGCGCCTTAAGATCGTTGTAAGGAATGGTTACAAAACCAGGTGTAAACGGGCCAAATCCTCCGTACGAATCCGGATCGGTGGACATGGATATGATAGTAATGGTGCGGCCATGGAAGTTACCTTCACAAACGATTATTTTAGCTTTTCCATCTTCAATACCTTTAACTTTATATGCCCATTTGCGACAAAGCTTCAATGCTGTTTCATCAGCTTCGGCGCCTGAATTCATAGGAAGCACCTTATCATAACCGAAATATTCGGTGATATATTTTTCGTAAACGCCAAGTACATTGCTGTAAAATGCCCTCGATGTAAGTGTGAGCGTCTGTGCCTGCTCAATCATGGCGCCAACAATCTTTGGGTGGCAGTGACCTTGGTTTACTGCCGAATATGCCGACAGAAAATCGAAATACTGTTTGCCTTCAACATCCCAAACCAGAGCGCCCTGGCCTTTGGCTAATACCACTGGCAAAGGGTGGTAATTATGCGCACCATACTTGTCTTCCAGCTCGATAGCTTTGGCTGAGGTTAAATCTTTAAGGATTTCGTTAAGCATAAAATTGATTGTTTTAAGGTTGATTTTAAGTGAAATACGGAGCAAAGGTAAGTATTAAAAATTACCCTGCAAGGAGGGAGGGAAATTCTGCTGAAGGATGGATTGGGGTGTAGTTAATAGTTAATGGGAAATAGAAAATAGGTCAAAAAAGTTCAATGCTGCGCGTTCAAATGCCTGCGGCGTTCAATACAGCGTGTTCAAATTCCTCCGGTTGGCGAGTTTCTTCCTTCCAAAGCGTGCAAGGAAAATCCAAATTATGCTGTTGTGGAAAGCTGCGATTAGAAATCGCAGCACCCGACCATTTTTTAAAAGCTGCAATTGGAAATCGCAGCACCCGACCCTTTCGCCACTGCTCCCTCATTCTTTATTAAAACCTTATAATTTAATGATGGCGAAGGAATGTGATTTCCCAATCCTAATTTATCCCACATGGCATCTACCTGCTTTATCGTTGCATCATCCATCACCAGAACATTTGGCCATTGCCGCTTAAAGTCATCGGCAGCAAGTGATTTAGCGGTTCCGTCGATAGCCATGGGCAAAACATGCTTGCCCTTATTATCCACAGCATAAAAGCAATCACGCAAAGGATCAATATTGTTGGCAACCAGCCAGGTAATATCTGAAATCCGGATATCTACAGCTTCAGTATCTACAAAAACAACCCAGCTGATTCCCTGCAACGCGCTTTTACTAAAGAGATGCTGATGCAAATCACGATGATTGGATTTAGATTTATCGATTCCGATTATAAGTACAGGGAGATTTTCGTGTGTAAGTTTAAAATTACAGGATAAACTTTTCAGCTCAACATGATTTTCATCGAAAAAGAACTCACCCGAACCTGCAAATTCTGTTTCACCGGGCAGTTTTTGCGTTGCATCAATTCCAAGTTTACTTCCAAGTGCAAAGCGGCTGCTCGAATGATCCAGCACATCCACAGGACCTCGGTTAAAAATAATATCATCAACCGGGTGAACCTGATCGCAAATCAGTCTGGCTATCGCTTTACTGTCATTCAGATCAATATCCGCATCGGTAACAACCAGAATTTTATTAAACATCATCTGCCCGGCTCCCCAAAGTGAGTTCATAACCTTTTGCGCCTGTCCGGGATAGGTTTTACGAATTTTTACCAGTACAATATTATGAAACACACCTTCATCAGGCATTACCATATCCAGAATCTCGGGTAGCATGCTTAGTTTGATGAGTGGCAGGAAGATCCGCTCAGTTGCTTTGCCCAGCCATTTATCTTCCTGGGGAGGAATGCCTACGATGGTTGTCGGGTAAACAGCATTTTTCCGGTGAGTGATACAGGTAACATGAAAAACCGGATACATGTCAGCCAGTGAATAAAACCCAGTGTGGTCGCCGAAAGGGCCTTCAAGGATCAGATCTTCAGCAGGATCAACATATCCTTCGATAATAAAATCAGCATCCGAAGGCACTTCAATATCCGAAGTAAGGCATTTCACGAGCTCCACTTTCTTTTTGCGCAGAAAGCCGGCCAGCATGTATTCATCAATATTTTCGGGCAATGGTGCGGTAGCGCAATAGGTAAAAACCGGATCGCCTCCAAGGGCAACAGCCACGGGCATTCTTTGACCCAGGCGCTTGTATTCCCGGTAATGCGCAGCTGAATTTTTGTGAAGATGCCAATGCATACCTGTTGTATCGGGACCAAACACCTGCATACGGTACATTCCGACATTTCGTACGCCAGATTCAGGATGACGGGTGTGCACAACAGGCAGCGTTATAAAAGAGCCACCATCAAACGGCCAACAGGTAAGAACCGGCAATTGAGAGAGGTCAGGTTTTTCCATCACCACTTCCTGGCAGGCGCCTTTTCCTTTCCGGTGGCCAGGCATAAATTTTGCTACTTCGGCCAGGGTTGGCAGCAGGGCAAGTTTGCTGAAAAAAGAATCGCGCGGTGTCATCAATCCAGACATCAGATCCTCTATTTGCCGGGCTGTATCATCCAAGGCATTAACTCCAAGAGCCATGCAAATGCGCTTTTCACTGCCCATGGAATTTATCAGCAATGGAAACTTTGTGCCATTATTTTCAAAAAGCAGCGCTTTGCCGTTATGTTTGCTCATGCGGTCAGCAATCTCGGTGACCTGGAGGTGTGGCGACACAAATTCCTTTATTCTGACTAGTTCACCTGAGCGTTCAAGATCATCAATAAATGCCTGTAAATTAGGATAAGCCATTATAAATTCAGTTTTAGAAAAGTCTTAAATTATATCCGAC
This sequence comes from Bacteroidales bacterium, assembly GCA_038237165.1. Taxonomy (GTDB): domain Bacteria; phylum Bacteroidota; class Bacteroidia; order Bacteroidales; family UBA4417; genus UBA4417. The sequence goes on along the minus strand of JBBRYZ010000012.1, from coordinate 33,216 downwards.
TAAGCTACAAAAATTAACTTCCTGCCAGGGCAAAAAAAAGAGAAGGTTTTTAGGCCCTCTCAGTTCTGTAGTTTAAGACATTTTACTTTGTCCCGAAACTCTTGTCGCCGAATGAATCCGGTTTCTTTTCATCATTATATTTTGACGGACATTTTAAAAGCAGACTGCTTGCAAGAAATGCATCATTCTGAATTTTACCGATAACCACAACCTGCTCGGATTTTTCAAAGTCCTGGGGTTTTGCACCCTTATAGGTAACAAGCCGTTCAACACCTTTCTGATCGGTCATGTAAAAAGTAAATTTATTGGCATCCACTTTTGTATCGTAAATTATGGGCTTATCTTTCTCCAGTTTGCCAATTACGTGAAATTCTTTGCCCGGATTATCTACTGCGGCGGCAAAATCAGTGTAGGTACTTGTGTTGGCAAACAGGCTGATAATTACACCAACCGCAGCAACTACAAATATGAGTATAAATATGTGGGTCTTTTTCATGGCTATTTTTGGTTGTTTTTAATTTCCTTTTCCATTTTGGTTACCTTTCTGTCGATCCAGAAAAGATATACTGCCAGTCCAACCAATACCGTTGAAAGGACAATAATTACAACAAACATTTTTGATTCTATCATTTCATTTTCAGTATTAATTAAACAAAGCAATTTTCATTTTGTTTCCGCACCAGTCATTAACCGGAAGCAATGTTTTTTATTCCGGGTTATCCAGATGCTGCCTTATGTAGGCCATTTTCACCCTGATACCTATAAGCCAGTATCCAACAATGATCCATCCGGCGATGGCAGGGTAAAATACCAGACGCATGGTAAAATCAAGGCTATTTACTGTGGACTGGCTTCCACCGGCGCCTGGATGCAATGAGCCACTGGCCAGTTTGGGAAGTATGCCTATAAAAACTATAAGCATTACAAAAGCAAAAATATTATACACGGCCGAAATACGAGCCCTTTTGTTTTCTTCATCAATGGATCGACGGAGAACGACGTATGCAAAATAAGCCAGAATACTTATCGCTGCGCCGTTAAGCTGCGGGTCATTCGTCCAGGGCGTTCCCCAGGTAAAGTTGGCCCATTCCATACCGGTAATAATGCCCAGGACTCCAAAAAACAAACCCACGTTCACTGACTGAATCGCAATTACATCATGTTTCACATCAAAGGTCGATAAATAGCGGAGGCTTCGTACCAAGGAAGTACCGAACATTACCATCATGGCAAACCACATTACCACATGGAAAAATAAATTTCGTATCGATTCGCCTATGTTCCCCATAATATCCGGAACATCAATCAGCAAACCAGCGATAATACTGTAAAGTATTAATAAAATACCAAGCAGTTTCCACCAATTATTTTTCAAAAATATATTCATTTATATCGTTAGTTTTTAAGAGTTTGTATTAATCGTATTTTGATTATACACAGCATTGCATTGTCATCCAGTATGTTGTACTCTGAATTCTAATCACGCCACAGGTATGGAAATAACACGTATGACATGGCAATTATAATGGCATTAAGCATAAATAACGCTCCGAGGTATTTTATATTTCCTGATAATGTTCCAATACTCAAAGCTGCTGATGAAACTTTCATCAAAATAAGAAGCAAAGGCATTACAACCGGGAAACTCAGTATCGCCATAAGCGCAAAGTTATTATTAGTACGGGAGGCAATAGCTGAAATCATGGTGAGCGAGGATGCAAATCCAAAACTCCCAAGCAACAAAGTACTGATGAATAAAGGATAATTAACAACAAATTCACCCATCAGTCCGGTAAACACAAGCAGGCATAGGAGCGAAAGCAATCCCATCAGCATAAAATTGTAAATCATTTTCGAAAGAATGATTGCCTGCGGACTGGTTACCGTGTAGTAATACAATTGCCGTGAAGTACTCTCCTGTACAAAACTTTTTGATACCGCATTAACTGCGGCAAAAAGCATAATAATCCAGAACAAACTGTTCCATGTAGCTGAATCAATGATCTTTGCGAATGAAAGGTAACTTACAAATATAGTGGATACCACATACAGCAAAATGCCGTTAATAGCATAGCGCTGTTTGAATTCCAGCTTTATATCTTTCAGTACCAGGTATTTGATTTCGCTCAGAAGCATTTCAGGGTTTTCAGAGTGCAAAGATATAAAAACCTGTATGTATAAAGCACTTCCGGTGAATTATAAATATTGAGTGTGGACGGTGTCGCTAATCAGGTTTTACCCAAAATCTTCTCCCGGGTATTAACAGGAATGATTGTTGAACGGCCTTTACCAGGTATTTCTTTAAAATATTTCCTGTATGTAATATGTCTTTTCGAAAATTTGCCCCCGACGGCTTCATGAAGCAATTGCATTTTGGGATTAAAGTCGCCAACCCACGAGAGTTCAACTTCTTTGTACTGTGGATTCTGTTTCATCACAGCATCCATATGCCAGAACATGGCCGATTCTATTCCTGATTTCTGATAAAGAGGCTTTACACCCATTATGACTATGCGTGCCCTGTTAAAAATATGTTTTTTACCGATTAATCCGACCTTGAGTTTTCCCCATAAATTAATTTTACCATTAAAATGCCGGAACATCTGGTTCAGATCGGGAAGCATGAGTTCAAAAGCTATTGGTTCATTGCCATGATATGCAAACCAGATAAACTCAGGAACCATAAACGGTTTCAGGTCCGACAACATCGAACGTATGGTAACAGGATCGGCAGGTGTAAAATTTTCGTGAAACTGCCAGGCGTCATTATACACTTCGATAAAATCGGCAATAAACTTTTCGGATTCGTTGTACCTAAAATGCCTGAAGTTATATTCAGGTTTCTGACGTACCCAGTCGGCAATTTTCCAGAAACGTTCCGGAAAAGGCTTTGTGAGATCAAGTAAATTGGTAACCTGCTCAAAATAGAGGGTAAAACCATATTTTTCGAAAAAATCCTTGTAATAGGGTGGATTGTAATTCATCCCAAAGGATTGCCGGATAAATCCTTCGACGAGCAACCCCCAGAAATTGTCGTTTTCGCCAAAATTAATCGGCCCGTCCATCGCCTCCATGCCACGACCCGAGAGCCAGCTACGGCAGGAATTAAAAAGTATATCAGCAGCTTCGTAGTCGTGAATGCATTCAAAAAACCCCATGCCACCGGTAGGAACATGGAATGTATAGGCCTTTTTAGTATTTATAAATGCGGCAACCCTTCCGGCCAGGCGATTATTTTCATCTACAAGAATCCAGCGTGTGGCTTCGCCATGTGTAAAAAAGGTGTTTTTACCGGGAGTAAAGGTAGCTTCAATTAAACTATCAGGCGGACAAATAAAATTAGAATCATCTTTGTAAACCAGCCTCAATACATCATGAAAAAGTGTACGTGTATGTTTGTCGGTAACTGAAATTAAGCGGTATTCCATAAAAAGACGGTAGCTATCTATAATTCTGCAAATGTAAAGAAAAGATGAAAGCTGACTTTGAAATATCCGGGAAACCGGCATATTAAAAAATGCCTGACACTTTTAATGAATATTGGATAGACGCCTGCAACTATTAACGGATTTCATACCTTGCTTTCACTTTTAATCATACCTTTGCAGGCTGCAAAAAAATACCATTTGTGAAAAGACTCTATTTGCTCATATTGCGTTCATATGCCGGACCTGCTTTAGCTACATTTTTTATTGTAGTGTTCGTATTACTGATGCAGTTTCTGTGGCGTTATGTGGATGAGCTTGTTGGCAAAGGACTGGAGTGGAATATCATACTTCAGCTTATGTTTTATGCTTCATTCACGTTTGTACCGATGGCCTTGCCAATTTCTATTTTGCTAGCCTCGCTGATGACTTTCGGCAACCTGGGCGAACGGTATGAACTGGTAGCCATGAAAGCCGCTGGTATTTCGCTCCGAAAAATAATGATGCCGCTGGGATTATTCTCGTTACTGATCAGCGTGGGCGCATTTTATTATTCCAATATAATTTTCCCGTACGCCAACCTGAAATTCAGGTCAACGCTATACGATGTACGTCAGAAAAAACTTTCGCTCAATATACGTGAAGGCATCTTTTACTCAGGCTTGCAAGGTTATGTGATCAGGATCGGCAAAAAAGAGCAGGACGGATCAACCATCCGTAAGGTGATGATTTATGATCATTCGCAGTTTCAGGGAAACACAAAACTTGTATTGGCCGACTCGGGGCGCATGCAGCAAACTGCGGATGGGAATTACCTGCTGCTGACACTGTTCAACGGCACAAATTATGAAGAAACCGCCAAGCAGGGCAATGATCAGAGAAACCCTTACCAACGCACTAGCTTTACAAGCGAGGTTATAAAATTTGATCTTTCGCAGTTCAAGATGACCCGTTCCGATGATGATTTCTTCAAGAACGCCTATTACATGTTAAATGTAAAACAACTTGGTTATGCATCCGATTCGCTTGGAAGGGATGTTGGGCAGCGTGTAAGAGATATGCGGAATTCCATGCTGAGTTATTATACCGGTTTTACTAAGGCCGCACTTACCGACAGTATTTATAAAAAACTGCCTCCTGCTAAGGCTGAAATAAAATTCGATAAAAGAACTATTGATCAACGGAAACAGATAGCTTCATCCGCCCTTGGCATAGCCCGAAATGTTAGGGGATCATTTGAATACAGCCGTCAGATGTTGAAGGAGAAAGTTGAACTAAAAGCACGTTACGACATTGAGTGGCATCGTAAGTTCACGCTTTCGTTCGCCTGTTTTGCGCTGTTCCTCATCGGGGCTCCGCTGGGTGCAATTATCCGTAAAGGTGGGCTGGGAATGCCATTGGTAATATCTGTACTCCTGTTCGTAGCCTACCATGTGATTTCTTTTATTGGCGAAAAGTCAGTTCGTTCGTCTGTTACCGAACCATGGAAAGGGATGTGGATGTCGACTATGATATTTTTGCCAATCGGGATATTCCTTGCTTACAAAGCGGCAAATGATTCGAACATCATGGATGCCGAAAGTTATATGCGTTTTTTCAGGTCCATATTAATGAAATTCAAAAGAAAACCAAAATCAATAGATGAAAATACTGATACTTTGCAATAAGTCGCCCTGGCCGAAACGGGAAGGCGGCCCCATTGCCATGTATGCTATGATAAGTGGACTGATTCATGCCGGTCATACTGTCAAAGTACTTGCTGCAAATACAAATAAATATACCGTTGAGCCTGAAACTATCCCTGCTGATTTTAAAGAAAGCACGCAGATTGAGTTTGTTGACATCGACCTGTCACTGAACATTCCCGGCGCTCTGTACAATTACCTTTCGCGCAAATCCTATCATGTTTCAAGGTTTCATACCAAAGCATTTGCATTGAAACTGGTTGAGGTGCTTAAAAAGGATTCATACGATATCATTCAGCTCGAAATGCTGTATATGGCTTCATACCTGGATGTTATCCGCAAGTATTCAAAAGCGCCGGTTGTTCTGAGGGCACATAACATTGAGCACAAAATATGGCAGCGGATAGCCGAAAACTGTACCAATCCTTTCAAAAGGATATATCTCAACCATTTATACAGGGCTTTGAAGCGTTTCGAAATTGGAATCCTGAATAAAGTTGACGGAGTCGTAGCCATTACGCCGGTTGACGCACGCAACCTCGACAGGCTTTCGCACAGTACCAATATTATCTCAATCCCATTTGGAATTAAACTTGACACACTTTCCGAAAACCCCGTTCAACCTGCCGAGGCATCTCTTTTTCATATCGGAAGCATGAACTGGTATCCAAACGAAGAGGGCATCAGGTGGCTGATTGATGAGGTGTGGCCGAAAATTACCGTGCGGCTACCCGAAGTCGAACTTCACCTTGCTGGCAGGTACATGACCGACTGGCTCACAGGCCTTTCTATTCCCCGCATAATAGTTGATGGCGAAGTTCCGGATGTATGGGAATATATGCAGCGTTTTTCCATCATGGTTGTTCCTTTGTTTTCAGGTAGCGGTATACGTATTAAAATTGTTGAAGCTATGGCGGCCGGTAAAGCAATCATTACCACTGCTATAGGAGCCGAAGGCATAAACTATGAGAACGGGCAACACCTGCTAATTGCCAAAGATGCAAAATCATTTGCGGATGCGATTGTAAGATTGTGTAATGACAGCGCATTGCGCGAAACATTGGGAAGGAACGCCCGCATGCTTATTGCCAAAGAACACGACAATACTAAACTGATGCAAAAACTGATAACGTTTTATAATGAATTGCTGAAAACAAATTAGGTTCCGGCTTTTCTGATTTAAGATTATAGTTTTATTTTTGTGTTTACCACTGTTTACTTCAATCAAAGAAGCCTTTACCGGTTATGAAAATATTTGTCCTGCTTTCGCGCGTTCCGTTCCCCATCGAAAAAGGCGATAAGCTCAGGGCATTTCACCAGATCCGTTGCCTGGCTAAAAACAATCAAATTATTTTATGTTGCTTCAGTAACACGCCGGTACACCCGGAAGCGCTCAATATTTTAAATGGTTTCTGCACCGAACTTCATATCATTCCCCTCCATAAAACCGGTATGGTTTGGAACCTGATAAAGGTATTTTTTAACGGGAAACCCTTTCAGGTTGGATATTTCTACCGCAACAGTGCACAAAAAACAATAAATACGCTGCTAAAGAATTCACCCCCGGATCATATATATTGCCAACTGATCAGGGTTTCGGAATATGTAAAAGATGCGTTGGCTCCCAAAACACTGGATTACCAGGACATTTTTTCGACCGGTGCAAAACGGCAGGCCGAAACAGCTCCTCTATGGATGAGGTTTCTCTATTTGCTGGAATACAGAAGGCTACTAAAGTATGAGCATAATATTTTCAATAAATTTGATCATAAAACTATTATTTCAAAACCAGACCGTGCATTACTCCCGCACGCTTCGCGCAATGAAGTCGCAATAATTCCGAATGGGGTTGACCAGGAATACTTCTATCCTGTAAAAAGGCAGAAAACGCATGATATTGTATTTACCGGCAACATGGGTTATCCGCCTAATATAGATGCCGCCCGTTTTATAGCCGTGGAAATTTTCCCGCTGGTATTGAAACGATTCCCGAATGCAACACTTTTGATAGCGGGTGCAACACCACATCCGAAAGTGATAGCCTTACAGTCTTCGAATATTACGGTAACAGGCTGGCTGCCTGATATCCGCGACAGCTATGCATCCTCATCCATTTTTATCGCCCCTATGCGTATCGGCACCGGACTACAGAATAAACTGCTCGAAGCTATGGCCATGCAACTGCCTTGTATCACATCAGTACTTGCCAACCAGGCATTGGGAGCAAAAGAAAATGAAGAAATACTGGTAGGCACAACGGCAAGAGAATATGCGGACCATATAATCAGCCTGATGCAAAATGAATCAAAGGCAAATGAGCTTGCGCAGAAAGGCTACAACTTCGTAATTAAAACATTCAGTTGGGAAAATTCAACTTCCATGCTCGAAAAGATTCTCAAAACACATTAAATCAAATATATACAATAACTAAAGTACAGATAAACAATTATGGCTGACGATAAAAAAATAATATTCTCGATGGTTGGTGTCGGGAAAATCCATCCTCCCAACAAACAGGTGCTTAAAGATATTTACCTGTCCTTTTATTATGGCGCCAAAATAGGCATTATCGGTCTGAACGGATCAGGTAAATCTACCTTGCTTCGCATCATAGCCGGTCTCGAAAAATCCTTCCTCGGCGAAGTAGTTTTTTCACCGGGATTTAGCGTGGGAATGCTCGAACAGGAACCTCACCTGGATGAGAATAAAACGGTGAAAGAGATTGTAGAAGAAGGTGTTCAGGATATCGTTAACATACTGAAGGAATACGAAGAGGTGAACAATCGTTTCATGGAACCCATGAGCGACGATGAAATGAACAAACTCATCGAACGCCAGGGCCAGCTAACCGATCTGATTGAACAACACGATGCCTGGGAGCTCGATGCCAAGCTCGAAAGAGCAATGGATGCGCTGCGTTGTCCTGAAGGAGATACATCGGTAAAAGTTCTCTCCGGAGGCGAACGCCGCCGTGTGGCATTATGCCGCCTGCTGCTTCAGCAACCCGATATCCTGCTGCTGGATGAGCCTACCAACCATTTGGATGCCGAATCCATCGAATGGCTCGAACATTTCCTGCAACAGTATAAAGGAACTGTTATTGCCGTTACCCACGACAGGTATTTTCTGGATAATGTTGCCGGTTGGATACTGGAACTCGACCGCGGCGAAGGCATTCCATGGAAAGGCAATTACACCGAATGGCTTGAGCAGAAAACCAAGCGCATGGAAATGGAGGAGAAAACCGAAAGCAAGCGCCGGAAGACACTCGAAAATGAGCTTGAATGGGTGCGTATGGCTCCAAAAGCCCGTCAGTCGAAGGGAAAAGCGCGTTTGAATTCATATGAGAAAATGCTTAACGAGGATGTTAAACAGAAGGAAGAACGACTCGAAATATATATTCCGAACGGACCAAGGCTTGGCAACCAGGTTATCGAAGTTAAAGATGTGACCAAAGCTTTCGGAGATAAAGTATTGTTCGAAAATCTCAACTTTAAGCTTCCTCCCGGAGGCATTGTAGGAATTATCGGACCAAATGGCGCCGGAAAAACCACACTCTTCCGGCTCATTATGGGACTCGAAAAACCTGACAACGGCGAATTTATTGTAGGCGACACTGTGAAAGTCGGCTATGTTGATCAGGCACATACCAATATTGATCCTGAGAAATCAGTCTGGGAAGTGATTTCCGAAGGCAACGAAACCATTCAACTCGGTGGCAAGCTTATAAATTCGCGCGCTTATGTGTCGCGTTTTAATTTCGGGGGCGCCGACCAGGGTAAAAAAGCTGGCGTGCTTTCCGGTGGCGAGAGGAATCGCCTACACCTGGCGCTGACTTTGCGTTCGGAGGCTAATGTGCTTTTGCTTGATGAGCCTACCAACGATATTGATGTAAATACGCTTCGGGCACTGGAAGAAGGACTCGAAAATTTTGCCGGTTGCGCAGTGGTTATCTCTCACGACCGTTGGTTCCTCGATCGCGTTGCTACGCATATCCTTGCTTTCGAAGGCGATTCGCAAGTCTATTTCTTCGAAGGCGGATACACTGATTACGAGGAAAATAAACACAAACGTCTGGGAGATGAAGGCCCGAAACGTATTAAATTCAGGAAACTAATGGTTTAATTCATCCGTGTCAGACACCCTTCGGGTGTGCAGACACGGATAAAAACATTTTTTATGAAATACCCAATAAAACAATACACCACCCACAGGCTGGTAAAAAGCGAAGATTTAAACCACCATGGCACTTTATTTGCAGGCCGGGGCGCAGAGTGGTTTGTTGAAAGCGGCTTTATTGCTGCATCATATTTACTGCCTCCTCAAAATGTTATCTGTGCAAAAATACACGGTCTCACTTTCGAGAAATCAGTGAAAGCAGGCGAAACTGTATGCTATAACAGCCGCATCATTCTTACGGGTACTTCCAGCCTGAAAGCCTATATTGAAGTGCGTAAAGCAAATTGCAACGACCTTGTCGTCCAGGGCTTTATAACTTTTGTGCATGTAAACGAAAAAACAGAAGCCACTCCGCATGGGATCGAAATGGAAGCAATTTCCGAAGAAGATAAATTATTAATGGAACGCGCAAAACAACTTAAAAATAAATAATTGTATTGTCTGCACAGTCGCAGGGTATTTAGCACTCAGACTATTTATAAATATCTTAATAATCACTGTAAATGATAAAGATAAATACTGAACTCATTGATAAAGTAATTGATCTGGCCCGTAACTCGCCCCGGCTCAGGATGAACTATAATTTCCATCCCGAACTCAGTGATCCGGTTCAGCGCCTGCTAAATGCGCTCGAACCATGGACCTACATCCGGCCGCACAAGCATACCACCAAGGAAGAATCATTTGTGCTGCTACGCGGAATCATTCTGGCAGTGTCCTTTAACGAAGATGGGACAATCCGCGATCATGCTGTTTTGAGCCAGGCAACCGGAATTCTCGGAATCGAATTTGAAGAAAACACTTTCCATATGCTCACCTCCCTCGAAACCGGATCAGCTGTTTTTGAGATTAAAGAAGGACCATTCGTTCCTCACACCGAAGGAAGTTCCGCTTCCTGGGCGCCGAAAGAAGGAAGTCCAGAGGTAAAAGGGTTTTTAGTTAAAGTTTTTGATGAACTAGGGATTAAGTTAAGTGAATAATGAATAATAATATCCTGGATTTTATAACAACCAGGATTAAATCATTTTGTGTGAATTTGTGAATAATTAGTGGAATTAGTGGATTTTTTTAGTTCCGAAATCCACATTCCGAAATCTGAAATAAAATGTCAACTCCTTCTATACCCAAAGGCACCCGCGACTTCACACCAGTTGAAATGGCTCGTCGCAATTATATTTTTGATTCCATCCGAAGTGTGTTCAAATTGCATGGATATCTGCCGATCGAAACTCCGGCCATGGAAAACCTGAGCACGCTTATGGGAAAATATGGCGAAGAAGGCGATAAGCTACTCTTCAAAATTCTGAATTCCGGAAATTACCTTTCGGATGTGCCCGAAGAAACCTATTCGGGCAAGGAAGCCGGAAAGATGCTTAAACACATTTCTGAAAAAGGCTTAAGATACGATCTTACCGTTCCTTTTGCGCGCTTCGTGGTGCAGCACAACCACGAAATCACATTCCCTTTTAAACGTTTCCAGATTCAGCCGGTATGGCGTGCCGACCGTCCGCAGAAAGGCCGTTACCGTGAGTTTTACCAGTGCGATGTAGATGTAATAGGCAGCAATTCATTACTTTATGAAGTGGAGATGGTTATTATTGCCGGCGAAATTTTCAAAAAACTCGGTATCAGCATAACCATTCTGATGAATAACCGCAAAATCCTTTCCGGGATTGCTGAAGTTATAGGCGAATCGGCCCGCATCACAGACATTACCGTTGCTATTGATAAACTCGATAAAATTGGCCAGGAAGGTGTAAATAAAGAACTTGCAGAAAAAGGACTGAGTCCTGAAACCATTGCTAAACTTCAGCCTATTCTCGGTTTGCAGGGAAAAAGTTTAGAAAAACTTGATCAGTTGTCCATTATCCTGGCTTCGTCCGAAACAGGATTGAAAGGCATTGAAGAAATGCGTACCATTTTTACCTTAATTAATGAATTGCAACCAAATGCCAGCGTTGAGATCGATCTTACCCTGGCCCGCGGATTGAATTACTACACCGGCGCAATAATTGAGATAAAAGCCAATGATGTTCAGATGGGTAGCATCAGCGGTGGCGGACGTTATGATGACCTTACCGGAATATTCGGGCTTAAAGGCATGTCGGGTATTGGTATTTCATTTGGCGCCGACCGTATTTACGATGTAATGAATGAACTGAAACTCTTTCCTGCCGATACAGAACAGGCAACTAAAGTATTGCTGGTAAATTTCGGCGGAAAAGAAGAGCTCGTAAGCCTGAAACTGCTACAGAAACTCCATGAAGCCGGTATCTCAGCTGAAGTGTATCCTGAAGCACTGAAGATGAAAAAACAATTCAGCTACGCGGATAACAAAAAAATCCCTTACGCCATAATAATAGGTACTGACGAAGCTGCGTCCGGAATTTACCAGCTGAAAAACATGCTCACCGGCGAACAGGATAAGCTTTCGGCTGGCGAAATTATTGATAAACTAAAATAGTTAATGGTTCCCTTCGACTTCGCTCAGGGTGACAAATGGGAAAATAGTTAAAAGGAAAATAGTTAATGGTTGCTTGGCGGGATTTGCAATCCCGCCACATCGGGTTCAGGATTTGCAATCCTGACCAGAACCAATTGCAGAAAATAATTCGGTAATAACAGACCGGGTTCAGGATTTGCAATCCTGATAAAATCATATTTCAAAAAATAATTCTATAATACCGTTTATCAGTCTTATCAAATTAATACATACTTTTACTCCACATTTTGAAACCGTCCTTCCATGCACTGGAATTTATATTTCATGATTCAGATTAACAGGACCTGCCTTTAGGTACTAATTCTCAATGGCTGCAAACCGCGGCCCTAAAATTCCTATAATTCTTTTTTACCAAATCACACCTTATTATTAGGTGTAAAAAACTATATCAATAATCATGGCAGACCATACCTTATATATTACCCCCTCTCCTATCACTTTCGGGCAAATAGAAAATATGCTTTCAGCAAACACTGAACTTGCATTATCGTCCGAGTCGAAAGCAAGAATTGAGAAATGCAGGAATTACCTTGATCATAAAATCGAAGCCAGCCAGGAACCCATTTACGGAATTACAACGGGATTCGGATCGCTATGTAACCGGAGCATTTCAAAAGAAGATCTTTCGCAGTTGCAGGTAAACCTGGTGATATCGCATGCCTGCGGAATCGGCGATCCTGTTGAACCTGAAATTGTGAGGCTGATGCTGATTTTAAAAGCCTACGGTTTATCCTTCGGTAATTCAGGTGTTCAAACCGAAACTGTACAGGGTTTGCTCAATCTTTTTAATTACAATGTCCTCCCCGAAGTACGGCAACAGGGTTCTTTGGGAGCTTCAGGCGATCTGGCGCCACTGGCACACCTTGTGCTACCGCTCCTGGGAACAGGCAATGTTAATTATGAGAACAAACTACAGCCTGCCGCTCCCGTATTGGCAACACTCGGTTTGCCGGTGATCAGTCTGAAATCGAAAGAAGGCCTTGCTTTACTGAACGGAACACAGTTTATGAGCGCGCATGGTGTTCTCATTTTGCTCAAAGCATTCAAATTGCTTAGATTAGCCGATATCACTGCTGCCATTTCACTCGAAGCATTCAATGGCCGGCCCGATCCGTTTCACAGTATGATTCAGCAAATCAGGCCTCATCCCGGACAAATTGAAACCGCAAGTAACGTTCTCGCTATTTTACAGGGCAGCAAACTCATTGATATGCCGGGGAAAGCGGTTCAGGATCCATATTCATTCAGGTGTATTCCCCAGGTTCACGGTGCTGTTAAGGATACTGTAAAACATGCGGCCGATGTTATTCTGCGGGAAATCAATTCGGTTACCGATAATCCTACCATTTTCCCCGACGACGATCTGATCCTGTCCGGAGGTAATTTCCATGGCGAACCTCTTGCTTTTGTCCTCGACTTTATTGCTATTGCCCTTGCCGAACTTGGAAATATTGCCGAAAGGAGACTTTACAGACTTATCGCAGGCCAGCGCGGATTGCCTGAATTCCTGGTTGCGCATCCGGGTTTAAATTCAGGTTTTATGATCCCGCAATATGCTGCCGCCTCGGTTGTAAGCCAGAATAAACAGCTCTGCACGCCCTCATCTGTCGATAACATTACATCATCCAACGAACAGGAAGACCATGTAAGCATGGGTGCAAATGCCGCCACCAAAGCATTACGTGTTGTGAAGAACCTGGAGAGTATTCTTGCCATCGAACTTATGGCCGGTTGTCAGGCGCTCGAATTCAGGGGAATCCAAAACACTTCGCCATTTCTGCAATCGATTATTAACGAATATCGCCATACTGTTCCATATGTTGAACACGATGTGCTGATGTACGAACTGATCGATAATTCAATTAAGTTTATACAAACACACGATTTTCATCTTCCTGTTTGAGTTGATTCTGCTGAGTGCGTGGTTCTGAAAAATTATTTCGGCCTCGGATAATTTGAAGATAAAAGATTTTTTCAGTAGGTTTGCTGTGTGAAAATGTGTGTGTATAAAAATGGGATCTTAAATACAGTGAGGCACTAACTATAATTCTGTTACAAAACTTGTAGGAAGTTATTTGCCGTATGAGGATTTTCTAAAACGATGACACTAATAAATCACTGATCACCACACTATAGGAATGTCGGGAGATTTGGATTGGGATGTAATGAGCGGAAGTAATTTCGCACTGGACTGTTAATGAGATTTGAACAACTGATTAAAAGCAATATCCCCATATATAAAAACATCAGGCCGGCAACTTCCTGATATACAGCTAAAATCAAACTCATTACTGAAAGCATAATGGACGAACCACAACAACAGCAACCCATACCCACAGAAGTAGGCCCCAACCTTATTTTCCTCAGGATTCTTTGCATACTTACATTTGTCGGAAGCGGGTTAGGATTTATATCCTATGGAATTATCGGGCTGATACGCGATTTTTTCGCCAGTAACCTTTCACTGATCCCTGACGAGCAAAACCGTGAATTGATAGGACTGTTGCTTTCGGCAGGAAGGACATTTTTTTTCCTGAATGCACTGCTGTATGGAGTTTCCTTCGCAGGGGCTGTACTATTATGGCGAATGAAAAAACTGGGATTTCACCTTTATACGGCTTCGCAACTCCTGCTGCTCATTCTTCCGCTGGCATACATTAAAGGATTTCCTATGCCGGGAGCAAGTATCTTCATGACCATATTGTTTATCTGGGGATATAGCGGGTTTCTGAAGCTTATGAAATAAAGAAGGCAAAGGCTGAGGCAAAGGCAGAGGATAAGACACTGTCAATAGGTAATCATCCGGTGTCAATAACCAGGCACAAGGCACAAGGCTCCAGGAACCAGGCACCAGGCACTAAGCGCTATGCTCCAAGCACCATCCACCATCCACCAAAATCCACAAAAATGCCCAGTCCCACTCTCAATCCCCGCCCTCGCCTGCTAACCTGGCTTTGCACAGGCTCAGCAATTTTCGGCATATCATGGGTCGTTATGCTTATAACGCTGATAGGGATTGCGCTGGCAGGAAATTTGCCATCAAAAGTGTTTCCGGGTTTAGCCATCGAATATTTTCACGCCGGTTACCTCTTTATGATAACCCTGATACTTCTTACCGGACTGGGTTTAACTGGTGTAGCAATGATGTGGAAAATGAAGAAAACAGGTTTTTACCTCTATGTTGCATCAAAAACCCTGATATACTTTCTGCCCGTACTTGTAATAGGCAGCAGCCATTTAACCTATCCCGCATTGATCATCACTTCAATCATGATAACGTTTTATGGTATAATTTTTACTGATACTCACAGAAATTCAAAAAAAAAACTGTTAAAAAAATAAAAAAAACAGAAAATGTATTCGGTATTAAGAAATTATTACTTTTACCGCATAGTAAAAACGAATACCAGAAAAGATTGTATTTACCATTAATCAACTCAAAAATAGTAAATTGTGAATTTTTAACATGTTCAACACAATTACTTATTTGATTGTTAAAAGCATCCATATTTGATAAAACAGGCAAAAAAAAACTATTTTAACGCAACAAATTGCATTGTTTGGCTATATTTGCCTCGTAAAACAGTATAAAATCAACCAAATCAAACCAATTAATCTTAAAAGAGTAAAAGCCTATGAAGAGTAAATTACTTTGCCAATCAATTAATAAACAAACACTAAACCAATTAAACACTAACTAACCAAATCAATGAACCTATGAGAAAACTAAGTTTTTTGCTGGTATTACTGCTGCTCACAGCCATGCAGGTACTTGCACAACGAAACATCACAGGTAAAGTTACCAGCATCGACGATGGGAGTGGAATTCCCGGCGTTACTGTTCTTATTAAAGGAACCAGTACAGGTGTACTAACTGACCTCGACGGAAAATTTACACTTTCTGTCCCTAAAACTGCTACTTCACTTCAGTTTACATTCGTTGGAATGAAACCTAAGGAAGTAACCCTTACTGCTGAGAATAACTATGACGTAGTCATGGAAACTTCTGCTCAGCAAATTGAAGGAGTTATTGTAACTGCATTCGGTATCACCAGGCAATCGAGAGAAATTGGTGTTTCTACCGCCAAGGTGGCTGATAAAGAGCTTACCCGCGCAGGCGCTTCCAACGTAATGAATGGAATGACCGCTAAAGTATCCGGTTTACAGATCAATACCATTAACAATGGTGTGAACCCTGAAACTAAAATTACTTTACGTGGTAACAGGCACTTCCTGGCATCGAACCAGGCGTTGGTTGTTTTGGATGGAGTTCCGGTAAGCGCTACTTACCTTAATTCTATCAACCCTAACGATATCGAAGCTGTTAGCGTTCTGAAAGGCGCTTCGGCTGCAGCTTTGTATGGTAACGACGCTTCCAATGGTGTAATGATTGTTTCGACCCGTAAAGGTGGAAAACAAAAACCGACCATTAAAGTTAGTAATACCACTACATTCGAAAAAATTTCCTACCTGCCAAATCTGCAGGAGCGTTTTGGTGCTGGTTCAAGCGAATCTCCTACCAATGCTGACCCTAACTATACAATGTTTATTGGTCCTGACAGGAATACAGACGCATATTCTTCGTTCGAGAATCAACAATACGGCCCTGAATTTGACCCTTCAAAAATGGTTGTATTAGGTGGTAAACTCGAAGACGGTTCATACCAGATGGTTCCTTACGGTCCGGTTAAAAATCAGAAAAGAAATTTCTTCCAAACAGGTGTTTCAATTCAGAACGACGTTTCATATAGCGGCGGTGACGAAACCAGTAATTTTTATCTCTCAGCACAGGATGTTAATTCAACCGGTACTGTAATGAATGATAAAAACAGGAGAAGCAGCGTTCGTATGTCGGGCGGTAAAAAATACGGTACTTTCAACGCCGATTTCTCGATGGGTATCACCAAAACCAAAACCAATATTTCTGGTGGCGATATGAATCAGGACCGTGGCGTTTACTGGAATGTTTTAAATACTCCCCAGCATGTTCCACTTTCCACGTATAAAGACATTGTTAACAATCCGTTCGCAACAGTTGATGGTTTTTACAATGCTTATTATCCGAATCCTTACTGGCAGCTTGAGCATTCACGTAAACTCACTGACCGCACCGACTTCCTGGGTTCATTGAATTTGCAATGGAAACCAATCGAATGGCTGGAACTTTCGGATCGCGTTGGTCTTATTTACAATACTCAAAACCATAATGAATACAAGGATGAGGCTATATATTCCGCCTATTCAGCATCCGATCCATGGGGATCTGGCCATATGGGCGTTACTTCACCTTACAGCGGTAAATCTAGCTATTATATGACAAACCAGATGAGTTTGTCAAATGACTTGTTGGCTAAAGTATCAAAAGACTTCGGTAATTTTACTACAAAACTTATTCTCGGTATGTCATACTATCAAACCGGGTATAATGAATTGAACAGCGCTGCCAGCATCCTTGTAATCCCTGGTTTATACAATATCTCAAACCGTGTTGGCGAGGTTGTTGCAACACAACAAACACTCGAAAGAAGTTCAGTTGGCGCATTTGCTGACCTTACCTTAGGATATAAGAATTTTGTATTCCTTCATGCTTCGGGTCGTAACGACTGGGACAGCCGCTTAGCTGCAGAAAACCGTTCATTCTTTTACCCGGGAGCAGATTTAAGTATTGTTCTTTCCGATATGTTCCCTGCAATAAAAGACGGCCCGATCTTATCATTCTTAAAAGTAAGGGCTGGTTTATCAAAAACAGGACAGATATCATTAACCAACTGGTATGCTACCTTGCCTTCGTATGTTTCAGCTGCCGGATTCCCTTATGGAAGTACAGCAGGCTTCAGGCTTTCAACTGCCTTAGGCAATCCCTCACTCAGACCGGAACTTACCAAAGAACTTGAAGGTGGTCTCGAAATGAGCTTCCTCAAAAACAGGATCACTCTGTCAGCTACAGCTTACAAATCGAATACCATTGACCAGACTATTCCCGCCTCTATTTCTTCATCTACCGGTTACCGTACAGCCTATATCAATGCAGGAGAACTCGAAACAAGAGGTATTGAAACTGACCTCAAGATGACACCACTGCTCAATTTAGGTCCGGTTGAATGGGATCTTAGCATTAACTACTCCTATTCGACAAGTAAAGTTATTTCCATATACCCTGGTCTGAATGAACTGCCAATTCTTGATGCTTCGTATGCAATTGTCGGAGAACAATTTCCAGCCATTAAAGTTTCGGATATTGTAAGAGACCCCGAAGGACACATGGTAGTAGACGCAACTACAGGCTTGCCAAAACTGGCTTCAGCACTGGCACGTTATGGCCACGGTAACCCCAATCATATTCTTGGTATTGTCAACGGATTTTCCTGGAAGGGTTTAAACCTGGGAATAGTTGCTGAATACCGTTCCGGTAACAACATCGTTAACGCAGTAGGTACCGCACTCGATTTTACAGGAGTTTCGGAACATTCAGCATTAAACGGCCGTCAGCCATTTGTTATGCCTAACTCAGTTATCGAAACATCACCAGGAGTATTTACTCCAAATACTGATGTACTTGTAACCGATGCCGGTCGCGCATACTGGGTAAATTCAGCCCGTACCTATCTTTCAGGTTACGTTACCAGCGCCGCTTTCTGGAAACTGAGAGAAGTTTCGCTGTCGTACGATGTACCTGTTGAAAAACTTTTCGGCTCAACCAAAGTTATTAAGGCTTTCCAGGTTGGCTTAGTAGGCAGAAACCTGCTAATGTGGCGTCCAAAAACCAATGTATGGACCGATCCTGAATTTAACACCCAAGCCGCTACAACAAACGCTGTTGGTTATACTACTGAAGACCAGACACCTCCTACACGAGTTATGGGATTTAGTGTAAAACTTACTTTCTAACATTTAAAATTATAAAGTGATGAAGAAAAACATTCTGATAATAATGACCGGGATAATGATTTTTTTGAGTTCATGCACTAAGGATCCCCTTACTGTGAACGAAAAAAATCCGAATTCCCCCTCCATAGTTGACGCCAAACTGGTGCTTCCGGCAGCAATAAATGCTGTAGCCTATACTTTGAGTTATCCCCACAACCGGTTTGACTTTGTGTACCTCTGGCATGGCCTTTGGTCAATCAGCGGCAGTT
Organism: Bacteroidales bacterium; assembly: GCA_038237165.1. GTDB lineage: Bacteria > Bacteroidota > Bacteroidia > Bacteroidales > UBA4417 > UBA4417. Next base: position 14,288 of record JBBRYZ010000012.1, on the reverse strand, counting down.
ATTCACAACCACAGTCACTCACACAGTATAAGGTTATCGCTGGTACCTTCCAAACCCCTTTCATTGAATTTTATTCAGCAGCTGGTAACCTGGACATTATTGAGCAGCAATCAACAGATCCAAAAAGTGCTTATTTTAAAGCCTTAGCTAAAATCATGAAAGCATATATTTTTCAGAATTTAGTGGATTTATACGGTGATGTTCCGTATTCCGAAGCTTTTAAAACAGGCGCAGGAAATCTGAAACCTAAATATGACAAACAGCAAGCCATCTACGAAGATTTGGTAGTTCAGCTGGATGCCGCAATGGATCTGATAAAGACCGCGCCTTCCACCGCCACCCAACTCTCACCAACCAGCGATATAATATATGGCGGTAATATGAGTTTGTGGCTTAAATTTGCCAATACTTTGAAACTCCGTATTTTAGTTCACCAGGCCTATATGGACGGAAGAGCAACCTATATCAAGGACAAAATAGCTACTACAGCGGCAATAGGATATATCGGACCAGGCGAAGGTGCCCTTAGCAATCCTCCTTATGTAGTATCGGCAGGTAAAATGAACCCGTTTTATGCAACCTTTTACGATAATGCTGGTACAACGGTGTCTGATGGTATAACTTACTACATGGCAGGAAAAGCCGCAGTTGATTTTATGGTGGCTGTAAGCGATCCGCGTTTGGGTAAATTCTTTCTTCCTTACTCAGGAAACAACTTCGCAGGCAATACTTTAGGTGTTGAACCTTTAACACCTCCCGCTTCAATATCAAAACTTGGCTACATTAAGGGTGATGACGGAACCATGATTGGCACGCCAACCAAGGCTTCCCCTATACTTACAGATTTCGAAAGCTTGCTTATACAGGCAGAAGCCGCTCAAAGAGGCTTTATTGCAGGCAATGCAAAAGCTTTTTACGAAAGCGCCATTACCCAGTCATTTAAATACATGGGATTATCCGTTGCACAGGCAGGTACATACCTGAGCCAGGTTTCATCAAGAGCTAATTTTGATAACGCGGGTGATAAACTGGAATTGATCCTTTCTCAAAAATGGATTTCTCTTAATGGCATAGCTCCTGTTGAAATATGGACTGATTACAGAAGATCAGGCTTTCCTAAAGGTTTGCAATTCAGTAAAGATGATGCACGCACAGCAGGTAAGGACAGTCCTCCTGTTCGTTTACCTTACCCACAGGATGAGATTAACGTTAACGGCGAAAATCTTACAGCTGTTGGCCCCATCGATCAATGGACTTCCAAGATATTCTGGCAGACTAGATAAATTAATTTAATCAAACTTAAACATGAAAAACATGAAAAACAGAATAATATTAATCTTCACTCTGGTGACAGGATTATTCTTGCTGAATTCCTGCCTGAAGGATACTGCGGATTACCAACCGGACCTGGTTGCCGGAAAGATGTATATCACGGTGGTTAAACCTACCCTACAGGCGCTCGCATTAAAGCCTATTCCGGATACGATCGACTTCTCTTATATGATCAATATTGCCACCGATCAGCCGCCTACTACCGACGTTACTGTGACTTGCGCAATAGATACCGCCGCGGTTACTGTGTATAACAAAAAAATCGTTAGCACTAAAAAATCGTTTAAGCCTTTCCCATTCGCACGAATTGTGAATCCTACTATAGTAATTAAAGCCGGAACAAGAACTGCAATGGTATATGGTAAGGTATGGGGCGCCGATGCATTAAACGCCTGCGACAACTTTATAGTCGCTGTTTCTTTTAAATCGGTTAGTGATCCTAATATTATGATACCGGCTAATATGAAAACATACCTAATGGCAGTGCCTATTTCCAATCCATGGGCTGCAACTTACAAAACAGTTGGCTATCGTATTCGTCCGGGTAATCCTACAGAACCTGTAGCTAAAGATGAGGCTTTCAATACAGTTGACTGTAAAACAGTTAAGAAAAATGGATTCGGAAACTATGCGGCCTTCGACATTGTGATAGAAGTTACCTCGGAAACTATGGTAGTGGGTGGTGTTACCTGTAACAAGGTTATCGCCACACCTGTTGACGATCTCGGTGCACCAACAGGTGATATGTTCACAACCTGGAAAGGCGATGCGGCCACTGCTCCCGCTCCTCCGGTAAATCCTACTGAAATAAATTATTACAATCCTGCTACAAAACAATTTGTACTGAATTGCTATTACACCAGTTCAGCAGGAAATCGTATAATGTATGAAGTACATACACGTAAATAGTTTAATCATAAACAAAACTAAAACGATAATTATGAAAAATAAATATTTAATTATAGTATTCCTGCTCGGCATTTCCGGTATGTTTACTATACAGAGTTGTACTAAAGACGAAACGCCAACTCCTGTGGTTTATAAAGCTGATGTACCTTCGACACCTACTCCTGCCGTTGGTGTAGCGCTAACTTTGGGAGGCACTCCCTATACCCTTAAGTGGGAAGGCACTACAGCCGCTGTGGATATCCATTTCGGTACTACTAAAGCCGCTTCGGATACTGTTTACAAATTATCAGGCGGAAAAACGTTCGACCTTAAAGTCCTTCCTTCCGGTGGATTCACTAAAGGTAAAACTACTGTTGGCGGCCAGTATTTCTGGTACATTCAAACCGTAGATGCCAATGGTATGGTTTCATCTACCATTACCGAACCAGCCCGGGATGCATACAATTTCTACATTAACAGTGCTCCAACCGCACCTGTTCTTACCACTCCTGCTGACGGATCAGTTGGTTTCAGTGTAGCGGGCGCTTTAACATGGACCGCGACTGACGCAGAAGACGATGGCAACCTTACCTACAATGTGTTCTTTGGAAAAACTGATTCAACCATGGCTCTTGTAGCAAACGGACTTACAGATGCTACCTATAAACCAACAATGGTGGCTTCGACCAAGTATTTCTGGCGTGTTGTAGCCACCGATCCTCACAATGCATCTACAAGCAGCGCTGTTCATTCCTTTACATCAGGACTTGAGCCTATAATGTCCTTTACAGGTAATTATACTGCTGATGAACCCGCCGAAGCTTACAATTACCCTGTTGTATTTACAAAGAAAAGTGCAACAGCTATAAATATTGATGCTTGGTGGAATTCATGGGCAGCAGTATTTAATCTGGATCTGGTAGCAGGAACCTACACAATGCCATATACGGTATTTACTTCAGGTTATTCCGGAAGCGAGACTGGCGCAATCATCAATGCCGCAACCGGTAAAATGCAGGGAACTTATACTGTATGGAAAAATGGTGTAATTGTTGAAACCGGAGTTCATACTTATACAAGATAGCTAAAATGAAATAATCTTTGTAAGGTTATTTCCAATAAACCGAAAGAGAGGCTGCCTTTATTGGCAGCCTCTCTTTTTTTTGTATTCTTTAGTCTAACCCTTTTAAAGTGACTTTCATTGAATTATCTAAAACAAGAAATATTTTATCAGCTATAGAACTGTTTTAGATAATAATTATCCCAAGATTATAATAATTTTGAAAAATATAAATATTTTATTTGGAATCCGGATTTGAGTTGGCAATAATGAAAATTAAATTTTAATTGCCTGTTTATCTGATATTTAAAATCCAGATAGATGCGTTGTATATCTGCAATTTATAGGGTAATATTTTTGCTTCATAAATATTATATAAACAAAATGAAATATAATCGACCGTTTTTTTTGTTTATTCAGTATATTTGTATCTGTACATTTACCCATGTGAATTTAAGTATCTTTTATTAAAAACTTGATGAAATTTATATGAAGTTAAACATTGAAAGCTTACCTCCTAACAAACCTTAATCATTAATTATTACTAACCAAATTCATTAACCCATGAAAAAATTTACTATTTTGCTGGTAATGCTTCTTCTAACAGCGATGCAGGTACTGGCACAACGAACCATCACGGGTAAAGTTAGCAGCTCCGACGACGGGATGGGCATTCCCGGCGTTACTGTTCTTATAAAAGGGAGCAGTACGGGTGTGTTAACTAACCTTGATGGAAATTACAGCATCAACATTCCTAAAGATGCGATTGCATTGCAATTTTCATTCGTCGGGATGAAAACACAGGACATTGCTCTCACGGCTGCCAATGTACTGGATTGTATAATGCAAAGTGAGGCGCAAAACATTGAGGGCGTTGTTGTAACTGCCCTGGGAATTACCCGCGAAAAAAAATCGCTGGGATATTCAGTACAGGAAATCGCGGGCGACCAGATTAAAAATGCCCGGGAGTCCAACTTTGTTAATTCCATCTCCGGCAAAGTGGCAGGAGTTCAAATCAAGCAGGCAAGCACCATGGGCGGCTCCGCCAACATTGTAATCAGGGGAAACAAATCCCTCACCGGTAATAATCAGGCTATGTTCGTTATTGACGGGGTACCCATCGATAACAGCATCACCAACACATCCTCTGTCGCTGACGGGAACGGTGGGTACGACTACGGTAATGCCGCCTCAGATATAAACTCCGAAGATATTGAATCCATGTCGGTGCTCAAGGGTTCTGCCGCCACTGTATTGTATGGGTCAAGAGCCGCCAACGGCGTTATTCTTATCACTACTAAAAAAGGTTCGGCCCGCAAAGGTTCTGGCGTAACCCTTAATTCAGGCATATTTTTTACAGCTGTCGATAAATCAACGCTGCCTAAAATACAAAAAGAATATGGGGCGGGTTACGGTGATTATTTCGACTATGCCGACCTTAACGGCGATGGCAAAGATGAAACACTGGTTCCTTATTATGATGATGCCTCGTGGGGACATAAATTTGATCCGACTTTAATGGTAGTTGACTGGGTTGGCATTGACCCGAAGGATCCAAAAACCTATTTAAGAGAAGTGCCCTGGGTTGCCGGTAAGCATGATATAAGGGACTTTTTTGAAAAAGGCATCAAGTACACCAACAGCGTTGCTGTAGATGGCGGCAATGACCTTGGTAACTACCGGCTTTCCTATACCAACAATACAGAAACCGGTATCATGCCAAACAGTAAAATGAAAAAAAATATGCTGAGCTTCAATGGCTCCTATAATTTTACTAAAAAATTCAGTGTCGAATCGAGCGCATCCTATATAAAGGACGATAATACCGGCCGTTTTGGCACAGGATACGATCCGGGTAACCCAATGCAATCCCTGGGTCAATGGTTCCAGACGAACGTTGATATTGCCGACCTGAAGGCTTATTATCAGAATTCTGACGGATCACAGCGTACATGGAACTATGCCGCGTATGATGATCTTACACCCATTTATCACAATAACATTTATTGGACGAGAAATATCAATTTCCAGAACGACGGACGCGATCGTTTATTTGGCTATGTAGATGCCAGGTACAAGATATTCCCTGCAATAACCCTGGAAGCACGCGTCGCATCAGACTATTATTCGGAACACCAGGAAGAACGGATTGCGATCGGAAGCAACCAGACATCACAGTATTCCAAATTCCTCAGGAATTTCAACGAAACCAATTTCGACCTGATGCTGAAGTTCAATAAGCAAATCACCACCAAATGGAATACCAACGGGGTACTTGGCGTAAACAGCCGCAGAACTTTATCGACTTCAACTTTTGGTTCCACCATTGGCGGTTTGCAGGTTCCTGACCTGTATATCCTCTCAAACTCGAAATCACCTGTTTCGACCACTGAAACAGCATATCTTTCCGGCGTTAACAGTATGTACGGCAGTGTCTCCTTTGGGTATAACAATTTAGTTTATATAGATCTGAGCGGTCGGGCTGACAAGTCCTCCACTTTGCCTACATCCACTAACCTTTACTTCTATCCTTCCGTTTCGACCAGCTTTATTTTATCAGAACTTCCGGGTTTAAAGGGAAACAGTACATTATCATTCGCTAAATTGCGGTTAAACTATGCCCAGGTCGGAAACAGTGCCCCGGTTTACAGCACCCGGCCCTATTACGACAAAGGCACAAACTGGAATTCCCTCGGCGTTTTTAATATGCCAACCGTTCTTGCCAATTCCGATCTGAAACCTGAGAATACGCGGAGTCTTGAAGCAGGATTGGAAGCCAGCTTCCTGAACAAAAGGCTAGGATTTGATCTTTCTTATTACAAAACCAATACAATCGACCAGATTATGCCGGTTAATATCAGCCGCGCCTCCGGTTACAACCAGCGGTATGTTAACTCGGGAGAAGTCGAAAACAAGGGATTTGAAGTTGAAATTAACGCCACTCCTGTAATTATTGGTGACTTTTCGTGGGATATACACGTTAACTGGTTCCAGAATAAAAACAAGGTACTGAGCTTATACGAAGGGGTGACTAACATTTTGCTCAGCTCGGCATGGGATATAAGCACCAATATTGTTGTCGGAGAGCCTTATGGGGTGCTACGCGGCACCAATTTTGTGTATACCAACGGGAAGAGAACGGTTGACGCGGATGGTTACTACCTGTATGCCCAGGATAATAAAGGAAATCTGATCACCGATGCTAATCTTGGAAATGTACAGCCTGACTGGAATTCGGGTATTTCCACTACTTTACATTATAAAGGATTATCGCTGTATGCTTTGGTGGATATTTCGCACGGAGGCAGCGTATATTCTGTTGACCAGAAATACGGAGTAGCTACCGGGCTTTTTGAAGAAACAGCAGGGCTAAATGACAAGGGAAAGCCTAAACGTGACGCCGTAGCAGATGGCGGTGGTATTAGGTATGACGCAGTAAAAGCAGACGGAACTCCCAATGACACTTACATTTGGGCCGGCGACTGGGGAGGAGCCTGGTTATATGACTATATCCCTACCGCTGAATATGTTTATGATGCTTCCTACGTTAAACTTCGTGAAGTTTCACTCAGTTATGCCATACCTTCAAAAAGGCTGGGCAAGACTCCTTTCACAAAAATATCTGTTGGTATTACAGGCCGCAACCTCTGGATTATACACAAAAACACACCTTACTTCGATCCGGAAACGGATATGAGCGCAGGCAATATCCAGGGAATTGCCGATGGGGCATACCCTTCGACCAGAACCTATGGATTTAACATAACACTTGGTTTTTAATCACTTAATCCCAAAAAACTATGAATACCAAAATAATTAAAACCTTGTTCCTTGTCCTTGTTGTGATGGTAACTTCATGCGAAATACCCGACAATATCGACCCGAAACGCGCAACAATAGTAACACCTGATGTGCTGGTAACTAATTCCGAAATCGCTCTGTTCGACCTGATGGGCAGCATTAATGTTAACATTAATATTACCAGGCTGTTAGCTCAATACCAGTCGGAGGTGACTTATGTTACCGAAAGCCAGTACAATTTCCAGGACAGACAACTTCCTGATGCACATTGGGGTATTCTGTACCGCGATGTATTAACCAACCTTGAGCAGGCAAAGAGCCTGATAAATGCAACATCATTTGTTGATCCTCAGGAGAAAGCGAACAAAACAGCTATTATTGAAATCCTCGAAGTGTATTCGTACCAGCTCTTGCTCGACGCATTTGGCAATGTACCTTATACTGAAGCTCTGAAAGGAGCCGCCAACAGCCGTCCTAAATATGATGACGCCAAGACGGTATATCTTGATGTACTTTCAAGGTTATCAAAAGCAGTCACTGATTTATCAAAAGATGCAGGAAGTGCAGGATTTGGTTCAGCGGACGTGCTATACAGCAGCAATATATCCCAGTGGCTGCAGTTTGGCGCTTCGCTAAAATTGCGGTTTGGCCTTCGCCTGGCAGACTTCGATCCTACACTTGCCGCAACCACTGTAGCTGAAGCTGTAGCAAGCGGCGTTTTTACCGACCAGTCGCAAAGCGCTATATTCCATTACACCGGAGTTGCACCCTATGTTAACTCGTATTACACCGAATATATTCTGAACAACCGCAAGGACTTTGTTCCGACGAGTACATTGATAGACAAAATGAACGGCCTTAATGACCCTCGCCGGCCTGTTTGGTTTACATTATTAGATGGCAATTACGTTGGAATAACGTATGCCAAGCCAGACAAATATAAGTTATACTCTCATTTCACAGCGATTCCTGATCCTGTTTATCCCGTGATCATTATGGATTACGTAGAAGTGGAGTTTTTATTGGCCGAAGCTGTCGAAAGAGGCATGTCGGGGGTAACCGGTACTGCTGCTGATCATTACAATACAGCTATTAAAGAAAGCATGCTTTATTGGGGTGTTACCGAAGCCGATGCAGATACATACCTGGCTCAAACAAGTGTTGCATATGGCACGGCTACAGGTACCTGGAAACAGAAGATCGGCGACCAGAAATGGCTTGCTTTATTCGACCGGGGCAACGAGGCCTGGGCTGAATGGAGAAGGCTCGACTTCCCTATACTTACTCCTCCGCCGGGGATGGTTTATGGCGATATTCCTGTCCGGATGCCATTTCCATACAACGAGAACAAAATGAATGAAGTTAACTATGCAGCTGCTGCCACTGCAATCGGAGGCGATAACGCATCCACCAAACTTTTCTGGGATAAATATTAATATCCTGATATGAATCTCCTGATAAGCAAAAAGACTGCCCTGAACGGGGCAGTCTTTTTGCTTTAGCCTAACCTGGACGAGCCAGAACCAAAAAGGATTTGAATACTGAATGCTTCGGCTTACTTCGGCTTCGCTCAGTAACCAACGCTCAGCACAGGTATCGAACAAAGAATATCAAATAATGAAGTAAAAACATGAATTATTGAATTGAATAAATAATAATGAAAATCGTGGTAATAATCCTACGACTTTATTACTTCGAACCCGATAGCTATCGGGTTCATTATTCCTTGTTCAATATTCGATATTTAAAAGCTCACTTTAAAAATTTTGCCCAAAAATACACTAATGTTATTTTTAAGATACTAAGTTGCTATCTGTAAATATTTTCCCGATGTCCTAAGTCAATGATATCAATAATAAGCAAATCGTCAAAAATATCATAGATTATACGATAATTACCTGCCCGGATACGATAACCATCTCTGTTTTTAAGGTTCTTAAATCCTACAGGTCTAGGGTTTTCTCACAATCTCGTATTGCTGCAAAGATAGACTCCGCAATATGGTCTGATAACTTATCCAATGCTTTTGGGGCACGTGTGGATAATACAACAGTGTATTTATGCATTCTTCTGTTTTCTGTTTCTCAGGTAATCAGAAAATAAAATTCGCTCACCGGTATCTTCTTTCTTAGCAACATCATAAAGTAGGATATCATTCATATCCTCCAATTCTTCCATAATTATATCAAACACTCCGGCAGTAAGGACGACTAACGAATTCTTACCTTCGGCATCTTTAATGTATTGCGGATGTACGGTTATCATAGACTTTAATTTTTCCTGTTGTAAACTTCTATAAAAACTGAGTAAAATTAACAACTGCGAAGTCAAACAATAATAACTCATTACAAGCAAGTTACGAAATATTATTCACCTACAAGTTTAAGCGTCAGCTCTTATAAACCTGTCAGTTTTAAATCATTTAATACAAATGACCATGAAAATCACTTTATCAATTTCAGATTTTTCTCATACATCATCCTTATCGAATCGAAACTTGCCTTGTATTTTGCATTAACAGGCAATGCTGGCGGCGATTCCATCTTCAACGGATCAATGGCCATATTATTTTTATATACTCTGAAATCGAGATGAGGGCCAGTTGCCAGACCGGAACTACCAACGTATCCGATCACCTGTCCCTGGGTAACGCTCATTCCGGGGCGTATACCCGGCCCAAAGCCAGAGAGATGCATATATGACGTCGTATAGCCGTTATTGTGCCTTATACTCACTTGCCGGCCACCTCCGCCCGCATAAGCAGCCTTTAGTATGGTTCCGTTGCCGATAGTATGCACCGGAGTTCCCGTAGGGGCGGCATAATCAACGCCATGATGAGGGCGAAGAATGCGAAGTATCGGATGCATGCGGGCGTTCGAAAATTTTGAAGTGATACGAGAGAACTTAAGCGGCGCTTTCAGAAATTCCTTACGAAGATTCTCCCCTTTATCGTCAAAATAATCGGTAATATTTCCCTGTGTATAGCGATACGCATAATACTCCTTACCATTATGTATAAAAACGGCAGAATGAATTTCGCCTATGCTGATGGGTTTTCCATCCACCGAGAGCTCTTCGTAAATAACTTTGAACGCATCGCCTTTTTGTATGGCGTAAAAGTCGATGGACCATTGATAAATATTAGCAAGAGCAACAGCCATATTCGGATCAACACCTTTATCCTGCATGGTAACCCATAAAGATGAATTGATTTCGCCGGAAACAGATTTCAGACTCCTCACCACCTTTTTGGAATCTTTACGCACCTGCAATGAATCGTTAAAGTCGAAAAGCACATAACTGGTATCGTTTATCGCATATACAAAGTACTTCAGTTTATTGTTGCCATCGTTACTCATCATGGCAGTATATGTATTACCGCTTTTCAGTTTACGGATATCAAAAACGCCATTGGTGTAGGCGTCGAGGTTACCAACTATCTTATTATCAACACCAAGACGTATAAATATTCCACCCAGGTTTTCCCCCGATTTAACTTCATCACGGTCAATTTTCATGGAGTCGGTTACTATGCCGTATTCAATGGTTTCCTTTTTTTGTTTGGCAACCGGATGTACAATAGGCTCGAATATAAAGTCTTTAAAAGCCACCAGGACAATCAGGGATAGAATTAATAAAGCTACGACACTGATAACCCAGCGAATTTTCTTTTTAGTTAAAAACATTAAAGGTGGTTTTGTAAATTTGAGATTGTTCGGTGAAATCGCGAAGATAGAGAAAATTTCGGATGTCGGATTGCGAATGCAGGATGTAAGAGGTAAGAGGTAAGATGCAGGATTGCGGATTGTCTGGCAAATGTTCAATTATTCAAATGTTCATTTGCTCTATTGCTCAATAGTTCAAATGTTCGAATGTTCCATTGTTCGAATAATAATCCTCAGCAAAACTTCAAATTAGCTCATATGTGCCTCAGCGAAATCGCGCCCCGCTTGCAAAGCGTCCAGGTTTAGCTTTACGACCTCCTCCCCTTTCCGGGTAAAAATACTGCGGATAGCATCCTGCAATTCCCTGAATTCAATTTCAAGAAAAGGGGAAGCAGCTCCAAGTATTACCATATTCGCTGACCGGGTTGAACCCAGTTCTTTTGCAATTTCATCCGCATCAAGCGCAATATGATTCCCAAAATTTTCTATTTCAGCTAAAAGAGCATCCATTTTAGGATAATCAGGAATATTTATAAATGGTTTTGTATTAGTTATGAGCCATCCTTCGGGCGAAAGAAACGGCAGGTACCTCAATGACTCCATAGGTTCCACCGAAATAATAAGATCAGCCTTTCCGTATGGGATAAGGTCGGATGCAATTTCATGGTCAGCTATTCTCAGGTTTGAGGATACATCACCTCCACGCTGGCTCATACCATGAACTTCAGCCTGTTTAAGATGCAACCCTGCCTTTAAAGCAGCAGTGCCAATGGTTGTGGCAATCGAGAGAATCCCCTGACCTCCCACACCGGCTAATATTATATCTCTTTTCATTTGTATATTTTTTGTTTCAGGGTTACGGCACTTCGACTGCGCTCAGTGTGACAAGTTACAGAGTTACAGCACTTCGACTGCGCTCAGTGTGATAAGTTACAGAGTTGCAGAGTTTCAGGCCGCTGAGCGGTTCCGATAGCTATCGGAACGAAGCGCAGAGTTACAGAGTTACATCCTTATTTAAACTCTTCAAACATTTCAAACATTTCCCCCACTTCCCACCTCTTTTCACTTTTCACTTTTCACTCTTCACTTTTCACTATTCACTATTCACTATTCGCTCTTCACTATTTAGTTTTCGCTACTTTCCACCACTTGCTTCTTATGCTCCTTTATGTGCTTAAGCGCTGTTTGTATGCATTCGCGACGTGGAATAATAACTGAAACGCCTTTGAAATCAAGTTCCTGCTTCAGTACGGCAAGATTTTCCTGATGGTATTTTGGCGATGGATTGAGAACAAAAATATGCTCTTTGCTGACACCAACACCTGTACAGATATCTTCGATACGGCCAAATGCGGATGAATCCTGTCCGCCTGTCATGGCAGTGGTTTCATTATCGAGTATCATAATTGTTATCTGACTCTTATCTTTCACGCAATCGATAAGGCCGGTAATACCACTGTGGGTAAATGTGCTGTCGCCAATAACGGCAACGGCGGGTAATAATCCTGCATCAGCGGCGCCTTTTGCCATTGTAATGGATGCGCCCATATCCACACAGGTATTAATTGCATCAAACGGCTCAAGTGCGCCAAGCGTGTAACACCCGATATCGGAAAAAACCCTTCCTTTGCTCAATGTTGAGAGCGATTCGGTAAGTGCATTGTAAGAATATATATGAGGGCAGCCTTTGCAAAGCGAAGGAGGCCTGGCTGCCACAATCGAAGGAATTTCCTTACCTCTTGTATCTTTTTTGCCCAAAGCAACCGCAACGATATTGGGATTGAGTTCTCCATCGCGTGGTACCGTGCCGTCAAGTCTTCCATGAATGGTTTTACCGGCATTAAGTAATCCTTTAATTGATTCTTCAAGCAATGGAGCGCCTTCTTCGAGGATCAGCAGTGTATCGCAGGAATTATAAATCTGTTCAACCATTGTATGAGGAACAGGATACTGAGCTATTCTCAGAACAGGGAAAGGAATATGACGGTCGGGATAGTTTTCGAGAAGGTAATTATAAGCTATGCCCGTAGTAATTATACCCATAGTTTTATCTTCGCCATCCGTAAATATATTAAAACCCGAATCAGCAGCGTATGATTCAAATATCGGTTGCTTATTCAACAGCGCTTTGTATTGCCTGCGTGCATTGGCTGGTAAGAGAATAAACTGCCTAGGATCGTTCGGCAGGTGAAGCTCATTTTGTGGGCGGCTTGGTTTACGCATCACTCCTGCCCGCGAATGTGCCAGCCGTGTAGTAATACGCATTAAAACAGGAACACCAAGCTTCTCCGACATTTCGAATCCATAATGAACCATATCATAGGCATCCTGCTGGTTGGTTGGTTCCAGAACCGGAATCATTGCGAATTTTCCATACACCCGTGAGTCCTGCTCATTTTGCGATGAGTGCATCGATGGATCATCGGCCGATACAACAATCAGCCCGCCATTAGCACCAGTAATTGCTGAATTCATAAAAGCATCGGCGGCCACGTTGAGCCCCACATGTTTCATGCAAACCATTGCGCGTTTACCGGCATACGACATCCCGAGCGCTGATTCCATTGCGGTTTTCTCGTTGGTGGACCAACCGGCACGGATTTGCCCTGATTTAGCTTCTTTGGAGTTAATAACATATTCGGTAATCTCCGTCGAGGGAGTTCCGGGATACGCGTATATACCTGACATTCCGGCATCTATTGCTGCCTGTGCGATGGCTTCATCACCCAGCAGCATTAATTTCTCATCCATACTGTGAATTTTATAACAGCTAAATTATGGCACAAACGTACATGAAATGGAACTGATTAACAAGTACTTTTAAAAAATATTTTAAGTAAATCACGGAGAAAATTGTTTAACAAGCCAGATAGGAACATAAGCTGTTTGAACACCTTGCTATTTCAACTGTTTAATATCTTTACACTTCGAAAGCCTACTGAATTTTGAACTACTTAGCACATCTCTTTTTAGCCGGAACTGATCCTGAAATGATACTTGGCAACTTTATTGCCGACCATGTGAAAGGAAGTGATGTATTGAAATACTCTGACAACGTGAGAAAGGGTATATTCATGCACCGCGCTATTGATACTTATACCGATCAGCATCCGGTTGTTAAGCAAAGCATTGCCAGGCTGAGGGCTGATTTCCACAAATACGCCGGCGTTGTAGTTGATATGTATTACGACCATTATCTTTCGGCGCAATGGGATGAATATTCAATTGAGAATCTTGATGAGTTTACAAAAACAAAGTATAAAATACTGGATACTTTTCAATCGATTTTACCGGTGCGGTCAGCCCGACTGTTGTTTTATATGGAAAAGCAGAACTGGTTACAGTCGTACAGCAACTTTGAGGGAATGCAGCAGGCATTTAATGGTATGTCGCGGAGAACCACTTTTGAATCACATATGGAACATGCTGTAGTGAACCTGAAAGCCGCCTACCCGGAATTTAATGAGGAATTCAGACAGTTTTTCCCTGAATTGCAGACTTATGTAAAAGATAATTTTGAAATCCAGGCTCCATTCGTTCAT
>JBBRYZ010000011.1:0-46025 GCA_038237165.1 Bacteroidales bacterium | reverse complement strand
GAAAACAGCGATAGGAGAATATCAAAAAAAGCAACTAAACCCCAAAACGAGCCTTTAAATAAGATTGATCCCGAAATTATAAAACTCTTCTCTGTCAGCATTACCGACCTTGCCGACGAAAACGGATGGACTTTCCTGGGTGAACTCGGGAACCTTATGCTCAAGAAAAAGCCGGATTTTGATCCACGGAATTATGGTTTCCCAAAACTGTTGCCACTTATTCGGAGCATCAATAAATTTGAAATCGACGAAAGGGACTCGGGCAAAAATAATATCAAACATATTTATATCCGGAAGAAATAATATCAGAACCACACTATGGGGTAAGGGCAATTGTAGGTCGGCATGATCAACAATATCATACCATTTTATGTTATTAGATTCTTGTATGTTACAAAATCTGAATTTAAAAAGGTCCTTAATAATGAAAAGAAATCTCTTTTTTGCGCTTTGCATTGCGGTATCCTTTGGTTTTGGATTCGCCTATAAATCTATATTGTCAAACCCTTCAAACAACAAACCGGAAATGAAACGAGTTACAGGCATTGGCGGGATCTTTTTCAAGTGCAAGGATCCGAAACAAGTTAGAGAATGGTACAAAGCTCACCTCGGCTTTAATACAGATGAGTACGGAGCAATGTTCGAATGGCGCGAAGATGCCGATTCGTCAAAAAAAGGCGTCACCCAATGGAGCCCTTTTGCCGACGACACGAAATATTTTGAACCTTCCACCAAGGATTTTATGATAAACTACCGGGTGGAAAATCTTGTACTTCTGGTTGCTGAACTAAAAAAAGAAGGAGTTACCATCTTGGATAAAATGGAAACCTATGACTATGGAAAATTTATTCACATACTTGATCCGGAAGGTAATAAAATAGAACTTTGGGAGCCGGTTGATTAGGATTTCGATAAAATCAGAAAAGGTGAGCCCGTATAAGATTTTCAGTATTTTAATGCTTTGCCGACTTCAGAAAAAAGGTTATTTTTATCTGACTTGCAGTTCTTAGTATTCCAAAGTACAACTTGAAATACTAGGAACCACTTACACCTCACCTATTAAACCTTACCTCTTAAACCTTATTTCTTCCACCTTACCTCTTAAATCTTACCTCTTACCTCTTACACCTCATTCTTACTCCTTCTCCCCAGCATCTCTACTTATTCACCCTGTTCAGCGCATCCTGCTTTAACTTATCAGCTTCGGCACGGGCTCTGGCAATAACGGCATCGGATTGTTTCTGAGCTTCAGCTATAATTTTGTTAGCTTCAACATCGCTCTGTTTCTTAACCTTTTCCGCTCCTTTTTTAGCAACCATTTCAGCAATAGCACCATTCTTTTTACCTTCGGCAACCAGGCGGTTAGCTGATGAATCTGCTACAGAGCGGACTTTTTCAGCCGCTGAACTGGCTGCGTCCACGAGTTTCTGACCCTGTTTTTCGGCTTCAGCAATAATTTTGGCAGCCTGAGCATCGGCCTGACCAATCAGGTTATTGGCTTCGTCTTTGGCTTTTACAATTAGTTCTTCCTTTTTCTTTTCCACCACCGCAATGGCCTGCTTTTTCATATCCTCGGCCAGTCCGGCCATGGCTGATTTAATCCCGGAGGTAATTTTTGGATCAGTTGCAGTTCCGCCAATAAGTATGGTAACGGGAATAATATCACCAAGATTTACATTTACACCTTTTTTGGATGCATCCTTTACTAATCCATCAAGTACACTGTTGGCTTTGTTTCCGAATTCAGCACGGGGAATATCAAGAGTCAGAATAAAATTCAGTACCTGATCGAGTCCGAAAGTACCGGAAATATTAGCTTTATAAGACCCCAACTTGAAATCCATGGGTTTCACGGTGGCATTTCCATTCACAACATCGAAGGAGAGATTTATTTTTTCGAGGGAAGGATTTCGGAGTTTCTCTATCTTCAGTAGATCGGCAACTTTGCCAAGAGTGTTCAGATTAACCAGCTTAAGAACATCCGAAAGCACCAGCCCGTAAGCCGAAATCGAAGTAAGTTCGGGCATCATATCTCTTTTGAGTGCACCCTTAAATTTCAGATTTGTGCTGATTACCCCGCTTAGTTTAGCGGCGATGGGAGCAAATTTCTGAACAGAATTAAAAGCCTGGAAAGTTTGCTTCACATCCATTTTTTTAACCTGCAAATCCATATCAACCATGGGTTTGGTAACATCGAAAGTACTGTATGAGCCTTTCATAGCCATTTCACCTCCAAGGATATTCAGTTTCAAACCTTCAAGCAGGAGTGTGTGATCTTTAACTTTCACAACGCCGGTAACATCGGTCATGTCATACGTATCGTAAATCAGCTTTTTAAAAGAAGTGTTCAGCGTAAGATCCATATCCCCGGGAATTTCAATAACCGTAAGTGAGGATGAGTCTTTGGAAGTTGTAGGTGTAGATGTTCCTGTCATCAGGCTGTTGATATCCATCAGGTTGGATGTGGTGGTAAGCGAGCCTTTCAAAACAGCACTTTTCTTCATCACATACGGAATGTAATTTTCTACTTTCCCATTCATTGCCAGGTCGCTTTTCCCGATAGTCATAGCCAAACCTGTGAGCTGTGCATAAGCCGGAGTGAAATCGAGGCGTGCTTTGCTGATATTAACCGGCTGTGGAACCTCGGCACCTTCATATACAAGTTTATCAACGGCAACAAACCCAGAGGCTTTAAACTGATCGTAAGCGCCTTTTTCGATAGCCGAAATTTTACCCTTAAAAGCCATATCTGCATTCACAATTCCTGAAACCTTCATTTTATCACCTAGCGGATAAATTTTCGAAACATTTGCAAGATTTAAGGTGCCTTTAGCTGTGGCATTAATGTCGGGATCAGAAACAGGTGTCCGCACTGCAAGTGTTATGTCAACCGGGCTTTGCATCATGTTCAGATGCATGCGCGGCACGTCCACCGTGGTGTGATCCATAACGCCGTCGGGATTGGCGATGGCTGCCTGCAGGTTAATGTCGGATACCGTACCGGGAAGTCCGGGATAACTGAACATACCGTCAGCTATTTTAAGGTTCACTGCAAATGAGGGAATCGTTACATCATTATACATCCCTTTCACAAATCCATCAAATGCCATGGTTCCTGATGTTTTTACATTTTTAAAATCCTTTGCATAAATCGCCGGAATAAGTGAAAGAAACGATTTGAAAGTATTCTCCTTTGCGGCAAATTTTATGTCCATTTTATAGCCTTCTTTCGGCATAGCAAAAAATCCGTCGGCAGTAATCTTAAGATCATTCAGACTCAGATTGCCGTCTTTAAATGTAAATGTCCAGGTTTTAAGATCGGCATTCAGCAAAGTGGAAATTTCGCCCTTTGTTTTACTCATATAACGAACACCATCGTAATCAGCAGTTATATCGTTAATTACGGCTTTCATGTCGAGCGAAGTAATATCAGCAGTCATATCTCCATTCAACGTTCCGGTCAGTCCGTCGAATGCAATCATGGTTGGAATTTCGGCATCGTCGTACACCAGACGCATATCGCTGATACTTACCTTATCTAAATATACTTTAAATGCTGAAGGCTGCGTAACGGTATCGGTCGTTGCCGATGGTTTCATGATATCCCAGTTGACTTTGCCATTTTTCAGCACCTTGAAAAGCAGCCGGGGAGATGTTAACCCGATTTGCTTCACCTTGTAATTGCTTCCGCGAAAAACACTGGCAAGATCTAATGTTAATGACAAAGCAGGAATAGAAGCCAATGTGTCTTTGTCGAAATCGTCTTTTCCTTTAACGACAAGGTTCTTCACTTTCACTGTCAGATCAGGAAAATGGCGAATCAGAGAAAGCCCTACCCCATCAAAAGTTACAACCGCGTTGAGATTCTTGTTAATTTCGGACTTAACCGTTTTTTCAATTTTCCCTTTGAAAACAAAAGGCAGGACTATGATGATTAATAAAAGAAGCCCAATTACGATAGCTGAAATTTTTAATGCTTTTTTCATCTCGGGGAAAGGTTAATAGTTAAAAGAAAATGGAAAATGGTGATCTGAATTTATATTTTTGATGATCGGTTGCGAAGTAAATGATCGGCAATAACAAGTGCGGCCATGGCTTCTACAATTGGAACTGCACGTGGAACCACACACACATCGTGACGGCCTTTTGCTGCCAGAACGATATTCTCGCCCTTGCTGTTTACCGAATCCTGCGACTGCTGTATGGTGGCAATTGGTTTAAAGGCTACTTTGAAAACAATATCGTTTCCATTGCTGATGCCGCCCTGTATTCCTCCTGAATGGTTGGTTTTGGTTGTGATTTCACCATGTTCACCGGCAATAAAAATATCGTTATGCGTTGTGCCGCGCATAGAAGGGGCATTAAAACCTTCACCATATTCAAATCCCTTGGCAGTATTAATGCTCATGGCGGCTTTGGCGAGATCGGCCTGAAGTTTATCAAAAACCGGCTCGCCCAATCCGGGAGGAACGCCGTTGATAATACAAGTGATTACACCACCTGTAGTATCACCTTCTTTTTTAAGCTGGGTGATATGTTCAATCATTTTATCCGAAGCCTCCGGATCGGGACAGCGAACCAGACTTTTTTCAATTTCATCCAGCTGATCGATACCGAAATCCTTTCCCATCTTTATTTCACCTATGCTGCTTACATAGCCTTTCACCTGTATTCCGGAATTTTGTAGAAGCAATTTTGCAACTGCGCCACCTGCAACGCGCGAAAGTGTTTCACGAGCCGACGAACGGCCACCTCCGCGGTAATCGCGAAAACCGTATTTGCTATCGTAAGTATAATCGGCATGCGAAGGACGATATGCATCTTTCAGGTGATCGTAATCAAAACTGTGTTGATCCTTGTTCCGGATTTCAAAGGCAATTGGCGACCCGGTAGAGCGGCCTTCGAAAACGCCAGAAAGTATCTCTATCGTATCGCTTTCATCGCGTGGAGTCGTCATTTCCGACTGTCCCGGACGCCTGCGGTTAAGCTCATTTTGAATAAATTCCATATCGATGGTAAGCCCCGCCGGACAACCGTCGATAATACCGCCGAGGGCGATTCCGTGCGACTCGCCAAATGTGGTAAGTCTGAACATTGTTCCGAATGTGTTAGCTGACATAGTGCAAAGGTAAGCATAATTGAGAATCATGAAGATTACAATTAAGTATCAAAAAACTCAATCCTTAAATTTAAACAATACAACCATTTCGAAACTCACAATCGGGCATAAAAAAAGCCCCTGTCCGGGGCTTTCTTGTTTTAATGGCATTATTTTATTGTTGTTCGCGTGCAACGCTTCGGAGAATCTTTGCTTTGGCTTCGAGCGAAGCAAGTTCCTCTTTGGCACGGGCAATCTTGGCTTCAAATTCTGCCTTTAACAGATTAGCCTGTTTCGACCTGGCAAAGAAACCGATATTATTCTCCCAAAGAAGTATCTCTTCTTTCAGGCTGTCGATTTTCGATTGCAAACCTGTGCGCTCACGGTTGATAATACGTCCTGCATCAGGCTGATCCTTTACACCTTCGTAACGCGAACGGTAATTCATCTGGCTGGCTTCCTGCGAATCAACTTTCAGCTTATCATAAATTTTATTTACAGCAGCTTTAAATTCAGCCTGAATGCGATCTTTTTCTTTGATCGGCACATGCCCTGTATCCATCCACTGACGCTGGAGTTCCTTAACTTTATTAAGACTTTCCTGGCGACTTTCGCTGTATTCGAACGCTGTGAGCTTGGTGATGATATCAAGTTTTAACTGAAGATTACTACCTTCGCTGGCCTGCAACCCTTTGAAATGCTCATTCTTTGTATTGAAAAACTCATCGCAGGCAATACGGAAGCGTTTCCAGATTTTCTCGCTGTGCTTGCGTGGAACAGGACCTGTCTTCTTCCATTCATCCTGTAGTTTGATAAGTTCGCGCGACGAATTTTTCCAATCGGTGCTCAGTTTATGCGATTCAGCCTGTAGGCAGAGTTCCACTTTCAGGTTGTAATTATTGAGCTGCTGATCTTTCAGCTTGCCGAAATACTCTTTCTTATTCGAGAAATAAAGATCAAGCTGTGCTTTAAAGCGATTCCATACTTCGTTGTTCACTTTTTGCGGAGCCTGACCAACGGATTTCCACATTTTAAGCAGTTCATTTACCTGCTGTGTGCTATCCTGCCATTGCTTGATGGAATTATACTCGGTAACTACCAGTTGCTCGGCTTTTTCGCAAAGCAACACCTTGGCTGCATGGTTGGCCTCCAGATCGCCCTGTATCTGTTTGTAAAATTCGTGGCGGCGGTCGTTAATCTTTTCGGTAGCCGTTTTAAAACGGTCCCATACTTCTTCGCGTTTGTCCTGCGCAACAGGACCAACTTCTTTCCACTCTTCGTGAAGTTCCTGCAAACGCTTGAACGACTGCGAAATGGAAGATTCAAGAACCAGTTCTTCCGCTTTCTCGCACAATTCAATTTTGCGTTCGAGGTTTTTGCGAAGATCAAGATCTTTAAGCTCCTTATTGATTTTTACTTTATCAAAAAACTTCTCGATCAGAAAATGATAATTCTGCCACAGGCCCTGAGCCTCAGCTTTCGGAACCATTCCTATACCTTTCCAGGTATCCTGCAAAGCTTTGAATTCGTCGTATGTTTTTTTGAGGGTTTCTTCTGAGTTGATAAGTACTTTCAGCTCATCGAGAATTTTCTTTTTCGCTTCCAGATTCAGTACTTTTATCTTTTCCTGATCCTCGGTAAAACGGAATTTATTGTGTTTATATATCCCGAAAGCAGTTTTGTATCTTTCTTCCAGCGGATCAACAACCTCAAAATTTTCGGCCTCTTCGCTGGCAGCAACATTCTGATACATATCCTGGCGTTCCTTATTGGCAATAGCCAGGTAAGCTACTTTAATCTGGGCAACTTTCGATTTTATTTCATTAACATCCGCATTCACCACAATTTCTTCAAGCAGTGTAACCAGTTGTTCACGATCCATATGACCATAATCGATGCCAGTTGATTCTGCAGCATCCACTTCCGCGTCAATTGCCTCATCTATGGCTTCCGTTTCATTCGTAACATCAGCGCCTGTATTCTCAGGAGTCTCCGGATCAACAACAGCTTTTGCTTTGGCAACAACTTTTGGTTTGGAAGCAGGGATTGGTTCATTTACATCTGCTGCTTCGGTCGAAATTTCCGGTTCAATATCCTTTTCAACTTCTGCAGTCGCTTCCGGTTCAGCCATTACTTCAGGGGCTGCTGTATGAACAGCGGCTTCAGTTACAGCTTCAACTTCTGTTTCAGCTTTCACTGCTTTTACCTCAGCAACATCTTCTGAGAAGGCGATAACTTCGGTTTCGGCTGTAATTTCCGGTTCTGAAACTACTTCTGCTGACTCTGCGATTTCGATATCGGTTGGTTCTGATTCAGTGGGTATTTCAGTCTCAGACTGAATTTCTACAGGAACTTCTGTTTCGGTTTCTTCTTCGGCGTTTACTTCCGTTGATGATGAATCTTCAATTGTGCTAACAGGATTTTCCTGTTTAGAATTCTCGTCCTGATTCAGCATTGGAGCTTTTTCAGGATTTTGATCGGGATGTTTGGTGGATTCCATCGTTAATGAGTTAGTAATTAAACTATTGATCAGGGTTAGATAAAACACGCTGTTTCACTAAAACAGCGGTGGTATGTGTTTTTCTTTCGAAAAAGGTAAGTTATACAATAAAAGCCTTTCAGTTAAAGGGACTGCAAATTTAACAACATTTCATTAAGTTGATCAATTTATTGAAAATTGATTCGTAACAACATTGGGGAACAATCTTCTCCTCAGATTAAGAAAAAGTTACCATTCAATCCATGAATAATCCATTTTGTCATGGAATACTCGAATTTGTACAGATTAAACACTGCTTTAAGTAGTATTCATAAAATAATCAGGCCTCAGACATTTTAATAAATCAGTGGAATCTGCGTAATCTGTGGCTCACATTCGACTTTTAATGCGTTTACCACGCTTATTAGTTACAGAATTACAAAAGCATCAGAAAGCCGGACGGTTAAAAATAATATATCCGATATTGATAAAAAAAGAAACGGGAGTTCCGGTATCATAATAATTAAACGAAGCGCTCAGCGGACCTATGGGTGTGTTATAAACAAAGCTTCCGGATAACACATAGTGCAAAGCGGGGAAATAATCACTTTTAACAACCTGTTGCTGGAAATTACTGCTTAACTCACGGAATGGAGCCATTACAAATCCTTCGGCTCTGAAATCCATATTTTTACTTACCGTAAATATATTCCGCATCCCGATTGCGGCATACCCTGAAGGCCGGTATTCGGCCTGATAAAGAGTAGCCATCTGGTACAAAGGAACGTAAACAGGCATAAAGAGCGTAGTGGAAGTATAGTTCCTGAAACTTTCGAGCGTATTAGCCTGGAATTCAAAGTTGACTCCGGGTTTGTACATCTTACCGGCACGAAAATACTTGTCGTACTGAAACTTAAAAATTAAGTAATCATGATAATCTTGGTAATCGGTCCGTGAAACTGAGGTAGTTCCGGGTGTATGCTTTTCGAGACCACCTACAAACTGAATTGAAGTAAACAATCTGTAACCCTGATTTGAATATTGCTTACGGTTTAATGTATTTAGTTCCAGTTCAAAATACGGGCTATAAAAATTAAATTTGGTTTTATCCGCTTTGTCTTCCTTGGTTGCCGTATTTGTTTGAAAATAATCGGAGCGGTTAGATCCAAAAGTAAGCCCTGTTTCAAGTTTTCCTTTGTAAGTAATAGGGAAACCCATATCAACACGGAAATAAGTGTTGTTCTCGTACAAATACGATGGTGTATCATCCACAAAAAAGAATGATCCGGTTCTAAAATAATTAAACTGGTTGAAGGTATATGTTGCCTCAATGTATTTGGGTTTTTTACCCGCCAGCTCAATACGGCCACCTGCCAACGCTGAATTGTAAAAACGCCCGAACGAACCATTGATTTTGGCTGTATAGGCCGCTTTCTGCCAAAGGCTATATTTCAACTGCAGAAAAATTTCGTTGCTTCCGCCTGAGGAAAGACTACCACCAAAATCGGCATCTATCGCTTTCTCATAATGAGCATCAATCACAAATTTGTAGCGGTGCAAAATCGTATCATACACGAGGGTCGGATAAGCTGATTTAATCCGATCCTCTCCTAATATCTTAAAATACCGGGCTTTAACAATGTCGAGTGAAAGATCATGACCATAATAGGTATTGGCTTTACGCCACCTGAACTGACCGAGGATTGCATTTGCAATATACAAAGATTGCCCCTGCTCCAGTCCATGCACTTCAACACTGTTTATTGTTAACCCGGGCTTCAGGCTGTTGAAGTTTTTACGAATCGTATCGTGCATGGCTTTTGAAACTGTATCCAGCACAAACTGTCGTATTTGAGGAATCATGCGCATAGCCGCCACATATCCGCTGTCGATAAAAGCAGCTGTATTCGAGAAATCAATAACCCCAACATCCTTAAGGCGTGGCTCAATCAGGACACTCGCATCACAATACAGGTCTAGTTTGGTTTCGCCCATCAGCATGCTGCCAAGTTGAGATATTATATCATCTTCCTTTGGCGGTCCATAATTCCCGGCGGCCTTACTACCGATAATAATATCGGGCGAAAAATCTTCCAAAGCCACATCGGTAGGAAAATTATTGTACATGCCACCGTCAAAAAGCAACTTGCCGTCAACACGAATTGGCTTGAAATAAAACGGAAATGTCATTGATGCCCTGATTGCCGAACTTAAATCACCCTTTCGCATAATGTAGGGCCTGTTGTAACGTATGTCGGATGCAACGCAGCGGAATGGGACCATCAGCTTATCAAAATCGTAACCGGCTACGGCCGAAGCTTCTGAATAAAGTTCGAGAAAGGCAAAATCCATTCGAACCGGCGAAATGATATTTGTCGGCAGTTTAGTCTGTAATATGGAATCATATTTAAACTTAAAACTAAGCCATGAAGGGTCTGGCTGTCCTTTTCGGAAAAAATAAGTATATTCAGGATCAAGTTTTCCGGATACCCATTTTGTAAACTCTTCGGAATTGATAATCTGCTCCATCTGGTCGGGCGAATAACCTGAAGCATAAAGTCCGCCTATTATCGCGCCCATCGAAGTACCCGCAATATAATCGATTGGGATGCCACTCTCCTCGAGCGCACGTAGCACGCCAATATGTGTTACCCCTTTAGCTCCGCCCCCACTCAATACAACAGCAACCTTTTGTGGCCTTGCTGAAATAAAGCAAATAAGTAAAACCAATAAAAGGCTGATCCTTTTCATAAATGGCAGGAAAATATATAAAAAGCAAAGATAAAAAAATCCGGCACGGGGCCGGATTTTAAATGGATGAATAAAAGCAGAGTCAAAGGTCTTTGGATAACAATGTAAATTTTGTTTAAAAAAAACATTACCCATTCCAGGTTTAAAAAATATTGAATTATGAACAAGGAATCATAAATGCTGAAGTTAAGAACTTTAGATTGATTTCAGATTCCATGAATAGGGTTGCTAACCAGTCATTTTCACTTCAAAATTCGATATTCCTTATTCGTTACCTGTGCTGAGCGGTGGTTACTGAGCGAAGCCGAAGTAAGCCGAAGCATTCATTATTCAAACATTTTTATTCTCTGGTTTTTAGTTAGGAGCTATACTTTTTCGAGTGCCTGTTCAAGATCAGCAATAAGATCCTCAACATCCTCAATTCCTACTGAATAGCGAACCAGTCCATCCGTAATGCCGGCTTTTATTTTGCCGTCAGCCGAAACTTTTGAGTGAGTCATGGATGCGGGATGTTGTATCAGTGTTTCGACACCGCCTAACGATACTGCCAGAATTGCCATTTTCACGCTGTTCATCAATATACGGCCAGCTTCCAGGCCTCCCTTCAATTCGCAGCTGATCATGCTTCCGAATCCATCCATCTGTGTTTTTGCAAGCTCGTGTTGCGGATGTGAAATCAGCCCGGGGTAACGTACCCATTCAACTTTTGCGTGATTCTCAAGATATACTGCAATTTTCATGGCCGATTCCATGGCTCTGTCCATACGGATACTCAGTGTTTTAACACCTCTTATAACAAGATAAGCCTGGTGAGGATCCATATTAAATCCCTGTATGACCATATTCGAACGCAGCTTCTTATACAGCGTTTCATCCTTAGCAATTACAACCCCACCGACGATATCGGCATGTCCGTTGATGAACTTGGTGAGTGAGTGCAGAACAATATCGGCGCCGAATTCAAGTGGGCGCTGAAGATAAGGGCTGCAAAAAGTATTGTCAACTGCAACCGGGATTCCATGTTTATGAGCAAGATCAGAGCAGGCATTCAGGTCAGTGATTTCTATGGTTGGGTTGGAGGGTGTTTCAATGTAGAGTAACCTGGTTTCAGGCCTGATGGCTGCACGGATTTCTTCAATATTAGCTGTATTTACAAATGTGGCTTCAATGCCAAACTTTTTGTAATACGTTTCGAGCACAACACGCGAAGGCCCATACACCGCGGCTGAGCTAACCACATGATCACCTTTCGCCAGCATGGCGCCGTACACGGTATTTACCGCGCCCATCCCCGAACTGGTTGCAACTCCGCCAAAGCCGTTTTCGAGTTCTGCCAGTAATGTTTCCAGCGCATGAATGGTTGGATTGCCAATCCTTGTGTAAATGTAGCCATCACTTTCGCCGGCAAAACAAGCAGCTCCGTGCTCGGCACTGTCGAATTTGAAAGTAGATGTCTGGTAAATTGGCACTGTAGCACTTCCGAGTGCATCGTTGAACTCACCACCGTGGATGAGTTTGGAATTAAAACCAATGTTTTTTGTTTTCATTGAAATTCAATTAGGTTTATGAGTGTTTTAAAATAGTGGTCTCAATTATAATTTTGGTTCCGGGTGAAGATTACAACTTCATAACTTATTTTGACATCTTCAATAACGAAGCCATTCCGCTTGCCAGCGATTTTTGCTGAACATGTTTAAAAACACCTTCTTTTGCTGTTTTCACATCTTCGATGGTATAAAAGGCTGAAGGATGATGATTATGTAAGGTCTCTAAAAAAAGAGAGACTTCTTTGCGCCTGATTATTGAGAAAAGAACCTTCACTTTCCCTTTGGATCCTTCCGCATCAATAAGTGTCAGTCCGAAATTATGCAGTTTTAAAGCAGCAATAAGTTCAGGCGATTCATTGGATAAAATGACCCTGATAATTGAAGTTCCTATTGATAACCTTTCTTCAAGGGTTATGCCGATAAAGTTTCCTGCTGCAAACCCGGCGCCGTAAGCTATATAACAAAGCCAATTATCAAGATGCTGCATAATTTGTCCGATGGCGAGTAGCCAGATGATGACTTCAAAAAACCCAAGAAACGGAGCTATATGCTTCATTCCTTTCGAGATGAATATTAGTCGGAGTGTGCCAATGCTCTGATCCATGATTCGGGCAAAAAATATGAGTAACGGGAGCATTACCCAGGTAAAAAACCAACCTTCGGAAATTAACAAATCCATTATTTTAATTGTGGAATAAGAATGCTAAATTAGTATTTTTAACACAGCGGCATCACGGGATATCATAATTATTTAGACTTCAGAATACATCAGTTTTTTAACGATTTAACTTTACGAGCGAACAACTGAAAGTTTAACTTTGCTCCTCTTAATTCTCAGCCTTAAATTCCTAAATCATTAACTTAAACTTCCTTTATATGTTCCGACTATTCACCATTTCTCTCTTTCTGATCATTCTGACTGGACTTCCAGGCATACTTGCTGCACAGGACGAAGCCCGACTGCTCCACTTTCCAACTGTAAGTGGAAACCAGATTGTTTTTTCCTATGCTGGCGACTTATATACCGTTCCCGTGAGTGGAGGTATGGCGCGCAAACTTACTACAGACGCAGGTTACGAAATGTTTTCGCATTTTTCGCCCGATGGCAAAACAATTGCGTTTACTGCCCAGTACGATGGGAATACCGAAGTTTATACAATCCCTGCTCAGGGAGGCGTTCCTGTAAGATTAACAACTACTGCAACACTTGGCCGCGATGATGTAAGCGATAGGATGGGACCCAATAATATTGTGATGGGTTGGACACTTGACGGAAAAAATATAATTTACCGGTCGCGCAAGCAATCCTTCAACGACTTTATCGGACAACTATTCACGGTTCCCATAACAGGCGGAATGTCAAAGGAACTTCCATTACCTGCCGGCGGGTTTTGCTCATATTCAGCAGATGGCAATCAGCTTGCTTATAACCAGGTTTTCCGCGAATTCCGCACCTGGAAGTATTATAAAGGCGGCATGGCTGATGATATCTGGATTCATGATTTTGCCAACAAAACCACCCGAAATATAACAAATACACCATCCCAGGAGATTTTTCCCATGTGGTTTGGCGATGAGATTTATTTCTGTTCCGACCGCGACCGTACCATGAATCTTTTCTGTTACAACCTGAAAACGAACCAGACCCGGAAAGTAACAAACTATACAGAATACGACATTAAATTCCCGTCGGCCGGCGATAACAGGATCATCTATGAAAATGGAGGTTACATATATATTTTTGATCTGATAACACAATTATCAACAAAAATTACAATTCAGATTGCCGATGACTTTAACACCTCGCGCAGCGAACTTAAAGATGCCACACGCTTCCTTGGTTCAGTGAATCCCTCACCCGATGGCAACCGCATTGTTGTTACAGGCCGTGGCGATATTTTTACCGTTCCGGTTAAAGAAGGCATTACACGTAACCTTACCGCCAGCAGCGACGCGCATGACCGTGAGGGTTCCTGGTCGCCTGATGGCAAATGGATTGCATACCTCAGCGATGCCAGCGGCGAATACGAAATTTATATTGCCAAACAGGATGGAAGTGAACCAGCTATAAAACTGACTACCGGAGCCGATACCTATAAATTCAGTATCGAATGGTCGCCCGACAGCAAAAAAATATTGTGGAATGACAAAATGCTTCGTTTACAGTATGTTGATATTGACACAAAAAAAGTAACTCTTGTTGATAAATCGAAAATATGGGAATTCGGAAACTTCGATTGGTCGCCGGATAGTCGCTGGATAACTTATCCGCGAACGCTTGAAAACGGTATGCAGCAAATTATACTTTTCAATGTTGCCGACGAAAAGAAATATGAAGTAACAGATGAGTGGTTTTCGTCGGATCAGCCAATTTTTTCTACCAACGGCAAGTACCTTATTTTTACTTCCGATCGCACTTTCGATCCTATTTACAGCAATGTTGAATGGAACTACGCATACGAAAATATGACAAAACTCTACCTTGTCACGCTTGCTAAAGATACGCCATCGCCTTTTGCTCCTTCTAACGATGAGGTAAAAATGAATGACTCAAAAGACAAGAAAGATGCAAAACCTGAAACTGATAAAAAAACAGATAAAAAGAAAAAAGACGGGAAAACAGATAAGGACGGGAAAGACGAAAAAGACGAAAAACCTGAAGTAAAACCGGTTAAAATTGATCTTGCCGGAATACAGCAGCGTATTATCGAAATACCTGTTGAAGCCGGTAATTACTCTAACCTGTGGTCGGTTGATGATAAAATTTATTACAACATGGCCAACGACAAAGGGAGGTCAGCAAAGGTTTATGATTTGAAACTGAAAAAGGAAACCGACCTTGGTTCTGATATCAATTTTGATATCACTGCTGATGGAAAGAAAATGCTTGTCAGGCAGAAAAACAGGTTTGCAATGATTGATCTGCCTTCGTCGAAAATCAACACTGAAAAATATATAGATTTATCCGATTGTAAAGTATGGGTAAATAACCGCCAGGAATGGAAACAGATTTATGACGAGGCATGGCGCCAGATGCGCGACTTCTTCTACGTTCCGAATATGCATGGCCTTGACTGGAAAGCAATGCATGATAAATACGCCGTAATGCTTCCTTATGTTAATAACCGGAACGATCTTACTTATTTAATAGGCGAAATGATAGCAGAACTTAGCATAGGTCACGCCTATATTAATGGTGGCGAACGCAAACCGGTCGAAAAAATCAGTCTTGGACTTTTGGGTGCCCGGCTAAGTAAAGATGCATCCGGGTATTTCCGCATCGACAGCCTGCTACAGGGAGCCAACTGGAGTCCGGATCTGCATTCGCCACTCACCGAAGTGGGTGTAGGCGCCGTAAAAGGTGAATTCATTACTTCTGTAAATGGCAAATCAACGAAGGGAATGCCTGATATTTATACCGCACTAATCAACAAAGCCGGTAAAAATGTGGAACTCACTCTTAACTCCTCCCCTGCCGAAGGTGGCCGCAAGGTACTTGTTGTACCGATTAGCGACGAATCAAAACTCTACTATTACACATGGGTTCAGGATAATATCCTCAAAGTTGACAAAGCCACCAACGGCCAGGTTGGCTATATCCATATTCCTGATATGGGCGCTGAAGGATTGAATGAATTTGTGAAATATTTCTATCCGCAATTAGCAAAAAAAGCTTTGATTATCGACGACCGTGGCAACGGCGGCGGCAATGTTTCGCCAATGATTCTCGAACGTCTCAGGCGCGAAATCCAAAGGAGCAATATGTCGCGCAATGTTGAGCAAATCGGACACACTCCCACCAAAATGATGCTTGGGCCAAAGGTGCTATTGGTAAATGGTTATTCAGCTTCTGATGGTGATCTTTTCCCCTATGGTTTTGAGAAATATCACATTGGTAAGGTAATTGGTAAACGCACATGGGGCGGTGTTGTAGGCATAAGAGGTTCATTACCGTTTGTGGATGGCGCCGATCTTCGCAAACCTGAATTTGCCAGCTATTCGGCCGACGAGAGCAAATGGATTATCGAAGGACACGGCGTAGAGCCTGATATCGAGATTAGTAACGATCCTTCAAGGGAATACGAAGGCATTGATGATCAGCTAGATAAAGCTATAGAAGTAGTGCTGGATGAACTAAAAACGTATAAGGAACAGCCGCCAATCCCTGCTGCTCCTGATAAGAGCAAATAATAAACACACTCAAAAGCGGCGGCTCCTGAAGCGAGCCGTCGCTTTATAATTGAACATGCAAACTATTCAAAAAGAAATTACGTTATCACTAAACTGAGGAAAGAAGCTTTTTCAACACTTCGGTTTAGGATCGGTTCTTTACTTCATGTCTTCGATTTCTACCTTTATTTCAAATCACGAATGAAAAAATTAATTCTGTTTTTCTTCTTCATCTTTCTATTCCCATGGATTGGAAAGGCTCAACCCCAAAATCCTAAATTTGATTCAATCACTTTTAACAAACAACTTGAAATTGCAAATCAGTTAATCGAATGTGAATTTTACACACAGTTGGCTGTAGATAAATTCAGTAAGCTGGAGGACATTAACTCAACCGATTGGTTTAGTTTTGCTGAAAACCAAACCTGGCACACTGTAGGCGGGATCTCTGATGGCAATACTTTCAGGATCACCAAACATGTTATATATGATTCGGCAAATTCAATTTCAGATTTTACAGGCATTTCCGATACAATAAAACTGATTGCCTCGGGTTCAGCGCTGGCAAAGGCAAATACACAGTTTCAGTTAATCCGTGATACCAGTAACCTCTATTTCAATTCCTTTGTATTATGGCATCCGGACCAAACCGTCAGCGTATGGATTCTTCCGGCATTTCAACCCAGCGGCCAGGCAATTTATGGTGTTGAATGGGAATATATTTTCGACAAATCCGGTAAAACCTTGCTAAAGCAAAATTCGTTTATCAATAGAATAACAGGTATTTGGATTGGCCAGCCCCGCGAACTATGGCTCAATTACAGGAACACAGATAAGCCAACCCTCGGAAGCGTTTTTTTTGCACAATCATTCCGCGATTATTTTACACGGATACGGATTGATACGCGCATCAGCACCAGTACAACAAAAAAAGAAACAAACGGCAAATATTCCTGGTCGCACAAGATGAAATAAACTTTGCAAAAGAATTGCTGTGTAATTATGTATAAGATAATAATTTCAGGCTTTTTTAACTAAAATATCGTAAGTGCCTGATTTTTAAATATTCAACCATCAACTTATTTAAAATAAAATTAAATATTTTTATGTTAATTATTTTTTTTACAATCTTTGGATTTAAATATTTTTGGATTAAATTTGCGGTTCTTCATCAGGAGTACGGGCTGCAATCTCGTGTATGACTATATGATTTTTCTATATCATAAATTATACACCGGTACTATTTGAAGAGCTTGAACAATTTAACGGGGTTGCTGTTATTTATTCTTATTTTATATCACAACCTTTTTGTGTAATTATATTATAACAATCTTTAAATGGAAGAGAAAATCAAAAAAATCGGACTGTTTATTGATGGCACTTTCTTTCTGAAAGTTAACTCCTACTACAGGTACCATCATGAACGCAAAAGCACCATTAACTTCAATGGTCTTGCTGAATTTCTGCGCGATGAGATTTCAAAACTTGAAAACTCCGAAAAACGCTATTGTCAGGTAGTTGAAACACATTGGTTTCGCGGCCGCTATTCTACCAGTCAGCTGGAAAAGAAATATCCCGACGAATCATACCGTTTAACACAAATGACAAATGAGCGCCGCATCGACGACATTTTCATGTATGAAGGAATTACAACACACAATTATCCTCTTTTAGTCGACTCCCGCACAGGTGAAGCTGAAGAAAAAGGTATTGACGTTTGGTTCTCACTCGAAACGTATGAACTTACATTGTTAAAACAACTGGATGTTGTTGTGATTATTGCCGGTGACACCGATTATGTGCCATTGATCAAAAAGATCAACAGCCGCGGCACCAGGGTTATGGTTCTTGGCTGGGACTTCTCTTACGAGTCAACCTCAGCTGCTGGTCGTGCCTACAAGGTTACAACCCGCACAAGCCAGGCTTTGATTGATGAATGTGTATATCCTCTTATGATGGATAAACGTATTGATGACCGTACCAGTAAAAATGACCCAATCGTCAACTCACTGTTTAACGTGTAAAATCTATCTTTAGCAAAAAGTAATAGTAATCAGGCAGCAACTTCTTTATTGAAGTTGCTGCTTTTTATTGTCATAATATGTATCTGTAAAAATAAACTTTGACGAAAAACACCTATCATTCTTCATGAAAATAAAATCATATTCAACGGAACCAATTATTGCTATATTGTAAACCGGTAATAACTAAAAAAGGCTTCCAATCGGAGGCCTTTTTCTTTTTAACGAAGATACAAATCACTTATGCCTGCCCTACAGGACCGCTCAGCTGAAAAGGATAATCTCCACCTTCAGTTTCCTTTATGATTCCATGAACCGCCTCAAACTTGCTGATATTGTCTTTCAATGCACGGTACAAACGCTTGGCATGCTGTGGGGTGAGAATGATGCGTGCTTTGACTTTTGCCTTGGGAACTCCAGGCATTAGTTTTATGAAATCCACCACGAATTCGGAATTGGAATGCGTGATTACCGCAAGGTTCGAATAAATTCCTTCACTCACCTCATCGGAAAGTTCAATGTTGATCTGGTTTTGATTTTGATTATTCGGATCATTCATGTCCATAAATATTAGCGGTTAAATTTAATAATTTTTTTCCTTACAAAAAGATGGGGAAACCGATCAATGTGTTGATACAGCTTCCCCATATAAAGTTTGAGTCAGAATTTATTCAGCTTTCGAAGCAAGCATCCTGTCGTACTCTTCGCGCGAGCCTACAATTAAGTGTTCGTACTCACGGAGACCAGTACCGGCCGGGATCAGGTGACCTACAATTACATTTTCCTTCAAACCAAGCAGTTCATCACTCTTCGACTGAATCGAAGCCTGTGTCAGAACCTTTGTAGTTTCCTGGAATGATGCTGCTGAAATCCAGCTGCGAACCTGTAACGAAGCTCTGGTAATACCCTGCAGAACCTGTTTAGCGGTTGCTGAGTTAGCGTCGCGTGAATCTACCTGTTTTTTATCGCGGCGTTTAAGCAGCGAATTTTCATCGCGAAGCTTGCGTGCACTGATAATCTGTCCTGGTTTCATCGTTGTGCTGTCGCCCGGATCTTCAACAATCTTCTTTCCAAAAATCCAGTCGTTCTCCTCGTTGAAGTCAATCTTGTTAACCAGTTCCCCTTCGAGGAATTTGGTATCACCCGGATCAACCACTTCAACTTTGCGCATCATCTGGCGAACAATCACTTCGTAGTGTTTGTCATTGATTTTAACACCCTGCAGGCGATAAACTTCCTGGATTTCGTTAACGATATATTCCTGTACTTTCATCGGGCCTTTAATAGCCAGAATATCGGCAGGAGTAATGGCTCCGTCGGATAGAGGAGTTCCGGCACGAACATAGTCGTTTTCCTGTGCAAGTATCTGTTTCGATGTTGAAATTAGGTAGCTGCGTTCTTCACCGGTTTTGGATGTGATAATGATTTCACGGTTACCACGTTTCAGTTTCTTACCAAAAGTTACAACACCATCAATTTCAGAAACAACAGCAGGATCGGATGGATTACGTGCTTCGAATAATTCCGTAACACGTGGCAGACCACCGGTGATGTCACCAGTTTTACCTACTGCGCGTGGAATCTTAACCAGGACATCTCCAGCTTTAAGCATTTTCCCTTCTTCAATCTGCAAGTGAGATCCAACAGGTAAGTCATAGTTTTTGAGTTCCTCGCCTTCGAAGGAAATAATCTTCATCGAAGGATTCTTACCCTTAACGCGCGACTCAATGATAACTTTCTCCTGGTAACCGGTTTGCTCATCAGCTTCCACCTTGAAAGTAACACCTTCGGTGATGTTTTCGAATGCCAGTTTACCGTCAACCTCCGAGAGGATAACAGCATTGTACGGATCCCATTCAGTGATCAGATCACCCTTTGCAACGGTTGCACCGTTTGCGAAATAGAGATTCGAAGCATATGGGATATGGCCTGATGCCAGGATTATTCCTGTTAAAGGATCAATGATCCTCATTTCGGCCGAACGGCCTAAAACGATTTCATATTTACGTCCTTCGGCATTTTTATAAGCAACCGAACGTAGTTCATCAATTTCGATTACACCGTTATACTTGGCAACGATACGTGATGCCGATGCGATATTTGCACCAGCCACACCGCCCACGTGGAAAGTACGCAAGGTAAGCTGTGTACCAGGTTCACCGATCGACTGCGCAGCGATAACACCTACAGCTTCACCTTTCTGAACCATACGACCTGTTGCCAAGTTACGGCCATAACATCTTGCGCAAACACCCTGTTTTGATTCACAGGTAAGTACTGAACGGATTTCTACGGATTCAATCGGCGAATCTTCAATAATCGTACAGATTTCCTCTGTGAGTTCATGACCAGCGGAAGCAATAAGCTCGCCGGTGTGAGGATGATAAATATCGTGCAGAGTAACACGGCCAAGGATACGGTCGTAGAGTGATTCCACAAGCTCTTCATTTTTCTTGAGAGCCGAAGTAAGACGTCCGCGAAGTGTACCGCAGTCGGGTTCCGAAATAATTACGTCCTGTGCAACGTCAACCAAACGACGGGTAAGGTAACCGGCATCAGCTGTTTTGAGAGCTGTATCTGCAAGACCTTTACGTGCACCGTGAGTTGAAATAAAGTACTCAAGTACCGAAAGTCCCTCTTTCAGGTTCGAAAGAATAGGGTTTTCGATAATTTCACCCCCGGTTTGACCTGATTTCTGTGGTTTGGCCATCAGTCCGCGCATACCTGAAAGCTGCCTGATCTGTTCTTTCGATCCACGGGCTCCTGAATCAAGCATCATATAGGCCGGATTGAATCCCTGATTGTCGGTAGCCAGATCGCTCATTACCTTTTTAGTAAGGTTAGAGTTGGTATGTGTCCAGATGTCAATAATCTGGTTGTAACGCTCGTTGTTGGTAATGAAACCCATGTTGTAGTTATTCATTACTTCTTCAACTTCGATATTGGCTTTGGTAATAAGCTCTTCTTTCAGTTTTGGAACAAGAACATCACCAAGGTTAAATGAAAGACAACCTTTGAAAGCCATTGTAAATCCTAAGCTCTTGATATCATCAAGGAAACGGGCTGCTTTTGCAGTACCGGTTTTCTTCAGCAAGTCACCAATAATATCACGTAGTGATTTCTTGGTTAAAAGTTGGTTGATGAATCCGAATTCTTCAGGAACTACCTGGTTGAACAGTACACGACCTACAGTGGTTTCAATGAGTTTTTCAACTTTTACACCATTTTCTTCCACAGGTATTCTTACCTTGATCCAGGAATGGAGATCGGCTGCCTTTTCATTATAAGCGATGATAACTTCTTCAGGTGAATAGAAACTCTTTCCTTCACCTTTCATGATATGTCCGGGTTCTGTTTTACGGCCTTTGGTGATGTAATAAAGACCCAAAACCATGTCCTGTGAAGGAACAGTGATAGGCGCGCCGTTGGCAGGATTCAGAATGTTATGCGAAGCAAGCATCAAAATCTGTGCTTCAAGGATAGCAGCATTTCCTAAAGGAAGATGCACAGCCATCTGGTCACCGTCGAAGTCGGCATTGAAAGCCGTACAAACCAAAGGATGCAGCTGAATTGCCTTTCCCTCAATAAGTTTTGGCTGGAAAGCCTGAATACCTAATCTGTGCAGTGTTGGAGCACGGTTGAGCATAACAGGATGTCCTTTTAAGATATTTTCGAGGATTTCCCATACTACGGGATCCTTGCGATCTACAATTTTCTTGGCTGATTTCACGGTTTTTACAATACCGCGCTCCAGCATTTTGCGGATAATAAACGGCTTGAATAACTCGGAAGCCATATCTTTAGGAAGTCCGCATTCGTGCAATTTCAATTCAGGACCTACCACAATAACTGAACGACCTGAATAGTCAACACGTTTACCAAGTAAGTTCTGACGGAAACGACCTTGTTTACCTTTTAAGCTGTCGCTCAATGATTTCAGCGCGCGGTTCGATTCGGTTTTTACCGAGCTTGCCTTGCGTGAGTTATCAAAAAGTGAATCTACAGCTTCCTGGAGCATACGTTTTTCATTACGCATGATCACATCAGGAGCCTTGATTTCGATAAGGCGTTTCAAACGGTTGTTACGAATGATAACCCTACGGTAAAGGTCATTTAAATCGCTGGTTGCGAAACGTCCGCCGTCCAAAGGAACCAAAGGACGCAATTCAGGTGGAATTACCGGAACCACTTTTACAATCATCCATTCAGGTTTGTTCTCACCGCGTGTTTGTGCGTCGCGGAATGATTCGTAAACCTGGAGACGTTTGAGCGCTTCCATTTTCCTCTGTTGCGAGGTTTCAGTATTTGCCTTGTGTCGCAGATCGTACGACATCTGATCTAAGTCGAGGCGAGCCAATAAATCGACAAGTGCCTCAGCACCCATTTTTGCGATAAACTTGTTTGGATCGCTTTCGTCGAGGTATTGGTTATCTTTCGGTAATTTGTCAAGATAATCGAAGTATTCTTCTTCAGTAATGAAATCGAGGGTTTTAAGCCCTTCGGAAGCAAGAACACCGGCCTGAATAATTACATACCTTTCATAGTATATAATTGAATCAAGTTTTTTGGAGGGAACTCCAAGCAATGCACCGATTTTATTCGGCAAGGAACGGAAATACCAGATATGAGCTACAGGAACAACCAATTGGATGTGTCCCATACGTTCGCGACGAACTTTTTTCTCTGTTACTTCCACACCGCAACGGTCGCATACAATTCCTTTGTAGCGGATCCGCTTATATTTCCCGCAATGACATTCCCAATCCTTCACAGGACCGAAAATGCGCTCACAGAACAATCCATCCCTTTCAGGTTTGTATGTTCTGTAGTTTATAGTCTCGGGTTTAAGGACTTCGCCGCTTGATCTTTCAAGGATAGATTCAGGGGAAGCGAGACTTATCCTGATCCTGGAAAATTTGTTAGCGGCTGTATTTTCTTTTCTGAAAGCCATATATCAAGAAAGGATTAACGATTAAAATTACTTTTGTTTCACTCTAAATAATTCAGAGCCGGTCAAAGCATCATGTCGTATAACATGATGCTTTGCGGCCGATAGAATATTTATTCGAAGCTTACGCTGAGACCTAAGCCCCTGAGCTCGTGAACAAGTACATTGAATGATTCGGGGATACCCGGGATTGGCATATTTTCGCCTTTAACAATGGCTTCGTATGCTTTTGCTCTTCCGACAACGTCGTCGGATTTAACTGTGAGAACTTCCTGCAGTATGTTTGCTGCGCCGAAAGCTTCCAGAGCCCAGACTTCCATTTCACCAAAACGCTGACCGCCGAACTGAGCTTTACCTCCGAGTGGCTGTTGTGTAATGAGTGAGTATGGTCCGATTGAACGTGCGTGCATCTTGTCGTCAACCATATGATGAAGTTTCAGCATATAGATGTAACCAACAGTTGCTGTCTGATCAAAACGTTCCCCGGTTCCGCCGTCGTAGAGGAAAACTTTACCGTTTTCAGGTAAACCGGCTTTCGCCATAAGGTCGTTGATCTGATCATTTGAACCACCGTCGAAAATAGGAGTTGCAAAATGCACACCCATTTTTGCTCCGGCCCAGCCGAGTACAGTTTCGTAAATCTGTCCCAGGTTCATACGCGAAGGTACGCCCAGCGGGTTAAGTACGATATCAACTGGTGTTCCATCTTCGAGGAAAGGCATGTCTTCTTCACGTACGATGCGTGCGACGATACCTTTATTCCCGTGACGGCCTGCCATCTTATCCCCTACTTTTAACTTACGTTTTTTGGCAACATAAACCTTAGCCATCTGAACGATTCCGTTTGGCAGTTCATCACCTACAGTTGCAACGAATTTCTTACGGTTATATACACCTAGAATTTCCTTGTACTTGATAATGAAGTTGTTGATAAGCTGTTTGATAAGCTCATTAACATCCTTATCGGTTGTCCATTTGTTAGGATTCACGTTGATGAAATCAATTCCCATTAACATTTTCTGGGTGAATTTCACCTTTTTGGGAACCATTTCATTTTTGAAGTTATTGTATACGCCTTGCGAGGTTTTACCACTTACCAAAACAGTCAGTTTATCAACTAATTTCTGTTTCAGATCGGTAGTGCTCTTTGAGAATTCCTCATCAAGTTCCTTTACAAAATCTTTCTCTTTTGCCTTAAGTTTTTTGTCCTTAACAACTCTCGAAAAAAGTTTCTTACTGATAACAACACCCTTCATCGAAGGAGGTGCTTTTAAAGAAGCATCTTTTACGTCGCCGGCTTTGTCACCAAAGATGGCACGGAGAAGTTTTTCTTCAGGAGTAGGATCGCTTTCGCCTTTCGGTGTAATCTTACCTATTAAAATATCTCCTTCATTAACTTCGGCACCAATACGAATCAAACCGCTTTCGTCAAGATCCTTTGTGGCTTCCTGGCTTACGTTTGGAATATCATTGGTAAGTTCTTCAACACCACGTTTGGTATCACGAACTTCCAAAGTAAATTCTTCAATATGCAGCGAAGTAAAAATATCTTCCTTAACAACGCGTTCGCTGATAACGATTGCATCTTCAAAGTTGTAACCTTTCCACGGCATAAACGCCACCATCAGGTTACGACCTAAAGCAAGTTCCCCGGCCTGTGTTGCATAACCTTCGCATAAAACCTGGCCCTTTTTAACCTTGTCGCCTTTGCGGACGATAGGCCTGAGGTTCATACAGGTATTCTGGTTGGTACGGGCAAACTTGGTGAGGTTGTAAACTTTAACATCTTCGTCAAAACTTACAAGTCTTTCTTCTTCGAGGCGTGCGTAACGAATCACAATCTGAACCGAATCCACGTATTCAACTATACCATCGCCTTCGGCGTTAATAAGTACGCGTGAATCCTGTGCTACACGTGCCTCGATACCGGTACCAACAATTGGTCTTTCGGGATTGAGAAGCGGTACAGCCTGACGCATCATGTTCGAACCCATAAGAGCACGGTTAGCATCATCATGTTCGAGGAACGGGATAAGCGAAGCGGCAATGGAAGCGATCTGGTTAGGAGCAATGTCAATAAGGTCGACCTTTTCTTTTTCAATCAAAGGATAATCGGCCAGGTAACGAACTTTAACTTTCGCATCCTTGAAATTACCGGCATCATCCATATCCGTAGTTGCCTGGGCAATAATCTTGTTTTCTTCCTCTTCCGCACTCAGGTACATAGTTTCGGCCAGGTCAACCTTGCCGTTAGTAACCGATTTGTAAGGTGTTTCGATAAATCCAAGTTTATTGATCTTTGCAAACACGCAAAGTGACGAGATAAGACCGATATTCGGACCTTCAGGAGTTTCGATCGTACAAAGACGGCCGTAGTGAGTATAGTGAACGTCGCGTACTTCGAAACCGGCTCTTTCACGCGAAAGACCGCCTGGTCCGAGGGCAGACACCCTCCGCTTGTGAGCTATTTCGCTCAGCGGGTTTGTCTGATCCATAAATTGCGACAACTGGTTTGTTCCAAAAAACGAGTTGATAACACTCGATAATGTTTTGGCATTAATCAGGTCCATAGGAGTAAATACCTCATTGTCGCGTACATTCATACGCTCCCTGATGGTACGTGCCATACGGGCCAGACCAACACCGAACTGGTTGTACAATTGTTCACCAACCGTACGAACACGACGGTTGCTAAGGTGATCGATATCATCAACCTCAGTTTTCGAATTGATAAGACCAATTAAATATTTGATGATCGAAATAAGGTCTTCTTTGGTGAGAACCTTTGTTTCGAGTGGAATGTCGAGTGACAGTTTTTTGTTGATCCTGTAACGTCCTACATCACCCAAATCGTAGCGTTTATCGGAGAAAAACAGTTTCTCGATAATACCGCGTGCTGTTTCCTCATCGGGTGGCTCAGCGTTACGTAACTGCCGGTATATATATTCAACAGCTTCTTTCGAACTGTTGGCAGTATCCTTTTGCAAGGTATTGAAGATAATGGAAAAATCCTGCGCGTTAACATCATCGCGATGAAGTAAAATTGATTTGGCACCTGAATCAACAATCATATCAATATGATTATTGTCAAGAACCGTTTCACGATCAATAATTACGTCGGTACGCTCAATGGAAACAACTTCGCCTGTATCCTCATCACCAAAATCTTCGATCCAGGTCCTGAGAACTCTTGCAGCAAGTTTGCGGCCGACATATTTTTTCAATCCGGCTTTGCTTACTTTAATTTCCTCGGCGAGGTTAAAGATTTCGAGAATGTCTTTATCGCTTTCATAGCCAATTGCCCGTAACAAAGTTGTTACAGGTAATTTCTTTTTCCGGTCGATGTACGCGTACATCACATGGTTAATGTCAGTAGTGAACTCCATCCAGGAACCTTTGAAAGGAATAATCCTGGCCGAGTAAAGCTGCTGGCCGTTGGTATGAAAACTTGTACCGAAAAATACACCTGGCGAACGATGCAACTGCGAAACAACAACCCTTTCGGCTCCATTCACAACGAATGTGCCTTTAGGAGTCATATACGGGATCATACCCAAATAGACGTCCTGGATAATAGTTTCGAAATCTTCGTGCTCGGGATCGGTACAGAAGAGTTTTAATTTTGCTTTAAGAGGAACGCTGTAAGTGAGCCCTCTTTCGATACACTCCTCGATAGAATAACGGGGTGGATCGATAAAATAATCCAAAAACTCGAGAACAAAATTATTCCTGGCATCGGTAATGGGGAAGTTTTCCGAAAAAACTTTAAAAAGACCCTCATTAATACGATTGTCAGGATTTGTCTCCAGTTGAAAGAAGTCCTGGAAAGACTTTATTTGTACTTCGAGAAAATCAGGGTATTCGGATTTGATTTTCGAGGTCCCGAAGCTAAACCGTTCAGTTTTTTGTGAAGCCAAAGCCATGAAGTTTAAGATTTAAATAAACAAAGTATTTTTAAACAATTAATCCCGATATGAAAATCGGGAAGAAAACTGACTACTTATTCACGCGTAAGCAGGAATAAGAAGTCAGTTTGGTAATTGTAGTCTAAATAGCAATATTTACTTTATCTCAACTTCTGCACCTGCGTCTTCAAGTTGTTGTTTCAGGGCGTTTGCTTCGTCCTTGGTAACACCTTCTTTCAGCGCTTTTGGAGCTGCGTCAACTAAATCTTTTGCTTCTTTCAGACCAAGGCTTGTTAATTCTTTTACAAGTTTAACAACTGCCAGTTTAGCCTGGCCCGGGTGCTTAAGGATAACATCGAATGATGTTTGCTCTTCAACTACGGCTGCTTCGCCAGTTGCTGCTACTGCAACTGCTGCTGCTGCTACTGCTGGTTCAATTCCGTATTCGTTCTTAAGTATCTGAGCAAGCTCATTTACTTCTTTTACTGTCAGATTAACTAACTGTTCAGCGAAAGCTTTCAAGTCTGCCATTTTATTTGTTTTTTTTAGTGTTTTACAATAATTGATTAATTCATTTTGTTCGTTGACCTGAGTTTATTCAGGACGTTCGGACAAGGTCTTTATTACACCTGATAATTTTTGACCACCTGATTGCAGTGCTGATATAACATTGCGTGCCGGTGTGTTGAGCGCTAAAATAATATCGGCAATAAGCTCATTTTTAGTCTTAATTGCGATAAGAGCGTCAAGTTGATTATCACCTACAAAAGCCATTTCTTCTACGAAAGCGCCTTTGAGTTTAGGTTTATCGGATGTTTTCCTGAATTCTTTGATCAGCTTGGCAGGGGTGCTACCCTGATCGGCGATCATAATTGAGGTATGACCTTTCAGAACATCGTACAGAGGTCCAAAGTCCTTACCGGACTTTTCCATTGCTTTGTGCAGCAACGCGTTTTTAACTACGACCAACTCTACTTCCCTTTTGAAACATAGACGGCGAAGCTTGCTTGTACTTTCAGAGTTCATATCTGAAATATCTGTAATGTACAGATACTTGGCAGCTTGCAGCTTTTCTGTAAGGGTTCCTATGAGTTGATGCTTGTCTTCTCTTTTCATAGCGATTTTTGTTCTTTAAAGATCAAGTACTTATTGTTACCGGAATTATTATTTGACCGATTTTTCATCGATACGTACACCAGGACTCATAGTACTCGACATGAACACGCTTTTTACATAAGTACCTTTGGATGAAGATGGTTTCAACTTAACGATAGTTGCCAAAAGTTCTTTAGCATTTTCGATGAGTTGTTCCTGTTCAAAAGATACTTTGCCTATACCTGCATGAATGATACCGAACTTATCAACTTTAAAGTCGATTTTACCGGCTTTCACTTCCTGCACAGCTTTGCCTACATCCATTGTAACG
The DNA here is from genome assembly GCA_038237165.1 of Bacteroidales bacterium. Classification (GTDB taxonomy): domain Bacteria; phylum Bacteroidota; class Bacteroidia; order Bacteroidales; family UBA4417; genus UBA4417. Next base: position 17,680 of record JBBRYZ010000011.1, on the reverse strand, counting down.
GTACCGGTCTTGGGGTTTGGCATAAGGCCACGGGGACCAAGTATGCGGCCAAGAGCACCAACTTTGGGCATAATGCTAGGCATTGTAATAATAACGTCAACGTCAGTCCAGCCTTCTTTAATCTTCTGGATATACTCGTCAAGGCCAACATAATCAGCTCCGGCAGCTTTTGCTTCTTCTTCCTTTTCAGGAGTACAAAGCACGAGAACACTAATAGTTTTCCCGGTTCCATGCGGCAAGGTTACGATACCTCTAACCATCTGGTTTGCTTTTCGCGGGTCAACTCCAAGACGTACGTCAATATCAACAGAAGCGTCGAATTTTGAAGTAGTAATGTCTTTGACAATACGCGCAGCATCAGCTAGTGTATAGGTAGCATCCTTGTCGTACTTAGCTAAAGCCAGTTTTTGATTTTTTGTCAATTTAGCCATTTTACGTAAGGTTAATGGTAATAACACATTTTTAATTCATGAAAGCCTGATCTCCCGATCAGCTTTACATCTTTGGGAATTCGCCTTGTACAGTGATGCCCAAACTACGGGCAGAACCTGCAACCATGCGCATAGCGGATTCGAGTGTGAAACAGTTGAGGTCTTCCATTTTGCCTTCAGCAATTTCTTTGACCTGGTCCCACGTAACCGAAGCAACCTTTTTACGGTTTGGTTCGGCCGATCCGCTTTTCTGCTTAGTCACTTCAAGGAGTTGAACGGCAACAGGAGGCGTTTTAACAATAAAATCAAACGACTTGTCCTTATATACAGTTATTACTACAGGGGTAACCTTACCGGCCCTATCCTGTGTACGTGCATTGAACTGTTTACAGAACTCCATAATATTCACACCTTTCGAACCTAATGCAGGTCCTACCGGGGGTGAAGGATTAGCCGCGCCACCTTTAATTTGCAGTTTAATTAATCCAGCAACTTCTTTTGCCATCTTTTGTTTTCTTAAAGGATTTGTAATGCGGAAACAGGTAACTACCTACGATTCCTTTGCAACCTGCGTAAACGAAAGTTCCAATGGAGTTTTACGGCCAAAGATTTTTACCATTACTTTCAGTTTCTTCTTTTCCTCATTGATTTCTTCAATGATTCCGCTGAAACTGTTGAATGGCCCATCGATGACCGTAACCGTTTCACCAACAATATACGGAATACTGAACTCGGCGCCTTGCTCGGAGAGCTCGTCGACCTTACCAAGTATTCTGTTTACTTCGGCTTGTCTTAGGGGTACAGGTTGATCTTTCGAGCCAAGAAAACCTAATACTCCGGGGATATTGCGAATAATGTGTGGGATCTCTCCGGTAAGAACAGCTTCGATTAAAACATAACCGGGCAGGTAGCTACGCTCCTTGCTCACTTTTTTACCGTTACGTACCAGATAGACTTTTTCTGTTGGGATGAGGATTTGTGCAATATAATCCCCCAGATTGAGACGATTGATCTCACTCTCAAGGTATATTTTCACCTTCTTCTCATTCCCGCTTATGGCTCTCACCACATACCACTTTTTCACTTGTTCGCCCATGCCGGATGGTGAATTAAAGGTTGGTTACCACTAAATAATAGACTTAAACAACAATACAGGTTAAAATAACGAATAAAACTGCTGGAGAATAGTCTCAAACGATTTATCCATTATGAACACCACAAATGCAATCATCAGGGAAGCAACTGATACAACTACTGCACTATTCTGCAATTCGCTCCATGTTGGCCACGAAACTTTATGCATGAGTTCGTCGTAACTTTCTTTGACGTACTCTACGAATTTATTATTTGCCATATGGTCTAATATTTTGCACGGGTGGTAGGGGTCGAACCCACAGCCTACGGTTTTGGAGACCGCCACTCTACCAATTGAGCTACACCCGTATAGCCTAAGCCTGTTGCAGGATTACCTGGAACAGGCCAGACATTAATAACATTAATTAAAAAGGCAGAGTAGGAATCTCAGGCATGAGCTTCCTACTCGTATTTTTTTTTAGTCAAGAATTTCAGTTACCTGACCTGCACCTACTGTACGGCCACCTTCACGGATAGCAAAACGGAGGTTTTTAGTCATTGCGATTTCGCTGATCAACATAACTTCAATTGTGATATTATCACCTGGCATAATCATTTCAACACCAGCAGGAAGTGTGATCTCACCTGTAACGTCGGTTGTTCTGAAGTAGAACTGTGGACGATATTTGTTCTGGAATGGAGTATGACGTCCGCCTTCTTCTTTCTTCAGGATATACACTTCAGCTTTGAAGTGTTTGTGAGGATGAACTGTACCTGGTTTGATGATAACCATACCACGACGGATGGTTTCTTTATCAATACCGCGGAGAAGTAAACCTGCGTTGTCACCGGCTTCTCCCTGATCGAGGAGTTTACGGAACATTTCAACACCGGTACAAACTGATTTAAGTTTTTCAGCACCCATACCAACGATTTCAACAGGATCACCAACGTGGATAATACCTGACTCAATACGACCGGTAGCAACAGTACCACGACCTGTGATTGAGAACACGTCTTCAATCGGCATCAGGAAGTCTTTATCTCTTGCGCGGGTTGGTAATGGAATGTAGGTATCAACTGCATCCATCAGTTCCATGATTTTTTCAACCCATTTTGGCTCTTTGTTGAGTCCGCCAAGAGCTGATCCACGGATAACAGGAACGTTGTCACCATCAAAACCATAGAAGGTAAGAAGTTCGCGGATTTCCATTTCAACCAGGTCGAGGAGTTCTTCATCATCAACAAGGTCAACCTTGTTCATGAAAACAACCAATTGAGGTACACCAACCTGACGGGCAAGCAGGATGTGCTCGCGGGTCTGAGGCATTGGGCCGTCAGTAGCTGCAACAACGATGATTGCACCATCCATCTGGGCTGCACCGGTAACCATGTTTTTAATATAGTCAGCGTGACCAGGACAGTCAACGTGAGCATAGTGACGTAAGGCAGTTGAATACTCAACGTGAGCAGTATTAATGGTAATACCACGTTCCTTTTCTTCAGGAGCGTTGTCGATTGAGTCGAATGAACGATATTCTGACAAACCTTTATCAGCCAGAACCATAGTAATAGCTGCGGTAAGAGTAGTCTTACCATGGTCAATATGACCGATAGTACCAACGTTAACGTGAGGTTTTGAACGATCGAATTTTTCTTTTGCCATTTTGATTAATGTTTATTTTGTTTCTATTTGTATTGATTTTAATTTTCAAAATCAGAGCCTTCGGCGAGAATTGAACTCGCGACCTCTTCCTTACCAAGGAAGCGCTCTCCCCCTGAGCTACAAAGGCTATTGTGAGCGGAAGACGGGGCTTCCCGTATCGCTGTCGCTCACGGGACAGGCTTCTCGCCCCTTTACTCATCTATTTAATCAAAGAACTAAAGAGCGGAAGACGGGGCTCGAACCCGCCACCTATAGCTTGGAAGGCTATCGCTCTACCAAATGAGCTACTTCCGCGGTTTAAAAAGTTAATGGTTAAAGGTTAATGGTAAATAGTTGTTGTAAAACTCAACTCCTAAAACCAAAACCCTAACCCCTATAACTGGTGGGGGGAGGAGGATTCGAACCTCCGAAGGCTTAGCCAACAGATTTACAGTCTGCCCCATTTGACCGCTCTGGTATCCCCCCGGATAAATTTAGTACTTCGATGAACTGGAGCCGATGGAGGGACTCGAACCCCCGACCAGCTGATTACAAATCAGCTGCTCTACCAACTGAGCTACATCGGCCTTTCCTATTCTCTGAAAAGAGCGTCAAAACCAGGCTTTTTGTGTTTATGTAACTCAAATATTCCTTATTATCAGCACTTTACAACCACTTATATATAAACAAAAGCAGTCCTTTTTGAAAAGGACTGCAAATGTACGCACTTAATTTGATTTACCAAACAAGTGGTGAAAATAATTTCATTATTTTTATTCGCCTCTTTGCTTCTCTTTATGTCGGACTAATTGCTTACGAAGTGCATCTACAGCTATGTCAGTAGCTTCTTCAAATGATTTGCTCTGTTTTTTTGCAAAAAGATCATTTCCCGGAACAAGGAGCCTGATTTCTGTGATCTTGTTGTCATGGTCTTCACCATTGTTTACCCTGAGCGTTACTTCACTACCGATAATACCGTCATACATATCCGAAAGTTTTTCCACCTTCTCGGTAATGAATGAATCCAACTTCTTATCGGTTTTAAAATGCACTGAATTGATGTTAACTTTCATGAGTCCTCCTTTTGTTTACGCCCTTGGATGGGCTTGTTTGTAGATTGATTTTAGTTTTTCAATAGTGTTGTGCGTATATACCTGGGTTGCTGCCAGGCTTGAGTGGCCAAGGATTTCCTTGATAGCATTGAGGTCGGCGCCATCGTCGAGCATATGCGTGGCAAATGAATGCCTTAACACATGCGGGCTGAGTTTGCTGTTCGATGCTACTTCGGAAAGGTATTTGTGAACAATGTTGTGGATCAGCCGGGGATATATGGCCAATCCTTTTGATGTAACAAAAAGCGTATGGATATTGTTTTGAGAAGCAGGCTGCTTTTCAGATAAAAATGTATTCCTTATAATAAGGTATTCTTTCAGTTGAATAATTACATTTTCTCCCAAAGGAACAATCCTTTCCTTATTCCGCTTTCCTAAAACTTTGAGTGTTCCTGAATTCAGATCTAGGTCATTAATATTGATATGAACCAATTCGGCCCGGCGGATTCCGGTAGCATAAAACAAGGTGATGATCATTTTATCGCGGCTGCCTTCGTAACCGGCATCAAACTCAACCGAATGGAGCAATTGATCGAGGTTATCGTGTGTAAGGAATACAGGAAGATGTTTCGAAACCCTTGGAGCAACAACTTTGAGCATAGGATTTACAACAAGCAGTCCCTGCTTTTGGCAATAGCGATAAAAAGATTTAAGGGTCGAAAGTTTCCGGTTAACCGACCGTGTCGAAATTTTGCGATCAATAAGGGATATAAGCCACGAGCGGATCAGGTTATGATCGGCAATTAACGGATCGGTAACAGAATATTGCAGGTTAAGGAATTTGGTAAAATCATCCAGGTCGGTATGATATGCCAGCACAGTGTGCGCGGAATAGCGCTTCTCGAATCTCAGGTAATCTATGTAGTTATCCTTCAGCATCCTTCAAAATAAAACAGGAAATAACCTTTGCCCCTCACTTATTGTAATTAACTAACGTTAAAAGTACAACAATAGTATGAGAAATGCAAGTTTTACTTCCTGCCTTCCGGAAATAATTCCGGATTGATTACAATTCCTGCTGCTGCTGAAGCTGTTGGATGTAAATCGCGTGGCGAACCTCTTCGCGGCGAACGATGGACGGCTTTGTAAATTTCTGACGATTACGCAGTTCTTTAACAACACCGGTTTTTTCGAATTTACGTTTCAATTTCTTCAGCGAGCGGTCAATGCTTTCGCCTTCTTTTACAGGAACAATGATCATAATGGATAAACTTCCTTTCGGTTAAGTGATTAATTTAATGATTTTAGGGGTGCAAAATTACAAATAATTTCAGAATAAAACATCATGTACTGAATATTTCTTTAAAAACCAGAAAAAGAAGAAAAACCGATATCGAGGATAATTCATATTCCATTGTTTAGCAATATCCTGAAGTATATTTATAGAAAGTTTACATTGTGTGCCTTTTAGCCTGATCTTCCTTCTTCATACCACCAATCTAATCGTGGTCTCCGAAAGGAGATGAGGAAATAAGTATTAGCGTTTACAAATCTTCTATATTTGTTCTTTTACTGTAGTACAATCGCTCATCCCAACTTTCTTTAGAGAAAGGGTTATCGCCATTAACCAATAAAAATTTCAGTACAATTGTTGAAATCTAGTCTAAAGTATTGTAAAAAGATTTTTGTGAGACCACATATCCCAGAGGATTTACAACAGTTACAATACCTTCTCCATTAAACAAGTCATCTATTTCAAAATTAACCTTCTCACCTGGTTTTATTTCCGGCAGATAGTACTCTCTAGAATTTTTAAAATTTCCCGTACTGTCAGATAAATATAGTTTGTATCCACGCACTGTATGTTGCGGCAATCCGATACTTCCATAAATCAAAATGTTTAATTTTCCTTTTGCCCATTTGCGGGCTTGCTGCACCTCCACCGGCGAACTGAGTTCACGCAATACTTTCATGGAAGGTTTAGGATTTCCATACATGTCATAAATTCCATGAATTCTTCTTCTATATTTACTTTCTTCCTGAGTTCCTGGATAATGAGTCCTATAATCTGTCAGATCAAAATAAATTGCGCCTTCTATGTAAGACTTACTTTCATAAAGACTCATGTGATACATTAAATCCTGCAAACGTCTTTCATCACCTCCTCTGAAATTAGGTTCGCACAAACCAAACTCTGAAATAATAAAAGGTTGATCAGGATAAGAACGATGAACACTATCCAGATAAAAACCAATTTTACCAACAGGAATATCCCACCAGCTTCCCCCATATTCATTCATCATTAGGTAATCGCCGTCACTGGCTGCATCGGGAACAAATTTAAGGTTGTTGTAAAAACTTGTGGTGAGTGTATTGCTAACATAAGCCACGTGCCTTGAATTATCCAATGCACGCGCCTTACTAATCAAATCTGCAATCATCTGTTTCATATCCGCATCCCTGCCTCTTAATTCATTGCCGACACCCCAGGAAAAAATAGAAGGATGATTGTAAAGATTTCGCACCATCGTTTCCAACTGCCTCATCGCAATGCCGCGAATGGTATCATTGGCGGGCGTTTCGGGCCCCCATAGAGGAACTTCCTGCTGCACAATGATTCCATTTCTGTCGCAGAAATCATAAAATACATCACTTTGCTGAAAATGCTCACGGGTAAAAATTGCATTTACATCTTTCATCAATTTCCCCATGCGAATAATTTCTGTATCCGGTTCTGCAAATCCAAAATTGGGATTGGAACCGGCTGTCCATTCCACGCCCATTAGCTTTACGCGTTCCCCATTTAAAAAAGTTTGCCCTTTTACAAATTTTATTTCTCTAAACCCTATATCCGTTCCAATCTTGTCAATCGCTTTTTTAGCATCCATAACGGTAACACTCACACGATATAAATTGGGAAAATCAAAATGCCATGGATGCACTTTTGGAAATGAGAGGCTAACCTCAGCCTCACTATTATACCATATTGGTTTTGCAGAGGTGGAAGAAATAATATTTTTTGTAGATTGATTTTCCTCCGTAACAGTTATTTTGAAGCTGATATTTTTATTAGGCCTATCATACCCCAGCCTTACTTTTAATGTCCCTGAACTATCGGCAACATTTAATTTGGCTTCTGAATGAATATAATTTGCAATAGGTTTTCCTGAAACAATGATAGAGATGGGTCGTATAATGCCGCCATCATTAGGCCAATCAAACGAACTCCCAAATGGAACTTTGTTTCTTCCGTAATCATTGTTTACGGCAACAGTAATCGTATTTTCTTTACCATAATTAAGTTTTCCATCCAGGTTGATATAAAATTTGTCAAAACCATCACCAATATTTTCGCCTGCTTTTTTGCCATTTACATAAATAAAAGAAGTGTGGTTAATGGCACCAAACACTAATACCACATTTTTATTTTTCCATTCTTTAGAAACATTTATTTTCCTCTGATACCATGCCATACCATAATACATCTCAGTGCCGGATTCCACGTTCCATGTATGCGGAATGCTAACTGTGCGGGCATTTGAAAGATTATTGTCAAACCATTTTCCACGCATTCCTTCATTGGCTTTGTCGATTTTAAATTGCCAGTCGTTATTAATAAAGATGGTATCTCGTTGAGCAAAAGCGAAAGAAATGGAAAATATTCCAATTATTGAAAGAAAAATTCTGTACTTCATAATTTAGATTGATTTAAGTTTATAAAATCTCACCTCATCCTCTCAAAAGGAAAGGGTATGAACACCACTGTCAGAATTCATTTCAGCGACATTAATAACTGAATTTAACTGAAATTGTAATCCTATTTTTTTACCTCATACTCTAAGTCCTTATTATCATAATTCCATTTTTCTTTATCAAACAATTTGAATTGATATGGCATCTTTATAAAAAAATCATCCCACCCGTTCCTATGGCCACCGGGAGCTATAGTGTCTTTATTTTCAGAACCAGACCAGGTTATTTCAGAAAGCGCCAGCAGGCGGGGCAATAACATGTATTGCAAATAACTGTTGGTTTTGAAAAATTCTGTCCATATAGCACCTTCAGCGCCAAGAATAAATTTTCTATCGGCGCTATCCAATTCTGCAGGAATGGGATTGTATTGATAAACTTTTTTCAAAGTATTCACAGTCCATTTTGCAGCCATTGGTTCCGTTTTGGGGTCGCCCTGGTAGCGGTTAAAATACACCTGGTTAGCCGGAGACATAATCACATCGTGTTGTAATTGCGCAGCTTCTATTCCTCCTTTTAATCCACGCCAGCTTTGCACTACAGCATTAGGGGCAAGGCCGCCCTGTAGTGTTTCGTCCCAACCAATAATAGTTTTTTCATGCTGCGCCAAAAATTTCGCAATACGATGAATGAAATAACTTTGGAGTCCTTCTTCGTCCTTCAAATCTTTTTCCTTAATCAATGCCTGGCATTTCGGATCATTTTTCCATTCCTCTTTATTCACCTCATCACCACCGATATGGATATATTTTGAAGGAAAAATATCCAGCACTTCCGTAAGAATATTTTCTAAAAAAGTAAAGGTGCTATCGTTAGCCGGGCAATAGTTATCTGAAGCGCCGGGTGGAGAGCCATAAGCATTGGCAACAATCTGTGGTTGCTGCCTGCACGAAAACTGCGGATATGCTGCAAGCGCCGCCTCCGAATGTCCTGGTATATCTATTTCAGGAATTACGGTAATGTTCCTGTCTTTTGCGTAAGCCACAATGTCTCTTGCTTCTTTTTGAGTATAGAACCCACCATATTTTTGTTCTTTTTCATTTAATGTGGAGTCTTTGTAAAAAAACACAGCGCTTGGTTGTTCCATTCTCCATGCGCCCACGCTGGTAAGTTTCGGATATTTTTTTATTTCCAAACGCCAACCCTGGTCATCTGTCAGATGCCAGTGAAACACATTCATTTTATAAGCTGCCATGATGTCCAGAAATTCTTTTACTTCCTTTACCGTAAAAAAATGCCTGCTTATGTCGAGCATCATTCCGCGCCATGCAAATTGTGGTTTGTCTTTAATAAATAAAGATGGAATTTCCTTTTTACCTTCAAGAGGAATGGTTTGTAAAAATGTTTGTATCCCATAAAAAATCCCATTCGGGTTGTTTGCCTTAATGTGTACCTCGTTAGGATTTATAGTTAAGGTATATCCTTCATTTCCCCAATCAGCCGAATCTTTTACTACCGAAAAAACTATGGTTCTGCCTGACTTTTTATTTACCGAAGTCTTTATTCCAAAACGATTCTTTAATTGAGACCGGGAGTAATCTGCCAGTCTTTTTAAATCATTTTGATTTGCCTGAAATTGTATCGAAACTTTTTGGTCAAACAAAAAATTGCCGGTTCTCATTTCGAGCATTTGTGGCTGAGGCACTACATTTATTTTAGTTTGTGAAAATAAAACAACACTAAAAAATATCAGGAAGGAAAATAAAATTATTTTCTTCATAGAAGCTTTTTTATAAAATTTCTGATTGTTTAAATATCATTCTAATTACCACTATTCATCTTCTCTACTTCAGCGTATTGTATTGTTCTTCCAATAAATCCAGTAGCTTCTTCAAATCCTGTTGTATTTGCGCGCAATCGGGATTATTATAAGCATTATGCAATTCATTGGGTCTGTTTGTAAATCGTATAACTACTGGTCGCAACGGCCAAATGTACTTTTTTAAATGCGTCATTTTTTGCTATTTATGCAGCGATAAAAGCTTTCTGTTCATCAGGATTTAATCTTCCGAAAATGCCCATCCAGTTCGAATTTAATCTTTCGGTAGCTTTTGTAATCCCCAGGTTTACTTTCAAATCATAACTGGGCGTCAGCCATTTAAAAATCTCCGTTTTTTATTCTTATACGGCACGGGCGCATGTTTTGTAATCATCACAAAAAGTGGCAGAAACGGGAATATTTAGATTGTCAAATCCATGCAATTACTTAATGGCAGACATCCAGTCGCAGTGCGGAACTTTGTTTCACACGAGAACACTACTCCCCATTCTTAGGATGGCTTTAGGACAAAGTTAAGATAATTTCTGTTTCTCGGACAAAACCGGAAATGACTTTTTGAGCTCCTACAAAAAGGTCATAAAAAGTTATTCTGGTTTTAGACCGCCATGTTGTAAATCTTACCTGGCGTTTCATAATTTACAGATTGATGTAGTCTTACGTTGTTATAAAACCCGAAGTATTCGGCAAGTCCTTTGAATGGATCAGCTCCATTGGCGTAAACATTCAGATAGCTGTTTTCATATTTGATACTTTCCCAAAGCCTTTCGATAAAGATATTATCTAAAGCTCTGCCTTTTCCATCCATTGGAATCCGTATTTCATTGGCTTGTAACGTATCAGCAAACACATCACTTGTAAATTGACTACAATTAAGATCAATAGCAGATTAACCCGGTTGACGCGCATCTTATTTTCTGATGCGTGCCGGTACAATTCAAAACAATAATAGATTAATCGCCTTTGAGAGTTATGTTAATAACTTTAGATCTGATATTTCGTGAAATCAAATGATATTCATTGATCGTTTGTACATTTGAATAACCTAAAGCACACTCTGCCGCACGCATCAGAAAATAAGATGCGCTCGCACATAAGTTTGTGGTGAAGTTAATAACAGGCGTAGCGTAAGCGCTGTAAATGTGTATCAACAGAGTTTAACCTAACCTATTTTATCCTTTTTTGCTGATTATCATATTTATGTTATTATTTAGCAAAGTATTGAATAGGTAATTTTACTCAACGATAAACTAAAGCACATTATTAATCTAATAACTGCAGGCTTATGAATCACGATTACATTAAACGATTGGTATTGATCATTATTCTGATTATAATCAGTCTGATGGTCTATCTGGTTTTAAAAGGAAAAGGTAAAACAAACAAGCTATTGTTAGATCAGCCTTTCCCCGAAAGTTGGCGAAAAATCCTAAATGAGCATATGGGTTTTTACCGCGATTTAGACTCGTTGCAAAAATCCGGTTTCGAAAAACGAGTGCAGCTGTTCCTCGCAACAAAAGAAATTAATCCGGTTGATACTGAAATTGATGATACTATAAGAATTATGGTTGCCGCGAGTGCCATTATACCCATGTTCGCATTTCCGGAATTCAATTATCCTAAACTGAGGGAAGTAATCATTTATCCTAATAGTTTTGATGAAAATTTTGAGACCCAACATGATGAAGAAAATGAAGAAAACATCATTGGAATGGTAGGAAACCGGTTTATGAACGGAACCATGATTCTTTCAAAACCTGATCTGCTTAATGCATATGATGGTGCAGATCACAAAAATAATGTTGGAATCCACGAATTTGTCCACCTGATTGACGATGTTGACGGAGGTACTGATGGTGTCCCCGAAATCCTCCTGCAACATGCGTATGTTGCACCATGGCTGCATCTTATAAAAGAGGAAATGGCACAAATAAAACATGGTCATTCGGATATCAGCCCTTATGCGCTTACCAATAATGCTGAGTTCCTGGACGTAGTTAGCGAGTATTTTTTCGATAATCCAGAAAAATTCAAACGAAGGCACCGCGAATTGTATGAATACCTTGCGAATATTTTTCATCAAAAGCCTGAATAAGTATATTTCTCCGGCTGGCGCACCTCTCCCGACTTATGGTGGTATAGATTACAGGTAATGAAAAGGTGAACAAGTAAATTCAAAGGTATAAATTCATCACCGATGCCGACAAGTAAAAGATATTCAAAGGAGATAAAGTGAAGTTTGCAAAATACATTTGTAGTAGTATTAATTAACAGAGCACAGCAACCAATTATGCTGAAAAGCCAACTTTGTTAATGGTGAATTTGTTATGTTTGTGATGAACGAAGCGCACGCTCTGAAAGTGCGTGTGAGCAAGGGATAGGCTTAAAATAAATAAATATCGGCACACGACAGAAAATAAGTAGCTCGCAAACGAGAAAAGTTTAAAACTGAAGATTATATATCCCTAGTAGTTATTAACATAACAGAAAATGAAATGTTTTCTACCTTTACTTGGTTATCAGAAGGTATATTTTTACTCTGGTAAAATTAGTCTTGTAAAATGACAAATAAACAAATAAAACATGACCGGAAATAAAAAAATCAGTTATTCGATGAAATATAATTTAGTAAGTCAAAAATTTAGATTGCTTTTCCTGGGACTTACCATGATAAGCTTCAACCTTTCGGCTCAAAATAACCAATTAGCTTTAACCCCACCCATGGGTTGGAATAGCTGGAACCTTGTTGAAGCCAATGTAAGTGATACGCTTATTCGTCAGATTAGTGATGCAATGGTATCAACAGGAATGAAAGATGCAGGTTATCAGTATATTATTATCGACGATTATTGGGTTGGAGGTCGTGATGCCACCAACCGCTTATTTCCGGATCAACAAAGATTTCCACACGGGATAAAAGCACTGGCCGATTATATTCATTCAAAAGGCATGAAACTTGGAATTTATTCCGATGCTGCCGAATATACCTGCGGAGGTGTAACCGCCAGCTATGGTTTCGAGGAACTTGATGCACAAACTTTTGCAGGATGGGGTATCGACTATCTGAAATATGATTATTGCAACGCTCCGGAGGATGTTACAACTGCTTTTAATCGTTACAAAAAAATGGGCGATGCATTACAAAAAACGGGCCGCCCTATAGTTTATGCCATATGTGAATGGGGTCAACGCAAACCCTGGCTGTGGGCAAAGGCCGCCGGCGGTAATTTATGGCGTACAACCTGGGATTCGCGTGATGTTTGGCAATCGGGTGATGCCGATCTTACAGGCATAATGGAAATTTTTGACCAGCAGAAAGATCTTGCCCGGTATGCAGGGCCAGGTGGCTGGAATGATCCTGACCTGTTGATGGTTGGCCTTTACGGCAAAGGCAAGTCTTCATCTGTAAAAGGTAGATTTAAAGGATGCAGCACCATTGAATATCGCACACATTTTGTGCTTTGGGCCATGCTTTCGGCACCGCTTATTGTAAACCTCGATGTCAGAACCATGGATAAGGAAACAGCTGATATACTTCTCAATAAGGAAATTATAGCAATTAATCAGGACAGTCTAGGTAAACAGGCGGTTACTTTATTTATCCGTGATAACGTGCAGGTTTTAAAAAAAGAACTTCAAAACGGAGACGTTGCAGTTTGTGTATTAAACCGCTCAGAGCAACCGGCTTCTTTCAGTTTTGATTTAAAGAATGATCTCAACATCTGGTTTCCTTCTTCGGTGCGTAATATCCGGGATAACGAAACCGGTAAAAAAACAGGAAAAATTGTAAATAATCTGCAGCCTCATGATTGCAAGGTTTACCGTATTTCAAAAACCCCATAAAACTTCAGTTGGCGCGTGTCCTATTTCCTGACGCTTGCCGGCGAATAAGTGCATGCAGTACTTTTGCAGGAAGTTAGCAAAATACATTTGTAGAAGTATTAATTAACAGAGCAGAGCACCAATTATGCGGATAAGCTATGCTTGTAAGTAATAATTTCTGTGAAGTTTATGGTGAAGTTAAGAATAAATGTAGCGTACGCACTGCAAGTGCGTGTGAGCAAGGTATAGACTTAAAATAAAACTGGCACACGACAGAAAATAAGTCGCGCATCAACAAGGAAAATCTATTATTTCTAGTTAAAGTTCTTTCCTGTAAACCCTGAACTTATTTCTATAGTTAATATGAAGGCGTTCGAATTCAGCACGCATTTTAAGGTTATTCTCAAGGATAAGATGTGTTGATATATCCTTAAAATCGGCTTTACGGGCTGATTCAATAAGGCTGATAGCCATTACAATCTCGATACCTGTTCCCTGGTAATCGCGGCGAACGGCCCCAAGCATGATATCGAGCTGCCGGGCCTTTTTCATTGCAATCAAAATCCGGAAAATACCGATAGGAAAAAGGTACCCGCCTGATTTCTGAATACCAACAGTGAGGTTGGGAATTCCTACAATAAAGGAGAGTATCTGGCCGTCCTTTTCAATTATTTTCACAAATCTCGGATCAATAATAGGAAGATAGCGGGATGCGAATTCATTCATTTCAGTATCCGTCATGGGTACAAAACCATACAAATGGTCGTAGGTTTTATTTACCAACTGTAGAACCGGAACAATATATGGCTTTAATTCTTTACGAGACGTAAACTCAACAAGTTGTACGTTATTGTTGTAATTCGATCGTTGTACGATACGATAATATAACTCAGGCAAAGCGAGGTTAACCGGAAATTTATAGGTCATGCAATCTATTTCCTTACCAAAGCCTTCATTTTCGACCAGCTTAACTATATATTCCGGATTACATGCTGAATCGATCATAGGAAGGTGGTCAAACCCTTCGATAAGCAGACCCTGTATATCCTTATCCGAGAAACCATAAGGCCCAACCAGGAGAGTTTTTCCTTTTTGCCTGGCCCAATCCTGAATAAACATAAATAGTGCATGTGCAACCTCCTGTGAATCTATTGCGTCGAAATAGCCAAACCTGGCTTTATTTTCATTTCGCAAAGTATTATAGGTATTATGTATAATCCCCATGATCCTGCCTACAGGTTTCCCCGCGACGTAAGCAAGCGCCATAATTGTATCGCAGGAATCGAACTGGTGATTTTTCTTTGGATTAAAAAAAGCCCAGTCGTCAGTATAAATTGTAGGCATCCAGTTTGGCTCCGTTTTATGCAGTTTTGCCGGAAGGTGAATAAAAGTACGGAGCAATTTCCGGGGCGTTACTTCAACGATTTTTATATCCATTTTTATGATTCTGTTGCAATTTGATCAATGCAATATTAACAAATTATTATCATGTTGAGATCGCATGATATACTTTGATTATAAATTAGCTGATATAATTATCGCAACTATCTGTTTATATGGCATTTAAAAAATTTTTTAAGTCTGATTAAAAACAACTTCGCTTTGATTTGTTTATAAAGTATACTTTTGCACCCTAATCATATATCGATATCTACATGAATATACAATACGTTGGAGAACACATAATGGCCGGTAATTTGGGCCGTATCTTTATCTGGCTCAGCTTTTTATCGCTTATAATCTCAGCTCTTTTATTCATTTATTCGCTTAAGGAAAAAGAGAAAAAAGCGCTCTACGTCAGGCTTGCCGGAAACCTTTACTGGTTGCATTTTATATCCTTGATCGGCGCAATAGCCTCACTTTATTACCTGATCGGCAACCATTGTTTCGAATACTCCTATGTATGGCAGTATTCGTCGCTTGATATGCCTGCAAAATTCCTGGTTTCCTGTTTCTGGGCAGGCCAGGAAGGGTCGTATCTGGTATGGGCATTCTGGCAGGGAATAATAGGACTGATCTTATTACGCACAGCTAAAGAATGGAAAGCCTGGGTAATACCAGTATATGCCACCGGGCAGTTTTTCCTTGTTTCGATGGTTTTGGGTTTAAACCTGGGAAGTTTCAGCATAGGCGAAAGCCCGTTCGGATTGCTAAGGAACATGCCGCAGAACATGGGAGAAGAACTTTTCAAACATGGTGATTACCTCTCCATGCTTACGGATGGTAACGGATTAAATCCATTGCTCGAAAACATATGGATGATTATTCACCCGCCATCACTTTTCCTCGGGTATGCGGTTACACTTGTTCCATTTAGTTTTGCAATTGCTTCGATCTGGAGGAAAGAATATCATTCGTGGTTAAAACCCGCAATTCCCTGGACAATTGCCGGAGTTCTTGCGCTTGGTAACGGCATTATCCTTGGTGGCCGCTGGGCATACGAATCTCTCACTTTCGGCGGATTCTGGGCCTGGGATCCTGTTGAAAACGCATCGCTCGTTCCATGGCTTTTGCTTGTTGCTACACTTCACAGCATGATAATTGCAAAAAAACGATTCAGCACCTACGCTACAACTTATTTTTTCACCATACTTGCGTGGTTTTTCGTAATGTATGCCACCTATCTTACACGAAGCGGTGTGCTTGGCGAAACCTCTGTACATTCATTCGGAGTAAATGCACTTTCGTCACAAATGATTTATTTCACAGGTCTTTTCCTTTTGCTTCCCCTGGCATTGTTAGTTTTGCGCAAAAAGAAATTTCCTAAAAAAGACAGTGAAGAGATCATGACCCGCGAATTCTGGATGCTGATCGGCGCTATCGTAGTGCTGCTTTCGGCTTTCCAGATAACAGCTACCACTTCGATTCCTGTTTTCAATAAGCTCTTTGGTACAACTATTGCACCCCCGATTGACAATGTAAATTTTTACAACACCTGGCAGATGCCTTTTGCCATTTTTATTGGATTTGGAATAGCTATCAGCCAGTATTTGTGGTATGGCCCGAATGATATTAAACAGTTTCTTCGGAAAATGCTTATTGCATCAGGGATTTCAGTTTTACTTACTGTTATAATCGCACTGGGTGACCATGTTACAGGCGCCAGCCGTATAATATTACTTTTCAGTATTTTATTGGCACTTGTTGTATCTGTCGATTTTGTAATACATTATTTAAAGAAGACATCCAATGTAGGCGGTGCGTTTACGCATATAGGTTTTGCTTTGTTCCTTTTGGGCGTTGTGCTGGCATTCAGCAATTCGCAGGTAATTTCGATCAACAACTCCCGAACAAATGGCGGCAATAATACTGAGAACCAGGATAATATCATTTTAGTGAAAGGCGTTGGAAAACCGATGGGAAAATACATGGTTACCTATACCAACTCAAAAACCAAAGGAAGAGAAACTTTTTACCAGGTTGACTTTGTAAAAATGAAGGATGCCGGGACAGGTAAAATTGATTTTTCACTTCATCCTTCGTTGAATGTAAATGCCCGTATGGGAAATGTATACAATCCCGACACCAAGCATTTTATCGATAAGGACATTTATACCTTCCTCAGTTTTGCCCAGCAAAATGGTGAAACTGCTGATGCCGATGGCTACAGCAAAAGCGGAGAACAAGTGATGAATGTTCATGATACTGTAATGGTTGCCCGCAGTTTCATAATATTTGATGATGTGATAACCTCGATGCAAAAAAACGACGTGAATAACGCCAGCATTGTAGCGAAGTTTAAAATCATCAGCATGAAAGAAGGCGAGATGGAAACAGAGATCAAATACGAAGTAATTAATGGAGAGCTTAAACGTACCGACGGTGTTATTGAACCTTTGAACCTAAAACTGCGTTTCGAAGGTCTGGATCCGAATTCAAAAGCCATTCATGTCGGGATATACGAAAAACAGCAGGATTACGTTGTGATGAAAGCAATTATCTTCCCTTTCATGGCAGTTTTATGGTTTGGAATCGTAGTACTGTTCAGCGGGTTATCTTATGCCATTATGCGGCGTACCATCGGGAAATATAAAAATTCAGAGAATAAGGCTTAGTCACAGCATCCCGAAATAAACAATTTTGCACTGATGCAGAAGAGCATAAAAAATATCGCTTTTGCAGGTTCAGG
>JBBRYZ010000010.1:0-47216 GCA_038237165.1 Bacteroidales bacterium | reverse complement strand
TCGGGCGTTCCTTTGGTTCAGCCGGCACTTGGCGCTTTTCCCGAAATTAGTAAAGCAACCGGAGGTGGAGTTATTTACGAGCCCAATACAGCTTATGCCCTTGCTGAAAAATTATCCGAAGTATTGCTTAATCCAGTAAAACTGGAAGAAATGAGCCTCGCCGGAAGAAATGCCGTTGAAAAACAATTTGATTGCAGTGTGCTAAGTGGGAAATTAGTGGAAATTTATAGCCGTTTAATTTAATTCTGATAAGCTTGCTGAATGCAAAGGCGCTGAACACTCTGTCAAAATAATCAACAATCAAATACCAATATCAAAGGGTATGATAACTCTTCAAACAATTCAAACTCTTCAATCCCGATAGCTATCGGGACTTCAAACTCTTCAAACATTCCAACCATTTTCAAATGTTAGCCGAACTTCAACATATCACCAAATTCTACGAACAACCCGGTTCCTCCATCCGCAACCAGGTTCTCGATGATATTTCATTGCAAATTGCCGATAGCGAAAGGATTGCAATCGTCGGCCCATCGGGTTCCGGTAAAAGTACTTTGTTGAATATTCTTGGAACGCTTGACAAGCCTTCCTCAGGCAAAGTTCTGTTAGAGGGCAAAGATGTGGATATTATGAATGAAAACCAGCTTGCGGAAATCAGAAATAAGCTTGTAGGTTTTATTTTCCAGATGCACCATTTGCTTCCGCAGCTTACCTTACTCGAAAATGTGATGTTGCCGCTTTTGCCTCAGAAAGATAAAACTATTCTTAAATCAGCCAGGGATCGGGCTTTAAAACTGATTGAACGTGTTGGGTTATCGGATCATCTTCACAAATACCCTACACAGCTTTCGGTTGGTGAATGCCAGCGAACTGCCGTAGTTCGGGCACTTATCAACCAACCAAAAATATTACTTGCCGATGAGCCTACAGGTTCGCTGGATGCTGATAATGCGGCTCAACTTGCACAATTGCTTATTGAGCTTAACCGCGAGGAAAACGTGGCTCTGGTCATCGTAACCCATTCGATGGAACTGGCTGGTAAAATGGATAAGATATATCCACTCAGAGAAGGGAAACTCAGTAATCCCTAAATCTTATAATCTTATCCGCGTCAATCCCACATTACAAAAAATGACACTATTTAACTTAATCCTCCGAAACCTCCGCTACTACCGGAAATCCTACCTGGCCATTCTTGCCGGTACGGTTATCAGCACCGCTGTGTTTACCGGCGCACTGGTAGTGGGCGATTCGGTGCGTTTTAGCCTGGAGCAGTTGACAGATATCAGGCTTGGGAAAACGCGTTTTGCAATACAGTCGGGGGATAGATTCTTCAGGCAACAACTGGCACGTGAGCTGGCTGTTCGAACAAAAAGCCTTACTGCACCTGTGTTGCAATTCGAAGGCTTAGCTGTGAATTCGGATAAAAATACGCAACTCAATCTTGTTGAAATAATTGGAGTGGATGAGTATTTCATGGAATTGTGGAATGCCGACACACTTTCGCTTAAAGCTGACGAAGCCATTCTGAGCCGAAATACAGCCGAAAAACTAAATCTGAAATCTGGCGACGAGTTCCTGCTGAAAATCCGCAAACAATCAAAAGCATCTGAAAATGCACCATTTGTTTCCGAAAAAGAACCGCTGGTTTCATTCCGGTTAAATGTAGTATCTATTGCAGATGACCAACAAATGGGCCGTTTCAGCCTGAAAAGCAATCAATCAGCGCCTTTCAATATTTTTGTTCCACTTGCAGCCCTTGCCCGGAAAGTTGGTTTGGAAGGGAATGCAAACTTACTGCTGATAGCCGAAAATAAGGAAGAAAAACTATCGCCGACAAAACTGGATTCCCTGATTCGCCTTAGCTGGCAGCCGGAAGATGCGGGACTTGGTTTCATTAAAATAACAGGCAAAGACATTTATGAAATCAAGTCGGACAGGATTTTTATTGATGATAGTTCAGCAAAAGCGATTCAAAGGGCAATTCCCCTGGCGCAACCCGTCCTGACATATCTTGTAAACGCCCTTTCAACAAACAGCAATTCAACACCTTATTCTTTTGTTACCGCTACAGATTTACCGGGAAGGCAACTGTCAGAAAAAGAGATTATTATCAGTAAATGGCTTGCTTCTGATTTGGGTATCAGGATTGGCGATTCAATTCAGTTGCGCTATTTCAGAATGGGTAATCTGCGGAAGCTAACTGAAGACAGTGCTCGTTTTTGTGTAAAAACCATTTTGCCAATTTCTGATCCTGAATTCGACCGTACTTTGATGCCTGACTTCCCGGGCATGTCGGATGCCGGAAACTGCCGCGACTGGGAAACCGGCGCACCGGTTGATTTGAGTAAAATCAGGGATAAAGACGAACAATACTGGAACGATTTCCGCGGAACACCCAAAGCATTTATTTCGATTGCTGCCGGACGAAAACTCTGGGATAATGCATTTGGCCATGCCAATGCATTTCGCTTTACGGCTGACAGCAGTACACTTGACACCTTAAAGTACATAGTAATGAGCCAGCTTGTTCCGGCTGAAAATGGTTTACGCGTTCAGGATGTTTACACCGAAGGCAAATTGGCAGCAATAAATTCAACCGATTTTGGCGGATTATTCCTGAGTCTGAGTTTTTTTATCATCGTGGCGGCATTGCTTCTAACCGCTTTGTTATTCTCGCTTCATGCGCAAAAACGGATTGCGGAAACAGCGGTAATGGCCGCCTTGGGTTTTCGTAAAAACCAGATTATCCGGATTTTATTTCTGGAAACAGTTATGGTAGTTGTGGCTGGTAGTATTGCAGGTGTGATTGGCGGAATATTTTACAACAAATTTATTCTTCTCGGACTAAATACACTTTGGAACGATGCAGTACGAACTTCGATGCTACAGATGCAGCTTCTGCCGCGAACATTAATAATGGGGTTCACAACTGGACTTATAACTGCACTGATGACCCTGTTTTTTGTTCTGCGACATAATCTGCGCAAGCCCCTATCCAACCTTGTTAAAGGAGCGGATATTCCTTCCCCGGCAATAAATCATCGGCAACAAAAAATCAGCCTGACGATTGCAATCCTTCTTTTCATTGCAGTTGCAGGAACTATTATGTTTTCATTTCGTTCTTCCCAGGCAGACCTTTCTGAAAGCTTTCTTTCAGCAGGTGGCTTGATTCTGACAGGAAGCATAGTATTTCTGTATTTTCTACTTCTTCGGGCCACTTCAAAAACATCAGATTCGCTTCCCGGATTTTTCACAATGATAATCCGTAACGTAAGCATGAAAAAGAGGCGAACCCTTTCGGCAGTTGCGTTGCTTGCCATAGGTACATTTTCAGTGATTATTACCGGTGCCAATCGTAAAACCTATTATGGTACCGAAAACAACCCTCAATCCGGAACCGGAGGATTTCTCTCGTGGGCCGAATCAACTGTGCCCGTTCAGTACGATCTCAACTCACCGGAAGGCAAAATAAAATACGGGCTAATTGATGAACCGGCCTTACGGGATGTCAGGTTTTTACAAATGCTTCGGTTAGATGGCAACGATGCAAGCTGTCTGAATCTGAACCAGGTTTCGCAGCCGGTGATTTTAGGAATAGATCCTGCTTATTTCGACCAGAAACAATCTTTTAGTATCTTAAAACTTGATCAGTACTCCAATGTACAGCATCCATGGTTAACTCTAAATACGGAACTGGCGCCCGGAGTGGTTCCCGGTTTTGCCGATCAAACGGTAATTCAATGGGGCTTACATAAAAATATTGGCGACACTTTGATTTATAGAGACGAAAGTGGCAAGCTTTTAAAAATTAAAATTATGGGTGGGCTGGATAATTCCATATTCCAGGGAAATATATTGGTTTCGGCTGATCTTTTCAGGCAATATTTCCCTTCGGTTGGCGGATCCAGGGCGATGCTGATCGATGGACCTTTTGCACAACGTTCCATAATTTCAAACCGGCTCGAATACCTTTTTCAGGATTTTGGCATGGTAGTAACTCCTGCTTCGGAACGACTGGCACAATTCAACTCAGTTGAAAACACATACCTTTCGGTATTTATGCTGCTGGGCGGCCTGGGAATGATTATTGGAACCATAGGTCTGGGCATAGTATTGCTCAGAAATCTAACGGATCGTAAACACGAAATCGCCCTTTATCAGGCAATTGGATTCAAGCAGAGATATATCCTGAAACTTATCCTTGTCGAAAACCTGTTTATACTGTTATCAGGAACCGGCATTGGTGTAGTTGCCGCCTTTGCCGGAATTTTACCCTCATTCTTTTCGCAGGCATTTCATTTTCCGGGATCATTTGTATTGTTAATTTTACTGTTGGTAGTTTTAAATGGGTTAGCATGGATATTTTTCCCAATCAAGTCATCACTCAGTAAAAACATGGTTGAAGCCCTGAGAAATGAATAGGAGAAAACAATTTATGAATCTATTCTGAAATGGATAGGTTTGTTGCATAACTTAAATGTAAATAATACTAAATCAAACTTTTATCGGTAAAAGAAATGATTCCGGATTTTTTTTACAGAAGTACCTTCACATTACTTATCTTTGCTTTACCTGTGAATATCCGGTCAATTATCAGTTTCTCAACAAATCCGGAAAATTTGCGTTATACATTATGAGAAACACCTATCAACAATTGATGCAATGATAAAACTTAAAACTATATACGAACGGGTAATTTTTTTACTGTCCATATCTGCTATCATATTCCTGCTACTCTTTGTATCTCTTTACTTTTATACACTGGTCACCGAAAAACAGGTTCATGATGCGGCACAGGCACAATTTTATAATGAAGTAGAATCCTTACTCGACCTGAACTCCGAATCCATGCGTATTGCCGCAAACGACTTCACGTGTTCAGATGATCTTGTTGAATTCACCAAAACCAGGAGCGCCAAATGGTACAATGAGCATATTTTCGGAGCTATTAACAGTTTCAAGATCGATTATATCTGTGTTTACGATACAGCTTTTAACATTATAAGTGAGGCATCGTCGCAAAAAATATTATCGCGCAGGTTTATTCCCCGGGATGCAGTCGCGGAAATGGAAAAACAACATTATTCCAATTTTTTTCTGGTAACAACCGAGGGACTTGTTGAAGTAAGCGCAGCCTCTATTCACCCTACTTTCGACCGTTCGCACAATAAAACCGCTCCATCCGGATATGCATTCCTGGTGCGGTTATGGGATCAGTCGTTTAAAACCAAACTTAGCAAAATAACCAGCTCGCGTGTCGACTTTCAGCCATTACCTTATCAAACAGGTGAAATTGACAACAGTATAGTTTCGGTTTCAAAAAATCTGACTGCCGCGGACAATAAAACAGTCTCACATATAGTTTTCAGCCGCGATTTCAATCTTAATTTCAGAACATCAAAGTCACTGCTTTTGATAACGGTTATTTCCTTTTTACTGGGCATGATTGTATATGTTGTTTATGCCCGCTTATGGATTTACAGACCACTTAATTTAATCACCCGTATTCTGGAGTCTGAAAACGGTGATGCAATTCAACAGCTTCAGCAATCAGCCGGAGAATTCAGTTACATAGGTGTGCTTTTCGAAGACTATTTTAACCAGAGGAAAACACTTGAACAGGCCAAGCAGAGAGCGGAAGAAAGCGATAAACTGAAGTCCGCTTTCCTTTCGAACATAGCACACGAAATCCGTACACCCATGCACGGGATACTTGGTTTTGCCGAAATGCTCAAAACAGCTTCGCTATCCAATGAGCAAATGCGCGAATACATAGCAATTATTGAGAAAAGCAGCGCCCGCATGCTCAACACCATTACCGACCTGATCGAAATTTCGCGGATTGAATCAGGCCAGACCGAAATAAATCTTTCCTTACTGGATATTGACGGGCAAGTTGACAGCATTTATGCCATTTTTAAACCGGAAGCCGACAAAAAGGGGTTACAGCTAAGTGTGAAAAATATAATGGAAACTGAAGGATTGCATATACGCACCGATCGTGAAAAACTAGATACCATTTTGACTCAACTTCTCAAAAACGCCATCAAATACACAAAAAAAGGTTCCATTGATATATGCTATATGCAAAAAGGCGACTTTGTAGAATATTCGGTAAAAGATACTGGTATAGGCATTGAAAAGGACAAACAACTTTCAATCTTTGGCCGTTTTACACAAGCTGATAACTCTTTGTCAAAAATATACGAAGGATCCGGTATAGGGCTATCAATCACCAAAGCCTATGTTGAAATGCTGGGCGGCGCTATTTGGGTTGAAAGTGAACCTGGGGTCGGTTCAACATTCTATTTCACAACTCCCTTAGAAGCAGTTAACTAGATAGGGTTCTGTCTTCGCAGAATTGTATGGCAACCAGTTTGATATAACTGAGCCGGCCTAAAAAAGGAGCCGAAGCTCCTTTTCACTATAACACATTTCAGTATTATGCCTGCGAATAGGCTTCCGCGAATACCGGCGCAAATGCTTCGAGATTGGTTTTGCCAAATGTTGCAGCACGGCTTACTTTATATTCGGCAACCATTTCGCCGCTACGCATGGCAGCGCCCATTTCGACATAGTTTTTAGCAATGTTCTCCGGAAGACCATTCTGAAGCATACCGTTGAGTGAATCAGCATCGCTGAAATTAACCCATTTAAGGTCTGGTTTGCCGATGGCCTTGCCAAAGATTCCAGCTACTTCATCAGTGGTTTTCTCATCACTCACAACATATCGAACACTTTTACCGGTAAAATTGAGGTTGGCTAATTCTTCGGCAGCCACATCAGCTATATCAGTAGTATCAGCAATTACCAGCTTTGTGCCTTCACCATAATTACCGCCGATTATACCCATATGTTTTGCCATACCGGCATTGTTCAGGAAGTTGTAATAAAAGAAACCCGGGCGAAGGTGTTTTACATTAACACCTGCAATGGCGTTCAGCGCTTGTTCAACGTTGTACAGGCCGCTAACCGGTCCGCAGCCTTCAGCCATATGAGCGCCAATACTGCTCAGATTTACGACATTTTTTACGCCTGTTGCCGCTATTGCCTGGGCATAAAGTTTCCCTATTCCGGCAATATGTTTTTTCCAGTCGGCAGTTGCAAATGTTGGCGGTACCATGGTATAAACCGCGTCGGCACCTTTAAGGGTTTCGGTTAAAAAGGTCAGGTCGCTTACTGATCCTATGGCTGCTTTTGCGCCAAGCGCCTCTATTTCCGCTTTTCTTTCAGCATTGCTGCTGATAACGGTTACATCGTGATTTGCAGCTTTTAATTTCTGTACAATGGATCTGCTGATATGACCCAGCGATCCTGTTATAATAATTTTCATAAGTTTTTTGTTTAAATAAAAGAACAAAGGTATATTTGCACTTACTTTAATACAAGTACTTACCCCAAAGTGTGTACTATGACAAAAATCAAAGAAACCTCCACCAATCAGGATAATCGTAAAAATACATTGGCCCAATGCCCTGTAACCTTTACACTCGAGAAGATTGGTGGCCGATGGAAACCCATCATTATTTTTAACCTGATGGACGGAACTAAAAGGTATGGCGAGCTGAAAAGGCTTATCCCGGCCATTACCGAAAAAATGTTGATCCAGCATTTAAAACAGCTTGAATCTGATAACCTCGTGAAGCGGGTTGCATTGCCGGTGATTCCGCCATTTGTAGAGTATAGTTTAACCGATTCGGGCAAAGAACTTCGTCCCGTGCTGGACGCGATGGTTGGGTGGGCGACGAAAAACAGGAATTACACTAACAGTGAGCTCAGCCCAATTACCGGAGATCAGTTGCAATAGGGAGAAGTAAGGAGTCCGAAGTCAGAAGTATTCTTTAATTGCAAATTTCAAAAAAGCTCATCAGTCATTTCAATCTCATTAATCCCCATGTAGCTGCTAATTCCACTCTCCACATTATCACCCAACACACCTTCGTAAATAAAAACCTCAGCCTACCGCATCATTCCCATAATCATTCCGCCAAAATACGGGACAAGCCAGATAAGCCAAACGATTAAACTATAGCGGTGAAAATCAGTGCGTTTCTTCTTACTTCCTTTTCGTACCACATAGGTAGCCCAAATGGCATGAGCCAGCATAAGCCAAAGAGCTATTTGACCGGTAAGCGTGTGCAAAGCCATTAGGTTGAAAGGTCCAGTAGCAAGTTTACTCATCGCATATGTGCCCGAAACATCGAAAATAAAGCCAGCCCAGAAAGCTACCAGGTGCCATTTTTTCAAATAATGAGCAATACGCTCAGCCCACACACCAATTGAATAGAAAAGTAGGGCCAGGTTAATAAGAATAGTTGAGATTATCAGCTGGGTCGTCATAATATGAATTTACGGGTTTAAAATTAAGTATTACTTTTAAACATACAGAATATTAACAAATAAGAACAGGATTAAATTTTAATGCCGCAAAACATAATTCATACTGCTTGATGAAACGAAATGATTTTTCGTTCTTCTATGTATAACTTAATTGAGAAGTGTGAATTATGTAATTTATTCACAGGATTCTATAACATTAATCGTCTTCAGTCGTTTTATCTTTGCCATATAACTTAAAGTCATGAAACTTATACTCTTTGCTCCTCTTTTTCTGTTACTGCTTTTTGGATGTGAAAAACAGAAAATAAGCGAGTTGCCTGCTAATATTTACATTTTAAAGCCTATTGCCAATATAGTTGATAGCTTAAAGGTTATAGCGCCCGAAAGCAGAAACTTATTTCTAAAATATCCCGAGCTATTTGCAGATGGTACTCAGAAAAATATAGTCCTGACGAAAGAATCCAATGTTTATGTGACTTTCGTTGATGCAGCTACCAGCGCTAAAAATTCATTATGCTGGTATTCCTATACCATTTCACAACCTCTCACAAAATCAAGTGATATCAATGGCAATCTACTGTTCCCAAATATTACAAAAGTTTCTGCAGGCGGGGTGCTGGAACCTGGATATAGCTTACAACTGGGCAATAAAAAATTTCCTGCAGGTACAATAATTGGATTTTTCCTGGTTGTAAACGGATGGAAAAATGGTACAATTGATTATAGCAAAATGATTCATTATACCAACTATAATTTCAACGCCGGAGGATTTCAACAGCATGTATTATTCAAAAATACTTATTCTCAAAGTCTTATTCTTGGATTTGAAGATGGAAGTATTGCGAATAACCCGAATTGCGACAAAGACTTTAACGATGTATTATTCTCGGTTTCTGACAATCAGGAAGGTTTTGAAGCAACCTCCTTTGACCTTACAAACATATTTGTTAAATAGGCTTGATAAACTTTTTACATGGCGGTATTCCCTGGAAATACCGCCATTTTTAGTTTATAGACTATTTGGGAAGATTAGCTTAAATATCTTCACTTTGGGAAGATCGGGTATACAATCTGCTGATAGTTAAATGATAAAGCAGTTATGAAATAAATCATAACTGCCTTATAATTCGTGGAGTGTAGGGGAGTCGAACCCCTGACCTCTTGCCTGCCAGGCAAGCGCTCTAGCCAACTGAGCTAACACCCCGAATCAGAGGCGCAAAATTAAGAAACTTTCCTAATTTTACACAAAATAAGATTTTTATTTATGAAGCGCCTGTTTGCAGCCATTAAAATACATCCTTCGGCAAGGTATATCAGCCTTTTGAATGAAATTTCTTCCTCGCTCCGCCACGAGCGGATAAAATGGGTGGAACCCGAAAACATGCACCTTACGCTAAAATTCTTTGGTGAAACAGATGAAAATCAAATTCCGGGAATTACGAAAGCACTTGAAAAAGCAGTTGCCCAATCAAAGCCTTTTACCCTGAAAATAGTGAATACCGGAATTTTCGGCAGCCGTTATGATCCGAAAGTGATTTGGTTTGGAATTGAAATGCATGATGAACTCAAAAACCTGGCGAAAAACATCTTCGACGAACTTGGTAAATCCGGCTGGCAGAAGGACAGCCAAAATTTTGTGCCGCATCTCACTATAGCGCGAATAAAAGAACTGAAGGATAAAACACTTTTCCAGCAAATCTTAAGCAAATACAATGCGTTAGAAATTCAGGATGAAAATGTTACTGAAATAATTCTTTACGAGAGCATCCTCCGCCGCGAAGGACCTTTGTATGTGGACGTGTTTTCAGGCAAACTTTAGATAAATATTAATGTGGATGATTCAGAGAGACCGCTTGCAAGTTGCAAACACCATCAAATACAAATTTTATCCAAGGTAAGTTGACTGACACTTTGGGGATTCTCCGTTCTTCATAGTATTTTTTAATAGTTTAATATGCATTAACAATTCTTTTCAATTAACTCTTTGTTTCTCTGTGTCCTCCATGCCTCCGTGGTTTCAAATATAAAATAAAAAACCCTCCGGAAAGCGAATCCCACAGGGTTTGATAACAAAAGATAAATTTTAATCAGTCTTTCTTTTCTGGTTCAGGCTCATTTTGTTTCCTGTGCTTTTCGATAAAAAAGTCGATAATCAGCGCCATACCCCCAAATATAGAAGCCATTGAGAAATAAGCTGCTTCGGGCGACATTACCTGATACTTAGCCATGAACTCTGCGATCAGAAGTCCGAGGCCAACGCCAAAAAGCAACAAGCCCCATTTGAGTGATGAATAGCATTGCCCGTTTTCTTTAAGTATTGAAGCGTCACGGCCACTTTGTATCAGAGCCATGCGCTCTTTTTTGCGGTACGACATATACACAATGCCAAGTATCATGGCAAAAAAAGCTATCGGAATCCATAATCCTTCATTCATGGTAGTAGTGTTTTAAATGTTTTAAAATTTGTTCTCTGCACTTTATGACGTAACATTTTACATCAGGTTACAGAAAACAGGAACATTTATTGTAATTTTACGTTTAAAAGATTGAAGGGGTTGAGGGAATTGATGAGATTGATGGGATTGTGGAGTCTGATATTAAGCACCAGGTACTAAGCACTAAACTCCATGTACCTTGCAACCCACTCACTCACTTCCCTGTAACCTTTTACACGAACCTACGTCATATTACCACATGAAAGAACAGGACGACATTTTTCACGTGCAGCAGGTACTGGCAGGAAACACTGCAGCATTCGCCGTTCTGGTTGAAAAACACAGGGATATGGCGTTTACTATTGCTAATAAAATAGTGCGCAGCCGCGAAGATGCTGAAGAAATTGCTCAGGACGCATTTGTTAAAGCATATCAGTCATTACGTTCTTTTAAAGGAGAGTCGAAATTCAGCACCTGGTTGTATCGTATTGTTTATAATGCAGCTATTTCGCACACCCGTCGCAAAAAACAGGATTTTACACAACTCGACGAACGGGTAGTAAGTGATACAACAGAAGATGAGATCTTCGAAAACCTCGACTCGCTTGATACTGAACTTCAGTCGAAACTTGTAAACGAAGCCATCAATAACCTGCCTGCCGATGAAAGCGCCATTGTTACGCTCTTTTATCTGAAAGAAAATACCATCGACGATATCAGCCAGATAACCGGACTTAGTGTGTCGAATGTAAAAGTAAAGTTGTTTCGCATCCGCAAAAAGTTGTATGACGAATTGCAGATGAAAATGCAAATGCAACCAGCGTAATAAAAAATTGTACTTTTGAACCTCGAAATACAAAACAGACCATGAAAATTGAAAATAACAACCACGATGAAGCAATCCGTCGAATTGTAAGCCACACAAGGCTCGACAAGCCTTCGGAAGGGTTCAGTGCGCGTATCATGGATCGCCTGCTTGCCGCACAACCCGAGCCTGTCAAAAAATGGATGATCACATATCAATACGGCATTCTGGCCATTGCTGCCGGTATTGCAATAATGATGCTGATTTTCCCTGCTTGGACTGTTTTCGACTTTGATGTAAAAATGGCAGGAACTTCAGCCGCTGAGATGGCTGGAAACCTGTTATCA
Organism: Bacteroidales bacterium; assembly: GCA_038237165.1. Classification (GTDB taxonomy): domain Bacteria; phylum Bacteroidota; class Bacteroidia; order Bacteroidales; family UBA4417; genus UBA4417. The sequence goes on along the minus strand of JBBRYZ010000010.1, from coordinate 35,286 downwards.
ACCGGACTTGCCTGGGTTGGCCAAATGTTCAGTAAAATTGGTACACTGGGAAAATACGCTTACTTCATCCCGGTTTCGGTGGCCATACTATTGGTTTCGGTTTTCGATCAGGTGATAAGTCGCAAACCTCAGGTGAATACCGCAAAAAATTAAACACAGCCTCGTTTATACCTATCAAAGTCATTTTGCTGGTAACGGCAAAATGACTTTTTTATCTTCACTTCAGTAAATCAATACTTGCAATATTTTAAAGGATGGATATTTTCAATCGTTACCCGCTGTTAGTTCATGTAAACTTGTTCGGCGGTAGCTATGCTGCACAGGTTTTGCAGATTATCAGGTAATTTTGAGTAATTTCGGGGTCGGCAAGAAAGGGAAGTGGGTTGTCCAAAAATTTTGGACACTTTAACATGTTTCAATTCGATTGAAATTTTCTGATTTCTTACCATTTATTCCGCTTTAAATGCCTATATTCAGACATTTAGAAACAGCAATTTATCATGAATAAGGACACAGCCATAAAGCTTTTCGAATCGAAGAAAATCCGTTCAGTATGGAACGATGATGAAGAAAAATGGTATTTTTCCATTGTTGATGTAATTGAAGTGCTAACAGGAACCGACCGGCCTCGTAAGTATTGGAGCGATTTAAAATCAAAACTCAAGAATGAAGGAAGTGAACTGTCCGATAAAATCGGACAGTTGAAAATGGAAGCCGATGATGGCAAATTGCGTCAGACTGATGTTGCCGATACTGAGCAACTTTTCAGACTGATCCAATCCATCCCTTCACCCAAAGCTGAGCCTTTTAAACAATGGCTTGCAAAAGCCGGCCGCGAGCGCATTGACGAAATTCAAGATCCGGAAGTGGGTTTCGATCGCTTAATGGTAACCTATCTCAAAAAAGGGTATAGCAAGGAATGGGTTAATCAACGCCTGAAAAGTATTGAAATCCGCAAGGAACTAACTGATGAATGGGATGACAGAGGTGTTAAAAAAGGACAGGAATATGCAATATTGACTGATGAAATTACAAAAGCCTGGAGCGGTTTCAGCGTTAAACAATATAAGCAACACAAGGATCTGAAACAGGAAAGCCTTCGTGATAACATGACCAACCTTGAACTGGTGCTGAATATGCTCGCAGAAGCTTCAACAACCGAAATATCCAAAAATAAAAAGCCAACAACGTTTAACGAAAATAAATCTGTTGCCCGAAAAGGTGGCGAAGTTGCAAAAGCAGCCCGTCTACAACTGGAAAACACCACCGGCAAAAAAGTAGTTACAAAACTAAATGCCAAAATATTGAAAGGAAACGATAAAAAGGAATTGGGAGAATAAAATTCCTCTCCAAAATTCTGGTTTCACCTACTCACCTACCCAATCATTACTTAACATTAACAATATAATTTCAAAACATTGAACTTCTCATCATTCGGCTTCAGCCCTAAACTTATGCAGGGAATAGAAGCAATAGGATACGAAACCGCCACTCCTGTGCAGGTTTCGGCAATGCCAGCCATACTCGAAGGTCGCGATTTAATTGCTTCGGCCCAGACCGGAACCGGAAAAACAGCTGCCTTTTTACTGCCGGTTATCGAAAAACTTATGGCCATGCCACACGACAACCAGGTGAAAGCCATGGTAATTGTGCCAACCCGCGAACTTGCCCTGCAAATCGATCAGCAGATGGAAGGCTTTTCGTATTATACAAAAGTAAGTTCCATTGCCATTTACGGCGGAACCGATGGAACCGTATTTTCGCGCGAAAAACAAGCGCTTACCGAAGGTGCCGACCTAATTGTCTGCACGCCGGGTCGGCTGATGGCTCATATGAATATGGGTTATATCAAATTCCCGGAACTCAAATTCCTGATCCTGGATGAAGCGGATCGTATGCTGGATATGGGTTTCAATGAAGATATTCTGAAAATCATTTCCTACCTGCCAAGGGAAAGACAAAACCTGATGTTTTCGGCTACTATGCCATCCAAAATGCGACACCTGGTGCGGCAGATACTTCATAATCCTGTTGAGATTAATATTGCCATGTCTAAACCGGCCGAAAAAATTGTACAAGTGGCTTATGTGGTTTACGATACACAGAAAATTCCGCTGATCAAAATGCTGTTGAAGGAAACAGTAATGAAACGGGTACTGATTTTCTGTTCAACCAAAGATAAAACCCGGCAGCTATTTCACGAACTGAAAAAAACAGGCATGAAAGCCGAGGAAATCCACTCAACCCTCGATCAGACTGCACGCGAAAATGTTATTAACCGTTTTAAAAGCGGCGATATTCCTGTTCTTGTAGCAACCGATATTGTTTCGCGCGGAATTGATATTGAGGATATTGACATGGTAATCAATTACGATGTTCCCCACGATGCCGAAGATTACATCCATCGCATTGGTCGCACGGCACGTGCTTCGGCCGAAGGAACAGCCGTTACCTTTATTAACGAACGCGACCAGCAACGTTTTGGCGCCATCGAAACCCTGCTCGAACGCGAAATCAAAAAATCAGCCGTTCCTGAGGAATATGGCGAAACACCTGTTTACAATCCTAAAATAAGAAGGAAAGACGAAAAAAGGAAGTTTGGTGGAAAAGGTAAAGGTGGAAGAAAACCGGGAGGATCGGATCGTAAGCGCAATTAAGCTATTCAGGTTAAACCGCAATACCAGTTTTTATATTGATAAATAGGAAAGATAAAATTAGAATTTATCATTATACGTGAGTATATTTGTAAATTATTACGTGATTTTTAATTTTTTTCTGTATCTTTGTATAAATTTATATACTTGACCATGGATACCAAATTAACCTTAAATGTTGACGACGATGTAGTTAAAAAAGCAAAGTCGTATGCAAGGGCACACGAAAGAAGCCTGTCCGACCTGGTTGAAAATTACTTCAAGGCTTTAATACAAAAATCAGAATCAACTGAAGTTGAACTTACTCAGAAGATAAAATCAATGTTGGGTTCGTACACATTGCCTGAAGACTTTGACTACAAAAAAGAATTGTCGGATCAACTAACAAAGAAATATTTGTAGAATGAACAATGTTTTTATAGACACAGATGTGATCATTGACTTTCTGGTTGACAGAAAACCATTTTCAAAGGAAGCAGCTATCTTATTTTCGCTTATTGATCAGAATAAACTTAAGGGCTTTGTTTCATCCCTTTGTTTCAGTAATCTTTATTACATATTAAGAAAAGTAGGTTCGCATAAAAAAGTCATAAAAAGCCTGCAGGATCTTTCAGATCTTGTAGAAATTTTAGATGTGGAAAGTGGAATAATAAAATCTGCACTTTCATCTGAATTCAAGGATTTTGAAGATGCAATACAGTACTTCTCATCAATGAAATATAAAAATATTGAATGCATAATAACCAGGAATATTAAAGACTACAAGGATATATCTATCCCGGTAATGACTCCTGAAACCTTCCTGAAAACTATAGAAAATACATAGTAATTCCTCCCTGAATGTTGACACAGAAGTAAACTATATTAAATTGAGTAAAGCTCAAGCTGAAACCTCTTACTTCTTCCCTCCTCTTTGCTCATCCCATAGCTCCTTAAAACTCTTTGTCGCTACTTCAGGTAATTCACGTCTCGATCCCCAGGGTGCAGCAAAAAACTTTTTAAGCGCACTGTTCTTCGTTTTGCCACTGAACATATCTAAATACTTTCGTTTGCTCATGGCTGTTTTGTAAGCATACATCACTGTTTTATCAAAACGGCTGGCAAGTCCCTCTTTAACCGAATCATTGCGGTTGTAAAGCAGAAGTTCGTGGAGGTTAATTTTTACCGGGCAAACTTCGGTACAGGCTCCGCAAAGCGAGGATGCAAAGCTCAGGTGCTTAAAATCTTTCATGCCACGCATCCAGGGAGTTATAACTGCTCCAATAGGACCGCTGTATGTGGTTCCGTAAGCATGTCCGCCAATACTCTTATAAACCGGACAAACATTGAGGCAGGCGCCGCAACGGATACATCCCAGAGCGCGGCGTTGGTTTTTGTGTGCAAGGATTTCAGTGCGGTTATTGTCGAGCAAAATAACATACATTTCTTCCGGCCCATCGTTTTCGCCTTCCTGCCGCGGACCGGTGATAATTGAATTATAAACTGTCATATTTTGACCTGTTCCGTATGTAGCCAGCAAAGGCCAGAAAAGGTCGAGATCACGAAACTTTGGAATAAGCTTTTCGATACCGGCAATTACAATATGCACTTTAGGAAACGACATGCTAAGCAATGCATTACCTTCATTTTCTGTAAGGCAAACGGCTCCGATATCAGCCACAAGAAAATTCGCGCCGGTAATTCCTATATCGGCATTGAAAAATTTCTCTCGCAGTAAATTGCGGACGTATGCTGTAATTTGTTCGGGAGTGCTGTTAGCATCCATTCCGAATTTTTCATTGAAAAGTGCCGCCACTTCCTCTTTCGATTTGTGCATGGCAGGCGTAACAATGTGGTATGGTTTTTCACCTGCAAGCTGAACGATGTATTCTCCCAGGTCAGTTTCCAGCGATTCAATCCCTGCCTTTTCGAGGTGTTCGTTCAGCGAAATTTCCTCGGTAACCATGGTCTTGCTTTTCACAACATGAGTAGCCTGTTGCTTTTTCACGATTTTAAGAACTTCGCTTACCGCTTCCGCTCCATCCTGCGCCCAAATCACTTTTCCGCCTCTCGATTGAAAAGCTGCTTCGAAATCAACCAGGTATTTGGATAGATCCGTAATTACTTTATTCTTTATGTGAGCTGCCCGATCTTTTGCTAATTCTAAATTCAGGTATTGCTCTTTCCCCCTCACAACAGCGGCATCATACTTCGATATATTAAATGCCAGGGTTGCGCGGTGAACCTTATCAAAAGCTTTCTTCTCACTGTCTTCAACAAACTTATTATAGGAGTCGCTCATGGAGTTTCAATTCAGGTATTTTGTAATTTCAGTAAAGATACAAAGGTACTATATGATCCGATTATAAAAATGCTATTTTAGCGGAATCTTATCAATCCTGACCTGATGACGTCCGCCTTCAAAATCGGTTGTCAGAAAAGCCATTACTGCGCTAAGGGCTTCATATTCTGATATAAATCTCCCCGGAAGACATAATATATTAGCGTCATTATGCTGACGGGCAAGTTGGGCAAGTTCTGTTTTCCAGCACAAAGCAGCGCGAATTCCGGCATATTTATTTGCAGTCATACATACACCGTTTCCGCTTCCGCAAATCAGGATTGCCATCGGATATTGACCGTTACTAACAGCCGAAGCTATCGGGTGCGCTACATCTGGATAATCGATACTTTCGGGAGTATAGGAACCAAAATCACGAACCGAATATCCTGATTCTGCGATCTTTATCTTGATATATTCTTTCAAAGCATAGCCGCCCTGATCGCAGCCTAATGCTAAAGTTTTTGACTTATCAAACATTGTTAACAAATTAATTTTATAGGTTTATTTTCATTTTGTAATTTATAGTGCATTTGCTTTCATATTTAACAACTTACACTGCGAAACAAAAGTACATCCAAAAACAAGGTGTTTCATTATCAGGGTAATAGATTTATTAAACAATTATTGTTAATAAGTGATTACTTTTGTTACTAAAATGTTTACGGAATTAGCTTGCTCTTAACAATTAATTCACAGGTAAGCAGGTGAATGGCTGGCCAAAAAAGTTTGCTCAAGTTGTGAGTTGTTTTGCAACAAGATATAAACACTTTTTATCTGTTTGTAACCTCGCAATTTTATAACCGGGTGCTGTATGAACCGATTGTTAACAACCTACTTAAAATGATAATTATCAACATACAATAACTCTCACAACTGTTGAAAACATGTGTATAAACCTCTACTTGCTTAAACTAAAAATATAATATCATTAAACTGTTAACACTATGAACCGACTAATATTAATAACATACTTTTAATTAAAAATAAATAAATATTATTTACTGAAAGAGAAATTTTTGAAAAATGGATAACGAAGAACTGATAGAAAAAATTAATCAACTGAAGAAAGAAAAGAATGCCGTAATACTGGCGCATTATTACCAGGTTGCCGAAATTCAGGATATTGCCGATTATATTGGCGACAGTTTACAGCTTTCGCAAAAGGCTGCAGAAACGGACGCCGATATCATTGTGTTTGCCGGTGTTCATTTTATGGCCGAAACTGCAAAAATACTTTCGCCTTCAAAAAAGGTGCTTTTACCGGATTTGGATGCAGGTTGTTCGCTGGCTGCCAGTGCGCCTGAAAAAGAGTTTTCTGAGTTTGTAAAGCAACATCCTGATCATAAGGTAATTACATATATAAATTGCACGGCAGCTGTTAAAACCTGGTCGGATGTAATAGTTACTTCAAGTAATGCTGTTAAGATTGTGGAATCATTTCCGAAAGAGCAGAAACTTATTTTTGCACCTGATAAAAATCTGGGTGCCTATATAAATGGCTTAACAGGGCGAAATATGCTGCTTTGGGACGGCGCCTGCGAAGTTCACGAAACGATCCGTACCGAAGCTATCTTGCAGTTAAAACTTGAACATCCTGATGCCAAACTTATTGCGCATCCAGAATGTAAAAAACCAGTTCTGATACTTGCTGATTTTGTGGGATCAACCGCCGCTATGCTCAATTTTACAGCTACTGATAGCAGTAAAAAGTTTATTGTGGCTACCGAATCCGGAATAATTCATCAGATGAAGAAACTTTCGCCGGAAAAGGAATTTTTTGTTGTTCCATCGGATGAAACTTGTTCCTGTAACGATTGTCCATATATGAAGCTGAATACGCTGGAGAAATTATATCTTTGTATGCTTCACGAGAAACCTGAAATAACTTTGCCGGACGATGTGATTGAAAAAGCCCGAAGGCCGATTGTGCGCATGCTCGAATTGTCAAAGAACGGGGGAAAGTAGTTAATGGTTAAAGGAAAGTAGTCAATAGTTTGACATTTAACAATTTACCTTTAGTAAAAGTAATAAATAGTTAATGGAAAATAGTTAATTGTGGGGACTAATAACAAATTAATTAAGATTTTAAATTGATAAATAAACAGGTAGAAGTTATGGATTTCTGCAATTATTACAGACTATTTTCCTTTAACTTTTAACCATTAACTTAAAAGCACAGTGCAAAAATACTCTGTAATCGGTATCAAAACAGCTATGTTGAAAACTCTGTTGTTGTCGGCCATATTATTTATTTTTAATTATCAGTCGAAGGCGCAGGATCAACAATCCGGTGTAACCGACGGTTTTGTTAAATTCTATTATCCCGGAGGAAAGCTTTCGAGTGAGGGAACAATGCGTAATGGAAAACCCGATGGCTATTGGAAAACATTTTATGAAAGCGGAGTACTGAAATCGGAAGGAAACCGTAAAAATTTTCTACTCGACAGTGTTTGGAAATTCTATAACGATTCAGCAAAAATACTCGTATCAATTACCTATGCTGCCGATAAAAAGAACGGGCTGAAAACCATTTACCGAGAAGGCGAAATGACTACGGAGTATTATGTAAACGATGTTAAACAAGGTCCTACAACGTATTATTATGCGGATGGTAAAGTTCGTTTGGTTATAAATTTTATTGATGGGCTCGAAAATGGAATTGCCCGCGAACTCGACACAGATGGAACGGTTATCACGTATATGGAATACAAAAGAGGATTTCTGGTTAGCCGTGAGCGCATTAATAGAAAAGACAGCAAAGGCCTGAAACAGGGCAGATGGAAATATTTTTATGATAATAATAACATTAAGCTGGAAGGAGTTTATAAAGATGACAAAAAGAACGGCTATTTTAAAGATTATGATGAAAATGGAAGCCTGCTAACAGTCAAAAAATATGTAAATGATGTCGAACAGATTGAGGCTCCTGAACTCACAAGTCTGAAATTAAAAACGGATTATTATCCGAGCGGAAAGGTGAAAACCGTTGCCAGCTACAATGGCAATGTTCCCGAAGGTGTGCGCCGCGAATACAATGAAGAAGGTAAAATTACAGCCGGATATACTTATTCGAAAGGAGCCCTTACCGGTGAAGGCATTGTAGATGAAGAGGGAACCAAAGAAGGTAACTGGCGCGAATACTACACCGATGGAACTTTACGTTCATTAGGTGCTTATGCAAAAGGAAAACCCGTTGGTAACTGGAAATATTACTTCGAAAACGGCAAGATTGAATCCGAAGGAAAATATACCAAGTCGGGATTATTGGACGGTACGTGGCGCTGGTATTTTGATGACGGGAGCATCAGACGTATTCAATCGTACATTGCCGGTATGGAAGACGGTGAATACGAAGAGCATGATGAAACCGGAAGATTGATCGTAAAAGGACAGTATGCCGAAGGTGTAGAAGAAGGTGAATGGGTGTATGATTTTATCAATTACCGCGAAACAGGAAGCTACAAAGGCGGCGCACGTTTCGGGAAATGGAAATCGTTTTATGCCAATGGAACTCTGCGTTTCGAAGGGGAATATATCGACGATAACCTGAATGGAAAAGTTACCTGGTACTGGCCATCCGGCAAACTAAAAGACCAGGGAAATTACCTGAACGGCAGCCGCGAAGGTGACTGGACCACTTTCAATGAGGACGGAACTCCTTTCCTAATTATTACCTATCGCGGTGATGTTGAAAAACGTTACGACGGAATAGTTATCAAGCCTACTTTTGAGGAGTAGTTTCTAAATCTCATTTATTTTTCCAACTATTTGATTACTGATTTGGGTCAATAAATTTCATATTTAGCTGATTTGCAGATTATTGGATTGAAAAACCACATTTTTTTAAATGTTCAGTTTAGCATTTTCCCTTAAATATTTTTGGTAACTGAATACTTTCGTGAACCTCTTATCAATAATTCCGATATCAGCTATAACTAATATTTTCAGTTGCGCGATCAAGGCACCAGGGCGGCGACAAGTCAAGCTCTATTTTATAATGATGGCATTAAGTGTCTTCGGACATTGGTACGCGCTGATGATAGCTAATGGCATAAGAGGGGTATGTTTACTGAAACTGAGGCAGTAGCTATTTTGAAATGAAGGCAATTCTGTACTAACAACTGGGATGTATCTACAGCCCGGATCAGAACGGGAAAGTTTCGCAGTTCAATGCCTGGTTCGAGTCAGTGAAAGTAGGGAGGATTCTTCATTTATGGGATAAGCCATTTACTGGAGAGCATTTCCAGCTTGGGCGAATAAATTAAAATCATTAACAATACTTTAAACCAGAAGCTACTCTGTTTCGTAGCCTTCAACAATTACAAAACCGGTTCCCCAAAAAGTTTTCGACCAGGTGGGCATATCCGAGTCCGAGATAAAATAAGTTCCTTCCTGAAGTAGCTTATGAGGCTCAGATACCCATTTGGCATCCGGTGTACCATTTTTCCCTGGCTTGCCATACGCCGTAAAAGTCCCAACCACATTACCTTTACTGTCCTTAATACTTATTTTACCTCCGCCTGAAGTACCCATGCCTTTATTGTAATGATCGGTAGTAATCCTTATAATCATGGTCGGTTGCTTAATAATAAGTTTTGTAGGATTTTTAGGGAATTTACTTTTGGCTTCTTCATTTCGCCCTACTTCATAGATAACTTTTGTCTGCTTATTGTTTGCAGTTGAATTGGCTAACGCTTTTTCAATCAGATCAGGATTTGTTTTCTGAGCAGGTGCCACAACTTGCTGTGCCGGCTTTTTCTGCTCTTTTGTTTTTTGCCTGGCAAGTTCCTTGTCAATTTTACTTTTAGCATATGTGCTTTCCTTAGGCTGTTCGGGCGCTTTTTCAGTGGGTGTTTCTGTTACTTCAGTTTTCGGGGCAACTGGTTCTGCTTCCTGAATAGGTGGGAGTTCCATATTTGGAATCGAAGCCGAATGTGTTAGATCCTGATTATCCATGTATGCGTTATACCCAAGCCAAGCTGCAACAACCAATAAAGCTATTAGAATAATAATAAAAAATATCCTTAGCCCAGTTTTTTTTATTTTTTTCGGAAGTGCCGGCTGACTTACGCGGACAGGAGGAACAGCGGAAGGATGGTTAGATTCAGGAATTGGCTCTATGAATGGTTGTGTCTGTTCTGCTGGTTTCGGTGTTTGTTGTGTAGTGTTAGAAATGTATGGTACATGGGTGCGGACAGGTTGCGATGGCTGTGGTATAACGGGTTCTGACGGTTGTACCGGTTCTGGCAACTGCACTTTTTCGGTAGTAGGATGAAAATATACTGGTTCAGGTCTGAAAATTTCATCCGGTAAGCTTAGCGTTTTGAAATTTGCGTTTACAGGTACTTTGGTTACGATAGTATCATAACCACATTTCTGGCAGTAACGCTCATCAGGTTCCAGGATGTGTGCACATTCAGGGCATTTATATGATGTTTCAGCATGTAATTCGGTAACTTTTTTAGGTATCTCAGGTTCCTGAATTGTTGCTTTAACTGCGATTTCGGGCGGCAGTGTTAAAGCAGGATCAAGCAGTTTAACCGTAGATTTATCGAAGCCGCATTCCATGCAAAAACGAGCATTCTGTTCGAATAAAGTTCCGCATTCGGGGCAAAATTTCATTGCAAATATGTTTAAACGATTATGCAAAATTAAACCTTTCCGGCGATAACCATAAAAAACCGGTAATTAACAGAAAGACTGATTATTTAAAAGCATCCTGAAAGAAAATCAGCATAGTTTATAACCTCAGGCAAAGAAGAGTCCGAGGATTGCTCCGAAAATCTTTGTTAAAACCAGCCCGATTACCAGCATAGATATTATGGATAAAGCAAGGTATCCGGTTACTTTATCCTTCGTCGTTCCTTTTATAACAGGCAATCCGGTAGCTAAAAGATAAATTGCATAAATTATCCCGATAATCGTTGCAAGCAAGCCTATACCCGGGATAATTAGCAATATACCAGCCACCCAGACCGAAGTGCTTGAATACACTGCCAGCTGCATGGATTTTCCGAAGTTTTTTCCCGAATCGAACGAAGGGCCAAGCAAATCAATAATGTATGTAAGCAGATAAACTCCTGTTACAGCCGATAAAAATTGAGCAATCCCCTGAATTAATCCTGCTGAAAAACTCTGGTAGGAGAAGGCCGTAAAAGAGGTTCCTATAATCCAGTAAGCTATGAACACGGCAAGTGTGGGTATTAGTGCCAGTATAAATGCATAACCTCCGATAAGTTTCATTTTATCAGGCTGTTCTGATTTGATGACAATCCACTCTTCTTTCGGTTTGGTAAGAATATTTATAACCCGTTGAACGATATTGGTTTTGCCGGTAATAGCCTCTTTAAATGCCTCCGAAGCTTCCCTGGCTTGTTCATAAACAGGTTCCTGTGGCTGATAAGTTGATTGCTGTTGCTGGTAAGCCTGTTGTGACGGGGATTCTGGTGCTGCCTGTGGAGGTGTAGTCGCTGCAACAGGCGTTCCGCAGGCTGTACAGAACTTGGCTTCAGGTTTCAGCTCTGTACTGCAAATCGGACAAAATTTCATAAGCGTTCTGGTTTTGTGGTTAATGGTAATGGGTTGTATAGATCACGTAATTCCATCAAAAGCAAAAACATTTTGAAGAATAGCAAATATATGTTTTAATGATGCCAAAAGCAAAAAACTACTCTAATAGTTAACTTAAGAGAGTAAAGGCTTCACCTAAAGTGAAACCCTTACTCGTTCTTAGATTCCTTACTTTTCATTGTTTCTTACCAGATCAAAATCCATCTGTTTTTTCTGCAGATCGATCTTTTTAACCTTGATCCGAATGCTGTCGCCCAGGCGGTAGATTTTACCCCAGCGCTGACCTATGATGCGGTAGTTTTCCTCATCCAAATAATAGAAATCATCATTCATCAGCCTGAGCGAAACCATTCCTTCGCATTTGTTTTCGGTAAGCTCAACAAAAATACCCCATTTGCTTACTCCCGAAATCAAACCGTCGAACTCCTCCCCTATTCTATCCATCAGATATTCAGCTTGTTTGTATTTCACGCTGGCACGTTCGGCTTCCATTGCCTTGCGCTCCATATCCGACGAATGCTTGCATTTTTCGTCGTATTCTGACTCTGAAGCGCTGGGTTTATCGTCCAGGTACCATTGGAGTAACCGATGAACCATAAGATCGGGATAACGACGGATGGGCGAGGTAAAATGTGTGTAATACCTGAACGATAGTCCGTAGTGACCAATATTATGAGTTGTATATTCGGCCCGTGCCATAGTTCGGATGGCAATGGTTTCAATCATATTTTCCTCCCCTTTTCCAAGGATTTTATCGAACAACTGGTTAAAAGACGTGGTGATACTCTTTCGGCTTGTGGTTTGAAAATCGTACCCCAATTTTTTCAGGAATTCCGAGAAACGGATCAGTTTCTCCGGGTTTGGTTCGTCGTGAACACGGTAAACAAAGGTTTTTGCTTCTCCTTCTTTATTTTTACGTGTGGCGATACGTTCGGCAACACGGCGGTTAGCCAGCAGCATAAAGTCTTCGATCAGGTAGTTAGCCTCTTTCTGTTCCTTGATCATTACGCCGATTGGCTTTCCTTTTTCATCTAATTTAAATTTAACTTCCTGCGATTTAAAAGCAATGGAACCTTTTTTAAACCGTTCTTCCCGCAATTTCGAGGAAAGATTATGAAGTGTCATCAGTTCGCTTTTAAAATCACCTTCCGCACCTTCGATCATCACCTGTACTTCTTCGTAAGCATATCTTCTGTCGGATTTAATTACAGTACGGCCAAACCACTCTTCAAGAATTTCAACTTTGTCATTCAGTTTAAAAACCGCTGAAAAGCAGAGTTTTTCCTCATCAGGTCTGAGAGAGCAAACCAGATTTGAGAGCTGTTCGGGAAGCATAGGAATTGTACGATCGACCAGATAGATGGAAGTTCCACGTTCGTAAGCTTCGGTATCTATTGCAGATCCGGGAGTAACATAATGCGAAACATCGGCAATATGAACGCCTACTTCCCAGTTTCCGTCGGGCAGTTTCTGCAGCGAAAGAGCATCGTCAAAATCCTTTGCATCCAACGGGTCGATGGTGCAAGTCCAGATATCACGGAAATCGCGTCGTTTGTAAAGTTCTTCGGGTGCAACCTCATTTTTGATTCGCAGGGCTTCATCTTCGGCAGCTTTTGGAAACTCAAGCGGGAAGTCGAATTCGGCCAAAATGGCGTTCATTTCAACGTTGTTCTCGCCAGGCTGCCCAAGCACATGAATGATTTCGCCAATTGGATTGGTAGCTTTCTCTGGCCACTCAGTGATAAGTGCAACGGCTTTCTGGCCATGTTTTGCACCTTTCAGCGCTGTAAGAGGTATATAAATATCAACATTTATAAGCTGACTGTCAGGTACCAGAAATGCAAAGCGTTTCGATACATGCACTATGCCGACAAACTGTTTCTTGGCCCGTTCAACAATCTCAACAATTACACCTTCGGGCCTGCGATCCTTGCGTTTCGGGAAAAGATGAACTTTAACCTTGTCCCCGTTCAGGGCATGGTTGGTATTATTCGATTCGACAAATACATCTTCGGAAAGATCGGGACAAATAATATAAGCTTTGCCGGTAGCCTTCATATCCACAATCCCTGTAACCGTATTGGCTTTTGCAATGGCATTTACAAGTTTTGGGTTCAGTTTGTATTTTCCCCGGTTCATTTCCACCAGCGAACCTTGCGTGCAAAGTTGCTCAAGGATAGACCTAACCTGGTCTTTTTCACGTTTATCTGTAATTCCAAGCTGACCGGCTGTCTGCCTGAAATTGTATGAATTGTCGGAATTATCCGAGAATAATTTAAATACCCTGTTGGTAAATTCGTTGCGGGCTACATTTGCCTGCGGATTTTGTTTCTTTTTTGACATCGTAATTTTATGTTTTTATATTTCTGATAATTTTAGTGCTTGGTGCATTGTGCATAGTGATTGGTGCATAGTGCATAGTGCATAGTGCTTGGTGCTTTGGGCATAGTGATTTAAACACATTTAACTTCATTTCCCAAATTTTGTCTCTCTGTCTCTTTGTCCCTCCGTCCCTCCTTCCCTCCGTCCCTCCTTCCCTCCGTCCCTCCTTCCCTCAGGCTCCCCTTTCCCTCAGTCCCCCACTCTCCCCTTCCTCTTGTCTTAAACAACTCCCCGCGGAATTGCATCAAGCAACATTTTAGTATAATCCGATTTAGGCCTTAAATAAACCTCGTCGGCCTCTCCAATTTCCTGTATTTCTCCATTTTTCATTACCATCAGCCGGTCGCTCATGTATCGCACAACTGAAAGATCGTGACTGATAAACAGGTAAGTAAGCCCGAATTCTTTTTTCAGATCATTTAATAAATTCAGCACCTGAGCCTGTACCGAAACGTCAAGTGCCGAAACCGATTCGTCGCATATAATAAACTCAGGCTCAACAGCCAGGGCTCGTGCTATGCATATCCTTTGTCTTTGTCCGCCCGAAAATTCATGTGGATAACGGCCATAATGAGAAGCTTCAAGACCTACTTTGATTAACAATTCAGCAACTTTTGCCTTGCGGGAGTTTTCACTTCCGTGAAGGTGATGGATTCGCATCGGCTCCATAATCGCTTCACCAATTGTAATACGCGGATTAAGCGACGAATACGGATCCTGGAAAATAATCTGTAACTTTTTGCGCAAGGTACGCAAATCATCACTTTTCAGATCATTAACCTGAATATCTTTATACATTGTGTTTCCTGACGAAGGTTCAACAAGACGAAGTAAGGTGCGGCCAAGGGTTGTCTTCCCGCAACCCGATTCTCCTACCAGTCCAAGCGTTTCGCCCGGGTAAACTTTAAAAGAAACATCTTTTACAGCTCTGTATTGCTTCGTCACCTTCCCGGCAAGGTTTCGCTTCAGTGCAAAAATTGTATTAATTCCTTCAGCTTTTAAAATAGGTTCAGCTGAATAAAGAACATCATGCAGCTTTTTTCGTTCATCGTTAGAGATAAAAGTATCGCCATCACTTTCCGGGTCATTCATAAAATCGGCAATTACCTTCAGCCGGACCGGGCGCTTGCCCAGAGGGGGCCTGCATGCCAGCAATCCTTTAGTATACGGATGTTGCGGGTGGTTGAATATCTGTTCAATAGGACCTTTTTCAACAATCTTTCCCTGGTACATTACCAGAACATTCTCTGCAATTTCGGCTATTACATCGAGGTTATGCGAAATAAACACCAGGCTTATGTTATGTTTCTTCTGCAAAGTGCGTAAAAGTGCAAGAATAGTTTTTTGCACGGTAACATCCAGCGCTGTGGTAGGCTCATCGGCAATCAGGATATCCGGATTGCAGGCTAGCGCCATAGCAATCATCACGCGTTGTTTCTGTCCGCCCGAAACCTGGTGAGGATAGGCATTAAAAGTGTTTTCGGGATCTGGCAGCATTACTTCGCGGAAGAGATCAAGTGTGCGAATGCGTGCCTGGCTTCGGGTAACTTTTTCGTGTTCCAGTATGTTTTCCATTACCTGCTTGCCACAGCGGTGTGCCGGATTAAGTGAGGTCATAGGTTCCTGAAAAATCATAGCGATTTTTTTACCTCGCCAGTGCCTCATTTCTTTTTCAGGAAATTTTAATAAATCAAAGGATTCTGCTTCCGGAGTATGATAAACAATGGAACCGCTTTTTATTATTCCATTTGGCTTGGGCACTAAGCCCATAATGGCCAGCGAGGTAATAGATTTTCCTGAACCTGATTCGCCTACAATACCCAAAGTGCTACCCCGTTTGAGTTCGAACGAGATATGATTTACAGCTATATGCTCTTTTCCTTCATGGCTGAAAGCGATACTGAGATCGTTCAGGGTAAGAATGGTGTTTTCAGAGTGTGGGTCAGGATTCAATAGGTGGTGTATAGTTTAAATAATTCCTTTGATAGAAGCAATTTGGAGTATGGAATCAGCAATTTCTTTTTGTGTAAAGCAACTGCAGTTCATCTGGACATCAAAGGTAGTACTGTCAGGTTTATTTCCGTAAAGTTTGGTGACCAGCAATTCCCTTTCCACATCACGCTTATGCACATATTCGGTAGCATAGGCTTTACTAAAATCCAGTCGGCGGGCTATTTCAGTGATACGCCATTCTTCGGGAGCAACCAGCCTTACGTGAAGCGAAAACTTTATATCACTACAAATGCTGGCTCCGCCCCTGCCTATGATAATTACATTACCGTTGTTACCAAACTGCCTGATCACTTCGTGAACCGTTTTCAGTATTTTCTGATCACTTTTGTGCGAGTGCGTTGAAAGTGCTCCTACAATCTGATCCATCATTCCGCGGTCTTTATCCATTAAGATGTGTTCCAATGCTTTGGGGTCCAGGTTCAATTGCTCGGCTGATTCCAGTAAAATTTCACGGTTGATGTATTTCCACTTGTTTTGGTTTTTGACAAACTCTTTTCTTTTGTTGAGTTCATCGCAGATTATCCAGGCAATTCCCCTTGCTCCGCAACCGGTTTGCCGCGAAATAGTTATAACGGGACCATCTTCTTTTTTGGAGTTAAACGGAATAAAATTACCGCCAATGCGCCGGTTCATGTATTCGAAAAGCCTGTTTTCCATAGGAATCTCCTTTCGTTTTTGGGGTTTTAATGCTTCGCGATCAAAGGTTCAACGCTTCGCGTTCAAAGTTTTCCGTCTCCTTATCTCCTTGTCTCCCAGTCCCCCCATCTTCCCTTCCCTCCATCTCCTCTCTATCTCCTCTCCTATTCCCCATCCATCCTCTCCAGAATCTCTTCCGTTTCATTTTCAAATCCCGGTTTACCAAGCAAGGCAAACATATTGTTTTTAAACACTTCGACACCAGGCTGGTTAAATGGATTTAGTCCTGTAAGGTAGCCGCTAAGGCCGCAGGCAAACTCGAAGAAATAGATCAGTTCGCCCAGCGATCGTTCATCGAGACAGGGCAGCAAAATATCAAGGTTAGGAACTTCCGCAGATGTATGAGCCAGCGTAGTTGCCAGAGCTGCCATGTTATTAATTTCGTGAAGCGTTTTTCCAGCCAGATAATTTATTCCGTCGAGGTCCGCTTCATCAATGGGAATGGAAAGCAAATGTTTGGGTTTCTGAACGTGAATTACTGTTTCGAAAAGCATGTGCTGCCCTTCTTGTATATATTGACCCATCGAATGCAGATCGGTAGTAAAATCAGCTCCGGCAGGAAATAATCCTTCGTTTTCCTTACCCTCGCTTTCGCCGAAAAGCTGTTTCCACCATTCCGTAAAATAATGCAGCGACGGCTCATAATTAACTAGTATTTCTACCTGGATCCCTAGACGGTACAATGAATTACGGATGGCAGCATAGCAGGCAGCTGGATTGTCGGTCAGGGATGATGTTTCTATGCATACTTTCCGCATTTCGCTGGCTCCGCTTATCAGCTTTCGGATATCGTATCCGGCAATGGCAACCGGTAATAAACCAACCGGGCTTAAAACCGAGAAGCGGCCTATTACATCATCGGGAATAGTATACGTTTTATAACCATTTTTAACAGCAACACTTTTTAAAGCCCCTTTTGAAATGTCTGTTATAGCAATTATGCGTCTGGCAGCTTCATCAGTACCATACTTTTTTTCAATGTGATTTTTTAAAAGTCTGAAAGCAATTGCCGGTTCGGAGGTTGTGCCTGATTTGGAAATAACTACTATGGCGTAATCTTTTCTATCCAGAAGTTGAAGCAGTTCCGCATGGTAATCCTGGCTAAGATTATGACCTGCGTATAATACAAGCGGATTTTTAAGCTCATTCTTAAAAGCTGAAAACGGTGATGAAAGCGCTTCGATAATTGCCCTTGCTCCAAGGTATGAACCACCAATGCCGATTACAACAACAATTTCCGCTATTTCACGAATGGTTTTGGCATCGGCTTCAATGCTGCTGATCAGGACCTCATCGGTTTTTAAAGGCAGATCAATCCAACCGAGAAACTGGTTTCCTTTTCCTGCTTTTTCGACCAGCAGACTGTGACTGATATCTATCTCGTTCTGCATTAAATGCAGCTCTTCTTCCGACAGGAAACCCGATACATGTTTATATTGGAATTGAAGACTGATCATTTTCGACAGAATTGTTTAGCTACCTTCTCAATGGTTAGAGAGTATAAAATTACGAAAATAAAGGATAAGTTCATACCGTTAATGGTAATTTAACAGAAACCTGACAGGTTTTGGAGGCCTGTCAGGTATGAGATATAAATAAAAAAATGCGACCCGGATGAGCCGCATTTTTTCCAAACAAACAACAAAACCAGTTATGAAAAATATCCCTGCAATGTGTAGAGATTTAATATAATAACTATTTGTTCAATTAACCGAGACAAAGATACGATCAGATAAGATGATTGATTGTTAATGAAATTTAAAGAACGTTAAAATATGTTAAGCAACTAAATTTTTTGTATGTATGCGATTCGGGCTAATGAGTATTGAACGTTTTATCGTCGGCAAACAATTTTAGAATTGCAAGAATGGTGAAAAATGAAAATGTATAAAACAAAAAATGCGACCCTTGAGCCGCATTTTCCAAACAAACAACAAAACCACTTATGAAATCGTCTCTGTAACCAGCAGAGATATAAGCAAAACATTTTGTTTAACTAACCGATACAAAAGTACGCTCATAGTTGCCTGCACATTGTTAACGAAATTTAAAGAACGTTAAATATTGTTAAGCCATTGTTTAACTGATGGTAAGGCTCTATAAATTTGCAGGAAATGAAATATAGATTTGCCGCGTTTAAAGTCCATATCTGCAAAATGCGTTTATCCGGTTAAATCGAAACGAGTTGGTATCCTAAAGGGTAGAAATCCGATTTTCATTTCCCTGGCTACAGGTAGAATACAGCGTTATAAATTTATATAAATAAGTGTGAAAAAGCAATTACTGGGTTTATTGATCGTAATTATGGCAGTCGCAATGGCTGTGTCTATAGGCATACAGGTTTACTGGATCCGGAATTCGATGCAGCTCAGGGAAGCCAATTTCCGTCGAAGCATTGATGAAGCTGTTAACCGGGCTTTGCTGAATCTTGAAACAATTGAGTTTGTGCGGCTTAAAACCAATGCTTCTTTACAGATATTATCGCACGATACAAATTCGTTGTTGTATAATTCGCAGGGTATTCAAAATATTTCGAACCTCGATTCGCAGGTTATCTCATTGGATAAACAGGCTCAATCGGAAGGCAGAATTGCCCATAGGGATAGCGGTACCGATACTAAACCTCATGATTCGGATAAAAATCTGAGGGAAACCGGATCTGACATTTTAAACAGCAGCCCCGCGGAAGGTGCAGCAGTTCGCAAGCAATGGATGCTGAATTATCTTATGAACCAAACCTCAAACGAAGCAACAGTCGGGGATATCGAAAAGAAGATCTCAGTTGGATTGTTAGATACTTTGCTTAAAATGGAATTTTTAAGCAAAGGGATTAAAACAAATTACGAATTTGGTGTTTACAGTCCCGACCGAAGTAAACTGGTACTCGAAAAAACTGGTAAATACCACGACGAATTACTTTCCAAAGGCATAATGTATCCTTTGTTTTCGGGTGGAGCAATGGCCACACGCGATTTCCTGCTTATTTATTTCCCCTCGCAGTCGAGGTATAACATGCAGAGTCTCTGGATTATGATGCTCGTTTCGATGTTGCTGGTGCTTGTTATAATTGCAGCTTTCAGTTATTCAGTTTTCACTATTATCAGGCAACGTAAATTATCCGAACTCAAGAATGACTTTATAAATAACATGACGCATGAATTTAAGACACCGATTTCGACCATTTCGCTGGCTTGCCAGGCGCTTTCGGATAAGGATATTCCCCGAAGCAACGAAATGTATGCAGACTATATCCATATTATAGGCGACGAAAATCACCGGCTGGGTGAGATGGCCGAAAAAATACTTCAGACAGCCATTCTCGAAAAGGGAAGCCTCCACCTCAGACCCGAAGCAATTGATATGCATTTGCTAATTGAGGATGCCATTCATAAAATAGCCATTCAGATCGAGATTCGCGATGGCGTGTTAACACAGTCGCTCAAAGCAGAACACCCTGTTATTAAGGCTGATAAGGTTCACCTTTCGAACGTTATTTTTAACCTGCTCGATAATGCTAATAAATACTCACCCCGTAAACCACAGATTATGGTTTCGACGTCCGATGCCGAAAATGGTATTTTTATTAGTGTTCACGACAAGGGAATGGGCGTCAGCAAAGCAAATCTGAAAAGGATTTTTGAAAAACTTTACCGAGTTCCAACGGGGGATGTACATAATGTAAAAGGATTCGGACTCGGGCTTAGTTATGTAAAATTTATTGTCGAAAAACACGGCGGATCAATATCCGTTGAGAGTGAACCCGGAAAAGGTAGTACCTTTACTATGTTTCTGCCGTATGTTATTCCTGATCAGAATACACACGAAAAGAAAACCTCTATATTTAGCATAAAATATCTAAACCAATTAATAACAGGTAATTAACTCATAATAATACCAAAAATGGAAAACGAAAAAATAAAGATTCTGCTTGCCGAAGACGATCGCAATCTTGGCACTATTTTACGCACCTATCTTGAAGCGAAAGGTTATGCCCCCAGGCTTTGTGTAAACGGACTCGAAGCGCTTGAAGTTTTTAATAAGGAACCTTTTGATTTTTGTGTGGTTGATGTAATGATGCCCATTAAGGACGGATTTACGCTTGCAAAGGATATACGCAAAGTTGATACCCAGATTCCAATCCTGTTCCTTACTGCCAAATCGCTCGAAGAAGATAAACTGAAAGGTTTCCAGGCGGGTGGCGACGATTATCTTACCAAGCCATTCAGTATGGACGAATTACTTGCCCGTATCGAAGCCATTCTAAGGCGTTCTGCTAAAGTTACTGATGGAAAAACTGATAAGGGAACTTTTACATTAGGAAATTTTGTTTTTGATTATAACCATCAGAATCTGCATATTAATAATGAGGATCAGAAACTTACCAGCAAGGAAGCTGAACTGCTTAAAATACTATGTGAGCATGTTAACCAGGTTGTCGACCGTAGTTTTGCGCTCAACCGCATCTGGCAGAACGACAGTTATTTTAATGCACGCAGCATGGATGTTTATATTGCCAAAATCCGCAAGTACCTTAAGGAAGATCCTTCGGTGGAACTGATCAATGTGCATGGCATTGGATTTAAGCTGGTAACGGAAGCGGCAGTTTAAGCTGTATCGGACTTATAAGTCCCGGTGGCTTTTTTCAACGAGTCTCCGGGATTTTTTTGCTCAAAACTTTTAATGCTTCAATGCTTCACTGCGACTCAGGTTGCTGAGGTTATGATCATTTACAAACAGCAAATTGCTTCGGGTGAAAATTTTGAATATTGCCGCAGCGACAAGACAATGGCTTTAGAGACGCGATTAATCACGTCTCTATTTTAGGGTCTGCTGAAAAACTCAACTATACCTTTTACATTTGCCCGTAGGGCATTTATATCAATAGAAAAAAGGAAGAGGGTTAAATTAATTTGCCCATTAGGCATTAACAATCAAAATATTATGTTAATCCCCTATGGGGAATAACCCATCAACGACCGATTATTCTATTGACATGTATCCCCTAACGGGGAAAGCCAAAATTATAAATGCAAGGTTTATCTTACTATGCTGTATGTTCCCTTGCATTCATTAACAATATATGTGCTGGCAATTAATTGGTAATCAGACTAATAATACATTCTCAGCAAGCCCTATTTTAATGTTTTCTACCATTTTTAACACCATTTTTTCTATCCCAAACTGCAAGCGAATATTCACCGGGCTGCAATTTATCAACCGTGATTGTTCCGTTCATCCATGATCCTTCATGCTTAAAGGCAGTTTCTTTCCAGGCATGTCCGACTCCTGGCCGGTAAAGCATCACAAGTGAATCGGTTGAATCTGCAAGAAGTGTTTTGTCAAGATCGCTGGAATTGCTGTAGGAAAATTCTCCCCGGGCTTTAAATCCTTTTTGGAACAATCCCTCCACTGTCCAATACCGTGAATCCGAAATCCTGAGACCTGAATAAGCTGAATTTAGACTTTCAGGAGCTACCCAGTTATGGGTTATTCTTACCAAAGCTGAATCTGTAATTTGTTCAACTATTACCTTGCAAAAAGTTTCCGGATAATCATATTCTCCTATTTGCTTAAGAATTTTGGTCTCATCTGTTGTGGCATCCGAAATCTTTTCATCCGGATCAGCCATTGCTGTGACTGGTAAATACGACACGTGAAAAGTCTTATGTCCGCTCACGCCCGAAAATACTATCGTATCTGTAAACTTGTGCCATTTGCAGTCCATTAAAGCAATTTCCAAATGGTTGAAATTGGCATACTGTGTCCTGCCTTTAAGTTTCTGACGAACAAATACATTTACATCAAACCCTTTGGATGTTTTAACTGAAACCACTGAATCGATTGAAAAATGTGGAAATCCAGGTTCAAAAACCCAGGCATCGAAAAAAGGCTTCAGATCAATTCCACTATAGGATGAAAGGAACTCCCTCAAGTTAAAAGTCGAAGCATAATTATAGGCATATTTTTCCAGATAAGCTTTTACCCCTCGGAAGAACAGACTGTCGCCCATATAACCACGGAGCGTGTGAGCAACCTGACCGCCTTTCTGATACACTGTTGCGCCATAAGTGATTATTTGCGGAATTCCATATAAGGCATAATATCCGCCATCTGTTTCATAAACTGATTGCAAAACCTCCTTTAACTTCGACCGCATATTATTCTTATAAGCTTGTTTACCATAAATCCCCTCCTGATAAAGCGATTCGCAAAAAACAGCCCAGCCTTCGTTAAGCCACATATCTTCAGCCGAAGCGCAGGTTACCTGGTCGCCAAACCACATATGCGAAAGCTCATGCGCATACCACGATTCCTCGTCGGTGTTTCCGGTCCAGCCCGAAAATGGATATGTAATATTCGAGGCATGCTCCATGGCTCCCAATCCGCCGGGTGAAGCTGTGTAGCCAACCCTTTCGAAAGGATATGGGCCAAAATGACTTTCGAAAATCTGTAGGATTTGTTTGAGATGAATAAATGTGCTGGTAATTTTTGTAGTATCTGCCGGTCTGCAATAAAAAGTTATTGGAATTTGCGCTTTCTGCCCGTTAAAAGTGTCAGTTTTTAATTCGTATTTGCCGGTAGTTGCCGAGATAAGGTAGGTTGGAAGCGTATATTCGGTTTTCCAATGCCAGGTGGAGGTATTATTTCCATTTTGCAATACCTCAATCAACCGGCCTCCGCTAATGGCTTTTTTATCGTTAGTAACTGTTAGAAATACATCATACAAAGCCCTGTCGTGAAAATCATCGATACACGGAAACCAGGCTTTTCCCAGGTTATGAGGGATCGCATCGAAACCTACACCCAGGTTAAGCGCATAATTGCCCGAAAAATGAAAACCACCCCAGCCGCTGGGATCAACAAAAGGATGTCCGTGATAATACACTGTTACCAGGACTGTTTCTCCCTGATTTAATGATTCTGAAAGCTTTATTATTATACGTTTTGCAGCTTGAGTAAATTTACCGGTTCGGGTATTCCCGATAAATACCGAATCCACAGTGAGACTTGCGAAATCAAGTTTAACAGATGAAACTGAAGCAGTCCGGCAAACAAGTTTAACTTCGGTGTAACCTTTTATGGTTTTGTTCGTCAGATTAATGTCTGTTAAATGAATTCCGTAATGCAGCGCTGCAAGTGTGTCGCTGTAAATTGCCTTTTCCTGATTTTCTTTTTCTGTAAATTGAGCAAAAGCATGATTATAGTTGTTAAACAGTAGTAAAAAAGTTAAAAAAACAAATATATTTTTTTGTGACATGTTTTTGTATCGTTCTTAAAAATAACTTTGTAAAATTAATTCAATAATAATCAAACTAACCTAGATTAGAATTTATAATCTGTTTTCAATGAGAAACTATCTATTAATACTTGCTTGTTTGGCGTTTATTACAACCATCAAGGCACAGGATGTATGGACACTCGAAAAATGTGTCGAATACGCGCTCAGTAATAATATACAAGTAAAGCAGCAGCTTCTTTTAGCTGAAAGTGAGAAGGCTTCGCTACAGCAGAATAAACTAAGCTTATTGCCCTCCCTGAACGGCGGTGCCAGCCATGGTTACAATTTTGGCAAGACTGTTGACCGTTATACCAACGCTTTTGCAACCAGTAGGGTACAAACCGATAACTTTTATCTTGGAGCTAATGTTACACTTTTTGATGGTTTTCAGAAACTGAACATGGTAAAACAAAGTCAATCCAATGTGGAAGCAACACGCTATGAGACGGATAAATTTATGGATGATATTTCGCTTAATATTGCTACCGGATATTTGCAGATTCTTTTTTATGCTGAACTGGCAAAAACGGCGCAAAATCAGTTGGAAGCTACTGTATTACAATCCAAGAGATTAAAAAGCCTGGTTGATGCCGGAGCTGTTGCACAAGGCGATTATTTCACACTCGAAGCACAGAAGGCAATGGAAAATTCCCAGGTTATAAGTGCCCAGAATAACCTTGATATTGCTTATCTTACATTAACTCAAATGCTTGATCTGCCTACAACTGTTGGTTTTGAGATCGAACATCCGGATCTTGCCATGGGCTCACAGCCGACACTTGCTATATCACCCGACCAGATTTATTCTTTCGCACTCGAAACGCAACCTTCCATTAAAGGCGCCGAGTTAAGAGTGAAAAGCTCAGAAATAGGTTTAAGCATAGCCAAGGGCGGTCAGTCTCCTTCACTTGTATTGCAGGGTTCATTGGGCTCCGGTTATTCAGGAGCCGCAAAGGTACTTGATAGTTATGCAATCACCACCCCTGACGTTACCAATACTCCTCCATCGTCATTTATTCCTGCTGGCAATGGGTTGCCACAACAATTTGTATGGGATTATGGCGCAACAACCGCATTTAAAACCAAACCCTTTGCCGACCAGGTTAAAGATAATTTTAACCGTTCTATTTCTCTTAACCTGAATGTTCCGATTTTCAACGGTTGGTCAACACGTACCAACATCAGCAAGGCAAAAATAAATGTTGAAAATCAGAAATATAACCTCGAAAGCAGCAAGCTACAGCTTAATAAAACCATTCAGCAGGCTTATGCCGATGCCAAAGCGGCTCTCAATAACTATGATGCTTCCACTACAGGAGTTAATGCCGCCCGCGAATCATTCAGGTACGCAGAGCAGAAGTTTAACGTCGGATCTTTAAATTCCGTTGATTATAACAATGCGAAAAAGGACCTCGAAAAAGCCGAATCGGATCAGCTTCGCGCTAAATATGAATTTATTTTTAAAAGCACTGTCCTTGATTTCTACATGGGTAAACCAATTACCCTGAAACGGAAATAACAGATTCAGACTTTCATTCGCATTCAAACAAGAAAACAAACCATTAATTAATCCATATCAGCAATGTTTACCAAGAAAAAAATTATCTGGATACTTATTATTTTTGTTGTTGTTGCTCTTATCGCTGGTATTATTGCCAAGAAAAAAGGGCTGATCGGTAAAGCCGATGAGACAAAAGTTGCCACTGAAAAAGTTACAAAACGGACTATTGTCGAAGTGGTTTCGGCTAATGGAAAAATCGCTCCCGAATTTGAGGTCAAGCTTTCACCGGATGTATCGGGCGAAATCATAGAACTTTATGTAAAGGAGGGCGACCTTATTAAAGCAGGGCAACTGCTGGCAAAGATAAATCCCGAAATATACCTGTCGAATTATGACCGTACCATTGCCGCACTTAATACTTCGCAGGCTAATTTGGCCAATTCAAAAGCTCAGCTGGCTCAGGTAAAATCACAGTTTATCAATGCAAAGAGTTCGTTCGACCGCAACGATAAACTTCATAGTCAGAAGACAATTTCAGATGCTGAATTCGAATCATCTAAGGCAAACTACGAAGTAGCTCTTGCCCAGGTTGAAGCTGGTGAACAAAGTGTGAAAGCCGCAGCTTTTAATGTTAAAAATGCTGAAGCCGGTGTTAAGGAATCTAAAGAAAACCTCTCGAAAACCTCAATCTATGCTCCGGTTGCCGGAACTGTTTCGAAACTTAACATCGAAAAAGGCGAGCGAGTGGCAGGAGCTTCACAATTTGGTTCGGGTACCGAGATACTCCGGATTGCCAACCTGCTAACCATGGAGGTAAAAGTGAGCGTTAACGAAAATGATATAGTTCGTGTTGCGCTTAATGATACTGCTTTGGTAGAAGTGGATGCCTACCTGAACCGCAAGTTCAAAGGAATTGTTACAGAGATCAGCACATCTGCCAATACTGTTGGAGTAAGTGCCGATCAGGTTACCAATTTTGACGTAAAAATACGTTTGCTACTGGATTCATACAAAGACCTTATCGCAGCTGATAAGCCAAACGATTCACCTTTCCGTCCCGGTATGTCGGCAACAGTTGATATCCAAACGGCCAGCAGAACTAATGTTTTAACTCTCCCTATCCAGGCTATTACCTCCAGGGCTGACACTACAAAATCAGTTGCGCCTAAAGTTGAAAAACAAGGTGACCAGGCCGAAAATGATCAGACTACAAAAAAGAAAGCAGAATTAGCACAGGAATATGTTTTCCTGTACGACAACGGAGTAGCAAAAATGGTAAAAGTTAAAACAGGTATTCAGGACAATATGTACATCCAGGTACTTGAAGGCGTAAAAGAAGGACAGGAAATTATTACTGCTCCCTACCGTGCTGTTTCTAAAAAGCTGAAAGACGGAGACAAGGTGAAAAAGGTTGACCCCAAGGACTTATATACTGACGAAGCTAAATAAAACTCTGCTTTATCAGTATTTACAGGGATTTCATGTTCCGGATGCCGGGTTCCGATTAAGGGATCAAGGCACCCGGAACTTTTTTCATGTAACTTTGGCATCAATAATTCAATTACAGACATGGCATTAATCCTGGGTATAGAAACAGCAACATCTATTTGTTCAGTTGCATTGGTTAAGGATGGCAAACTGCTTGCTATCCGTGAGTCGGAAGGAAGCAGAGAGCATTCAGCTGCGCTCACCGGTTATATAACTGATGTTTTTTTCGAAGCCGGATTAACTTATAAGCAACTGGATGCTGTTGCGGTTAGCATGGGTCCGGGATCATATACCGGTTTGCGGATCGGAGTTTCTTCGGCTAAAGGACTGTGTTATGCTCTCGATAAACCATTAATTGCAATTGATACTTTAAAATCTCTTGCCTGGCAGGTACTGCAACTTTACATTGAACAGGCCAAAAACCTGTATAATATTCTGTTTTGCCCGATGTTGGATGCCCGCCGCATGGAAGTATATACTGCCATGTTTGATAAGGATCTGAAGCTTATTGAACCCGTTAATGCAAGTATTATTACCGAAGATTCTTTCAGTGAATTTGCAGGTAAGGAAATTATTTATTTTGGCGATGGTGCTTCAAAGTGCAGAACTCTGTTTGAATCCAAAACCGGATTTGCATTTGAGGACAATATAAACCTTTCCGCCAAAGCTATCTGCATGTTAGCTGAAAATGAATTTGAGAAGGGCAATTTCGCCGACCTGGCTTATTGTGAACCATTTTACCTGAAGGATTTTATTGCAGGGAAACCACGGGTGAAAGGACTTTATTAACTGGAACTCTTTCTAGCCCTGAACGTTTTGGAAGTTGAATGAAATTGAAAAAAGGATATAGTCGTAACATAAATATAGGAATATTTTAAAGATACTTGCCTTATTTTTAAAATCTAAGTGAACTCAGCATCATACTGAATCCAACTTTTTTAGAAGGTATTTGTTTCATATATCGAAATAGCTTTATATTTGTTACATTTGTGGGAATAAGCCCATTTGTATTCATACGCGAAATAATGGAATATAAAATTCTTCAACCCGAGCGCCGCGGCAGTTTGCTGCTTGTAACCATCAATCGACCCGAAAGCCTTAATGCTCTGAACACTGCTTTCTTTGATGAAATGGATCATCTTATTGCTAACGAAGCAGCTGATGCCGGTTTAACAGCTGTAGTTATTACCGGTGCCGGAAAAGCATTTGTTGCCGGAGCTGATATTGCCGAGATGGTTAATAAGACACCTGAAGAAGCAGAAGCATTTTCTTTACGCGGCCAGAAAACATTCAGGGGTTTAACCACAATTAAAGTACCTGTAATTGCTGCCATTAATGGTTTTGCCCTTGGCGGCGGTCTTGAACTCGCACTGGCATGCGATTTCCGCATTGCTTCCAGTAATGCTAAATTCGGACAGCCAGAAGTGAATCTGGGGCTCATTCCAGGTTATGCCGCAACTCAACGATTGCCCCGACTCATCGGAATGGGCGATGCACTTTTTATGCTTACCACCGGCGAAATGTTAACCGCTGCCGATGCTCTGCGTATTGGCCTTGTTCAAAAAGTTACCGAACCCGAACAACTCATTGAGGAAGTGCTTCGAATCGCTGCTGTTATAGCCTCCAAAGGCCCTGATGCCGTAAAGATGGTGAAATTTGTTACCCGTGCAGGTTACCAGGTTTCGTTGGCTCAGGGCAGTTTGCTGGAAGCACAATCTTTCGGGCAGCAGTTTGGAAAACAAGGCTTCGAAGGAATGAACGCTTTCCTGGAAAAAAGAAAGCCGCAGTGGTAGATTAGTTAAGGGTTAAAAGTTATTGGCAAAATAGTTTTCACTCTTCACATTTAACTTCTTTACCAATCTTCTTTCGCCATTTTCTTTCTCTAAATCCCAATCCCTAAACCCCAAAATCCTCCATGCAATATACAAACCGAATTAAGAAAGTATCCGTACTCGGCGCTGCCGGTAAAATGGGTAGCGGAATATTGCTGCTTACTGCCATCGAAATGGCCGATCAGATGCTTAAGCCCGAAAACAAAGGGAAAACATTTATTCTGAATGCTATCGATACTTCTGATGAAGGACTCGCCGGCCTTCTGAAATACCTACGCTCACAAGTGCTGAAAGCAGCTGAAAAAAAGGTGGTAGCCTTGCGCAGTTTGTATGCCGGTTGTGCTGGATTGATTGAAAACAGCGAGATTATTGATGCCTATATTCTGGATGTGATGAGTATTATCCGAACTACAACACGTATCGAATCGGCTTATGATTCAACTCTTGTTTTTGAGGCCGTTAGCGAAAACCAGGCGCTCAAGGAAAAACTCTTCCGCCAAATCAATGAAAACAGCAATGCAAATCCCTGGTTTTTTACAAATACATCCTCAGTTCCGATTGGCGGTCTGAATAAAAACGCTTTTCTGGAAGGACGGATTCTTGGATTCCATTTCTACAATCCACCGGCTGTTCAGAAACTTGTTGAGCTGATTACCATTGCTGAAAATCCGGCCGAAATGGTTGAGTTCGCCCAAAAGTATGCTTCCAATCTCCGCAAATCTGTAGTTCATTCGAATGACATTGCCGGATTTATTGGGAACGGACATTTCATGCGTGATGCGTTGTTTGGAATTCAGGAGGCTGAGCGACTTTCTGCTGAGATGCCTTTATACGAAGCCATATATTGTGTTGACCGCGTTACCCGCGATTTCCTGTCACGACCGATGGGAATCTTTCAGCTAATTGATTATGTGGGCCTGGATGTTGTACAGTTCATACTTCGGGTGATGCAACCGCATATGAGCGGCGAAAAACTTCACAGCAGCCTGCTGGATGAGCTTGTTTTGAGCGGAGTAAAAGGCGGGCAATTCAGCGATGGAAGTCAGAAAGACGGTTTTCTGAAATATGAAATAGGCAAAACGGTCGCTGTAATTGATAAACCTTCAGGAGCATATATTGACATTGCCACGTTTAAAGAAACTGTTGACAACTGGCTTGGTGATATTCCAGCCGAAATATTGCCATGGAAATCACTGGTTAAGGTTGTGGATAAAGATATCTTCCTTATTCCTGCTTTTAAAGCCTTACAAGTATCTCCGGCCAACGGTGCCGGACTTGCAGTTACTTATGCGCTCAATTCCCGTGAGAACGCCCTGAAACTAGTCAGCGATGGTGTGGCTCAAAGTGAAAAAGATGTGAATACTGTTTTGCTTACCGGCTTTTTTCATGCCTACGGACCAATTAATAATTATTTGTAACCGGTTAAAATACATTTGAAATGACAAAACCATCGTGTAAAATATATATGACTGCCGGTTACAATACCATTTCCCTTGGCACCGGACGTAAAGAGTTTAATCCACGCACCGAGCGCCCCGGGCTGGAGCATTATATGAAAGAAGCTGGGCAGGGAGTGCTTCATCAGATTGGAGGAGCTCAGAATGTTGACGAAAGCGCTGTAGGCAACTTTATGTCAGCACGATTTAATAAACAGGCTCATCTTGGCGCTTTTATGCCAATGGTCGATAAAGGAATGCGCTTTAAGCCATCCATCAGTGTAGAAGGGGCTTGTGCTTCCGGCGGACTTGCACTTATTACAGGAATGAAATCCATATTAGCCGAAACAGCGGATTCAGTGCTTTGCATTGGTGTTGAGGTTCAGAATACCGTAAAGGCCATTTATTGTGCGGATGTTCTTGCCGGTGCCGGCTGGTTCGGCAAACGGAAAACAGGCCATGCTTATTTTTTTCCTGGGCAGTTCAGCGACAGGGCAGGAGCTTACTTTACTGAATTCGGTCGTGAGAATGCCCGCAAAGGATTTGCCCGTTGGTTTAGGAATGCCATAGAAAATGCCCGTCTGTGTCCGACTGCCCAGGAGCATCACAACACGGTTGCTGATCTCGAAGCCCTGGCTTTAACGGAACCCAATCCCAGGTCATTTACTGATTACCTTAATGTTTTTGATTGCTCCAAGGTGAGCGATGGAGCCTCAGGAATCGCAGTAATGAGTGACGAAGGACTCAAACGGGCCGGTATCGCTTACGCAGATGCTGTTGAAGTTCTAGGGTGGGGGCATGCCGTTGATGACATTACCGAAGATCCGCCACAGCTGACCGTGCTTACCACTATGCGCGAAGCCATAAGACAAGCCCTCACGTCGGCAGATATTACTATTGAGCAACTTGCTACTGTTGAACTCCACGACTGCTTTTCCATTGCAGGAATACTTGCTGTTGAGGCGCTTGGATTTGCCGCTCATGGCAAAGGTGCTGATTTTGTAGCTGCCGGAAATACAGCCCGTGACGGTAAAATCCCGATAAATACAACCGGAGGACTTATTGGCTGGGGACATCCTACAGGCGCAACCGGAGTTCATATGGCAGTTACCATCTGGGAACAACTAACAGGTAAAGCAGGACTAAACCAGGTTACTATTGATCCTTCACGCCCTTATGGAATGACAATCAATATGGGAGGAGATGATAAAACGGTGGTGGCGATAGTTTATAAGAAGGCGGAATAAATAAAGTCTATTTCTATTTTTCCCTGATCATAGCAGTTCTAAAAGCGCTTAGATCGAAAATATCGGTGAAATAAATTGGATAGAAAAGATAGTTTTTTTATGTATCTTTGTTTAAAAAATAATACTCCGTTAATTTTTAAGCAGCAATTCTACCCCATTCCAACAGTTCTTTGACGATCTTTTGATTTTTAGCAGAGCTCGGGTTAATAGCAAACCTGCAAATAAATCTTTCAAGCATCAAAGCATTGTTAAAGAAGGTTTTATAATTCGCCATTTAGAAAGGTATTCGTTCAGTTGATTTATTGGAGAGCCAGCCATACTTAGCTAAATTAACCGCAGTTAATGCAGCGTTAAAGTGAAAATCAAGTTTGTTTTTGCTTCTTGCCTGACAATCATTAAGCCCTGTATGTTGTTTAGCGTCGCGATACAAAAATTCAATCTGAAAGCGGGAGCGGTAATACCGTACAATTTGCATTCCATCTTGAGTTTGGATCAGTTGAGAAATACAGTTTACGTGCTATTTCCTTACCATCTTTGAAAAAGACTGCTATGGCAAGTTTAATATCTCGGTTGAACGCCTTAGAGTGTACCACTGATGAATATATTGTTAAATCTGGGTTGCAAATCTGTTTATCAAAGTAGTTTGTGTCGGGTTCATCAACGTTTATCCTTCCTGCAACTTTTCTGGGTCTTCCTCTTTTGCCGGTTGGTTCTCCGTAATATTTGTACATCAATACGCTATCATCTCTGAGCCGACTAATGAAATGTAGCTTTGCCTCCAAGGCTGTATCAACAATAACCTTTTTGGAGAAGTATGCATCAGCCACCATATAATCTGAAATCTCCTTAAAAGTGATTGCATTCTCCGAAATAATTGAAGCATAATGCGAAAGCAAGTTGAACTGCTCCGCATCTGGATTATCAACCCCTGGAGTTTGCCAGGCTTTAAGGTGGAATGCAGTATTGTTTTCAACATCAATAACGGCAAAACCACAAATGTCCAAACCCCATTTTGCAGCTTTTGCTGAGCCTGACCAAAACCGACCTCTACCATAGGTTTGCTTTCCTGATTTTGGAATGTAACTTGGATCAAAAGCAAGAATGCGCTCTTTGTCAATTATCTGTCCGCACAGTAATTTGTTGAAGGATAAAAAATCGAATTCCTGCTCAAAATGAATTCTGTGGGTTTGCTCACAATAAGGACTAAAGCGGCCAAATTGAGTAAAATTAATTTTACTTTTGATGCTTAAAATATGCCGAAGAACGCTGAGCATGAAATCTTTTCGGGCTTTGTTAAGGCTCGAAAATACTCTATTTTGTAATACTCTGATAATAAGCTGTTTAACGTTTTGGTTAACCTTGGAAGTCATGATTAGACAATTAGTAGAATAATCATCTAAGATACTGATTACCAATGGTTTAACCAAATTTATTTTTACTTATTTTGCTGAAAATCAAACATTTATCTAACTTTTTAACGGAGTATTGATATTTATTTTTTATAATTTAACAAGTTTATGATTTATTTAAAATTCATCTGTATATTTAACTCATCATATTCGGGGCAATTGATTTTATAAGTATGGCAAAAAACCAATAATTTTCATAAACGCAAACACATAGCTCAGGCTGAAAAAAAATATAGCCATGAAAAAAGCATTTTATTTTTGTTCCATTCTTCTGATCTTAGTATTTTCATTTACCTTTCTATTGTTTGTAAGTGAAGATGAAGCAAATAATCTTACAAGTGAAGACGGATTTATTCAGGATCTTGCGGCAATTTTTTGGATCTTGGCTGCAATGATATTATTTTATATTTTTTATAAATCAAAATCGGAAAAGGTACTTTACTTTCTTAAAATGAAGCGGAATATTTTCTTATTGTTACTTGCATTATTTTTTGTTTTTTGCTGTGGCGAAGAAATTAGCTGGGGGCAACGCATATTTGGAATAAAAACATCCAATGAGATGCAGGAAATTAACGCCCAGAAAGAAACTAATCTCCATAATTTATGGATTTTTCAGTCATATGATAAAGGATTAAAAACAAAATCAGGACTGAAAGCCTGGTTTACAAGTGCCAGGATTTTTGCAATTATCTGGCTATTATATTGTGTTTTCATTCCCGTAGCTAATAAATATTCATTAAAAGTACATAACTTGTTAAACAAGTTAAATTTACCGGTGATACCTATATGGATTGGTTTTCTCTTCTTAATGAACCACTTTATTTCACGCTTTTTTGAGAATCTGGATCATTTTAGATTTTCTATTTCACCCGTTATTGAAACTAAGGAAACTAATTTTGCATTTCTTTTCTTGGTGGCAAGTATATCATTGGGTATTCAATTTTTGAAACAGTCAAGTAAACAGCAACAAGCTGGTCATGTTTAATTTTGGAATTCTTTCTTATAAAGATTTGAACAACAAACTACAAATAAAGTATAATGTATTGTTCTTTTTAAGATTTCGGTAATTTGAAGTTTAAAGCGAACCATTAGCCCAATCAAATAACTTCGTTCTCTATTTGTGTCTTCTGTGTCTTCATTGCTAAGCTGTATTTATTCAGCACCTTCAATTTCATTCCAATATCTTCATGAGTGTAATGTTTGGTAACAACCTCTTTAGTATCACCAATAATCATACTTCTTACATCCAACGGCACATCGAGGTTAAACAACGCTTTGAAACAAGTGTGCCGGGCTGAATGAAAGGTAATTCGCTTTTCAATTTTAGCAACCTTCATTATTTCTTTTAGTTTTCGGTTTGTGTCCTGGTTAACATGTACTTTAAATATTCGTTGTTGCTCAAATTCCTGATCCTGGATCAGCTCTTTAGCCTGGTCAATTAGTGGAATGATAGTATGCTTTTTTGTTTTATGCTGTACAAACTCCAGGAACAATGTTTCATCCTGCTTTTTTAGGTTAACAAGGCGTAAATCATAAACATCTCTATATCTCAAAGCAGTGTAGCAGGCAAAAAGAAAATACCTTAACACATTCTGAAGGTTTGCCGGCAAAGTTTGTTCCTGGTACATCTTATCCAGGTTAATTAATTCATCAACTGTTAAGTGTCCGTAATTGCCTTTTAACCGGTTTATCTGAAGGTTTTTAAATGGATGTTCCTTTAGTTTTCCTTCTTTGTATGCCTGGTTACATATCCGTTTAATAAACTCTAATCCCTTGTTCCATGTGATTGGAGTGTTTTTAAGTATCCGGATCATGTAATCTTTATACTCCAGTATGAAAGTTTCATTTACTTCGCTGAAGGTTAAAGCAGGCCGGAACCGTTTGAGCTTAGATAGTTGTTTTCTGTAATGGTCCAAAGTATCGGGCGAAAGCTCACTATCTCTCTTTATAACGAGGTATTCAATATATTCATAAAAAGATACAGAACCGTAATTATCGTTTCTGTACACCCTTGCAAATTCATCCAGGGGCAAAATTTTATCATTCAATAGATAATCAAAAACAATTCCCTGGGCTTTGGTTTTAGCCTTCAGGATCAGTGTGTTTTTTCTGAAGTGTTCCCGATCAGATTTTTTAACCTGTTCTTTTCCCTGGTCAAAATCATCATCCAGGCAATCAAAACTCAAAGGAAAAAGTTTAGGGAAACTTCCGGAACTTATACGCAGGCAAACAGAATACTTGCCGGACTTCTTTATATAGTCCTTGCGCAACACAATTTTAATGTTTAGAGTAGTCATAAGGCAAAATCTCTGGTTAAGAATTGGTTAAGATTTTGCCAAAAGCATTGAAGAACTACGGTTTTAACCTTTATCTCACCAAAGGCTAAGTTGTTGAAAATGTGAAGGATTGGAATTTCATATTTCAATCCTTACACATTCTTTGAGGTTTCGAGCGGA